>CAYSAG010000023.1:0-29892 GCA_964428935.1 uncultured Planctomycetaceae bacterium | reverse complement strand
GGACTTGGCAGCGGCTCTCCAGCCCTTCCAACCGCCGGAGCAGGGCCCTGTTGGTTTGCTCCAGCTGCGAGTTCCTTCACTCGAGCCGGTGCAGGCGTTCGACCAGCACCGCGTTGGCTCGCTCCAGCTGGCGCAGCCGCTCCAGCAGAGCCCCGGGCGACGGCTCACCACGCGAAGTCGCGGTCTCCGAACCGGCGGCAGACGGTCGCCGACTCGGCCTTCACCCGGCTGATCCCGTCTTGTCCGCCCGACCTCCGTGTCCATGACGGGCGAAATCGCCTCACTTCCGCCCGATCAGCCAACATCAGTTCGTCCCATGGCGGTAAACAATTACGTCGCGACGACCGCCAAGCTGCAGCGCCGCCTTCAGGACGTCGTTCCTCCGCGAGCAACACGCGGCTGTCGGCGACTGAGCGGCTGAAGATTGCTGCGGTTCGGTGGCCAGCAGCGACCCCCGAACGAACGGAGGCTTTCCTGGCGTTTGTGGTATGGCTTGCTTGTGTCGGACAGAATCCTGACGTAGCATGACAGGATCATGGCACAGCGACGTGACAGGAACAAAAGGTTTCTCAATTGGGTGCGCGCGGCGCGTCGCAGCTGTGGCTGGACGCAGGCCGAGCTGGCTCGGCGGGCTGGCGTGTCGCGGGCGGAAGTGACTGCCATTGAGGGCGGTCGGTTGGTTCCTTCGGTGGCCACGGCGCTGGCATTGGCTCAGGCGCTGGGCTGCACGGTCGAGGAGCTGTTCGCGGCCGACGAATCCCGCTCCCTTGAGCGCTCGTGGGCTTGGCCGCCGCCGGTGGAGCCGTGTCGCTACTGGCGCGCGCGAGTGGGGGACCGGTTGTTGGTCTACCCGGTCGAGGCGGACGCCGTGGGCGAGGGGACGCACGACGGGGTCTTTGCTGCGGGGCAGTGGTCGGAGCGGTCCGAAGCCGACCCGCGTGAGACGCTCGTGCTCGCTACCTGCGACCCAGCGGCCCGGCTGCTGGCGGCCGAGTACGCTCGCCAGACCGGCTTGCGAATGCTCGTTTTCGTCCGCTCCAGTGGCCAAGCCCTGCAAATGCTCGCAGACGGCCTGGTTCACGTGGCCGGCACCCATTTGGCGACCGCGGAGTGTCCCGAGGGCAATCTGGACCGCGTTCGCTCGGTGCTGCGTGTGCCGTGTCGCGTGGTCCGCGTCGCTCGGTGGCAAGAGGGGGTGGCCGTTGGAGCTGGCGTGTCGGCTCGCACCGTTCGTGGCCTGTTGGGGCGACGGGTTCGTTGGGTCGGCCGCGAGCCTGGCTCGGGCGCCCGCGAGTGTCTGGACCAACTGCTCGAGGGACGGCGTGCGCCTCGGCGCATCGCCCGCAGCCACCTGGCGGTTGTCGAGGCTGTTCGTTCCGGCTGGGCCGACGCGGGAGTGTGCGTGCGGCTGAGCAGTGAGGAAGCTCGCTTGCGGTTCCTGCCGGTGCGTGAGGAGCTGTACGAGCTGTGTTTTCCGGTGGCGTGGGAGGGCGACCCGCGGTTGCAGGCCCTACTCCGCGTTCTCCGCTCCGCGTCGCTCCGCCGACGGCTCGCCGAACTGCCTGGCTACGACGTCTCAGAGATTGGCCAAGTGCAGACTGTCTCTTGAGCGGGGGTACCGAGCCTGGAGCCGTCCGCGCGTGCTTGGGTCTGGACTCGCCTCGGGAGCCTGCCGCGGGCTCGGACAGCCGCCAGCCACCACAGACGCCCGCCGCGGTCCGGTCGCCCGCTGGCGGGACGCCCGCGGCGCGGGGTCAGGCAGGTGGGCCTTTAGCGCCCCGACCGTTAAACTGTCCCGGGTTGAACGAAGCCAAATCGGCTTCGAAACGCGAGGAGTCGTCGCGGCGGCCGTCTGTTCGCACTCGCAGCCGCTTTGTCAGACGTCTTCAAACGGGGAAGGGGAAACCGATGAACCGGCAAGCTTTTAGGCGGGGCTTTACGCTAATTGAATTGCTTGTGGTCATTGCCATTATTGCCGTTTTGGTCAGCCTTTTGCTGCCGGCGGTGCAAATGGCTCGCGAGGCGGCCAGACGAATGAGCTGTGCCAACAATTTGCGTCAAATGGGTTTGGCTTTACACAACTACCATTCAGCCGTTGGTTGCTTTCCGTCTGGGGTATTGGGAAAAAGCGGACGTTTGAAGGACGGCGACCTACTTCACACATGGCAGGCCATGATTTTGCCTTACGTCGAGCAGTCGACGTTGTACGCTGCTTACGACTTTCGCGTTCCTTTTTACGCCCCCGAGAACGCCGAGGCCGTTCGCCAGAAAATTCCGCTTTTCCTTTGTCCGTCGTTGGACAAAGACCAGGTCATTGACGGTCGGTGGGGGCCGACGCACTACGCAGCGAATGCTGGCACTCGGCCGGGAAAAAACGACGGCGTTCTGTTTCCGTTGTCGGCGACTCGTTTTCGTGACATTCGCGACGGCACGAGCCAAACGATTGCGTTGGGGGAGTTGGCGTTTGACGTGCACGGGTGGGCTCAGGGCTCGCTGAACACCACCAGCGGCGGCTCGGGCGGCGGTGGAGCTGGTGGCGGGACCGGCGGCGGAGGCGGTGGTTCGGGAGGTGGCAGCGGTTCGGGCGGAGGAGGCGGCGGACACGGCGGTGGCGGAGCGGCTCAGGGCTGGGGGCGCGGCGTCCTTCGCTGGTGGCGTTGCGCCTCTTCCTGCGCCCGGCCGGGAATGAACCCGCCGCGAACGAACTGCTCGGGAAGCTGCGAGCGGCGCTTTCAGTTTTCCAGCGTTCACCCGGGCGGGTGCCAGTTCACTTTCGCGGACGGACACAGCCGTTTCTTGAGCGAAAGCGTGGACGTTCGCGTGTTTCGGGCTTTGCTGACCCGCAGCGGGGGTGAGACGCCGGGAGCGTTTTGAGGGGCCCGCGCCGCGCGGCCGGCTGCACTCGCACGCGCCGCGTGGCCTGAGCGCGGGAGGGAGGCAGTCTGCCGTGTCCCGTGTGGCGTGTGCGGAGCCAACTGCGGCTACGACAGAGCGTGGCCTTCCGGTTCCGGCGGGGCTGGAAGCAGCCACGAGAGAGCGCGGCCCTCCGGTTCCAGCGGGGCTGGAGGAATGCAGGTGTCGCACACACTCGTTTTAAGGAGACTCTTGAATGGGGAAGCGCAAAATGCGACCAAAGGCTTCGTTTGGGGAGCTCGGCTTTTTGTTGGCGCGCCTGGTCGTTGCGCCCGTTCTCTTTCAAACGGTTTTGGTTGGGACGGCGTTGTCTGGGCAGCCAGAGGGCGCGTCGGCCTGTGTTCGTTGTGCGGTGATTGGTGGAATGATGGACACGGGCTTTTGGCCAGCCTTGGCGAAGGGTTTTGAGGAAAAGACGGGGATTCGGGTAGAAGTGGTCGCCAAAGGGCCGAAGCAGGTTCTCATTCCGGCTTTTGTCGGCGGGAAGGCTGATTTAATCGTCATGCACGCCAGTGACGCCATGATTAATCTGGTTGCGGACGGCTACGGTGTGGACCCGCAACCCTGGGCCAGGAACGACCTGGTGCTGGTGGGGCCGCCGAGTGACCCGGCGGGGATTCGAGGAATGACCGACGCGGGAAAGGCGCTTCGGAAAATTTTTCATTCCGGAAGTCGGTTCTTGATTCAACGCAGCTTGGGAGCGCAGCAGGTTTTCTTCGACCTGGTCCAAAGTGCGCACGTGCCTGTCGACTGGGGCCACGTGTTGGTTCGGCTGCACGACCCGGACCGGCAAATGCTGAAGTGGGCGGCCGAGAAGGACGCGTACGTGTTGGTGGGACGCATTCCGTTCCGGAACGGGAAAATTCCGAACGGCGGGTTGGAGGTTCTGGTCCAAGGGGACCCGCGGCTTCGGCGTCCGTACTTGGTCGTGACGGCCAACCCGGTCCGTGTCGGAGCGGCTCGCGCGGAGCGGGCTCGCCGCTTGGCCGACTTTCTGCGAACCCCGGAAACGCAGGCATGGATTGCCGAGTTCGGGCGAGGCGTTTTGGACGACCGGCCGTTGTTTTTCCCCGTGCGCGCGGAGCCGTCGGCGCGGTAGCGGCGCGACGCGACTGGGTGAGGCTGGTGGCGACCTCTTGGGGGCCGCCAGCGCGGGTTACTGCTTCGGACAGCCGTCTTTGCGCAGCGACTCGAAGAATTTCAAGACGGCCTGGGTGACGTTGTCGTCGGGGCGGCCGAGCCACTGGTTGACTTCACCGTGGTTCCGGTCGGTGGCGTCCAGCAGTTCGGCCCGCACGCCGGCTTGCTTGAGTTGTTCGGCGAATTTCTGAGCCGCCGCTTTTCGCCGCGGGTTGACCAGTCGGCCCATGCCTCGCGTGTAGCAGATGAGGAAGGCGGGAATGCCTTTGTCGGGCGCGACGTGTTCGCTGGGGGACAGTTCTTTCCAAACTTTCGGGTCGTTGCCGAAGGCGGTTTGGTAGACGAAGCCCGGACGTTCGCTCATGAGTGCGACCAAGTCGTAGGCTTGCGTGTCCAGCGGGACGACGCCTTTGACGGCCGACAGTTTCAAGCCGGCTTTTTCCAAGAACCGCTCGTTCGTGGCGACAATGGAAACCAGGTGGGCGCCGGCGGAGTGACCGACCAGGAACAGGCAGTTGGGGTCGCCGCCGTACT
Organism: uncultured Planctomycetaceae bacterium; assembly: GCA_964428935.1. GTDB lineage: Bacteria > Planctomycetota > Planctomycetia > Planctomycetales > Planctomycetaceae > JAADHY01. The sequence goes on along the minus strand of CAYSAG010000023.1, from coordinate 25,305 downwards.
CGGGCGCGTGCTGGTGCACCCACGCCACGGCGTCGGCCACGTCTTGAGCCTGAGTGAGCACGTCCACTTTGGGAACGAGCCGGTAGTTGACGCTGACGAACACGTAGCCGTGTTCGGGGAAAAACGGCACCTTCCGGTGGACGGCCGCTTTGTCTCCCCTGCGCCAGCCGCCGCCGTGGACGTAAACGACGACCGGGTGGCCCTGTCCGGTCTTGGGCGCGTAAAGGTCGAGGCGTCGCAGGGGGCTGCTGGGCTGTCCGGCTTGGGAGTAGTCGACGTCGCGAACCACGCGGACGTTGCTCAGGTCGGGCGGCGGGGCGGCCGCTCGAGGTCTCCGGCTTCTGGCTCGACCAAGCTGCTGCCGAACCTCTTCGAACGTGACCTTCCCGTCGCCGTTGGCGTCGAAGCGGTCGAACAGGCGGGGAATTTCGTCGCGCTGGAGAACGCCGTCTCCGTTCCGGTCGAACTGGCGAAAGCGTTCGCGCAGGGTGAGCCGTCGGCGTGCGCCGCGCTGGTTCGGCTCTTGGCCGGCCGCGTGGAACTCGGCCCAGCTCGACAGCAGCAGAGCCACCGCCGCCAGCGGCCACAGCAGGTTTCGGAGCGTCAGGGGTCGTCGTTTCATTTGGCTGTCTCCTCGACGCAGGGGACCGAAATAGACTCGTCCAGACGGACGACCTCGTTCGTCAGCTTGCCTTGCTTCGGTGTGGCTTTCAAGTCCACGGCCGTCTCGGCTCGGCCGCGTTGCGAGCGGAGCGGGTTGCGGGTAGGCTGGCTTGCCAACGGGCGGGGACGCACCGGCTGCGCTGGTGTTGTTCCTTCGTGGCGTGGCGGTGCGAAGGCCACTGTCGCCGGAAGCCGAGCCACGCAATGGCCGCGCAGGTGTTGCCGCTTCGTGCGGTGGTGGAGGACGAGGCGCGTCGCCGCGGCGGGGTTGGGTGAGCTTTGTCGAGGCGACCGTGAGAGTGGACGTTTGAAGGAGCTAACTCAATGGACGCACGCACGTTTCCAGTTTCGTCGAAGGTGTTGGTGTCTCGGCGTCGTTTCCTGCAAGTTTCGACGGGGGCTTTGGCGGCCGGTGTGTTCGCCGGTCTGAGCAGAGCCGCCGGGCGCGGGCTGGTGGACTCGAACCGTGTGGCGCTTCTTTCCGACCTGCACATTGCCGGCGACCCGACCCGGGTGGCGCGCGGCGTGCACTTGTCCGAGCACCTGAGCCGGGTGGTGGCGGAGGTGTTGGCACTGGAGCCTCGCCCGGCCAACGTGTTGGTCACGGGCGACTGTGCGCTGTCGGACGGCCAGACGGAGGACTACCGTCAGTTGCGTCGGCTGTTGAAGCCGCTGCGCGAGGCGGGCGTCGAAGTCCACATTGGGTTGGGCAACCACGACGACCGTCAACGGTTTTGGGAAGTTTTTCCGGAAGCGTCGTGCGGCTCGCCGGTCCCCGGCAAGCACGTCACGGTTGTGGAGACGCCGAGAGCCAGTTGGTTCCTGCTCGACTCGCTCGACAAGACCAAACAAGTCGCGGGCCGCTTGGGAAAGGCTCAACTTCAGTGGCTCGACCGCGCGCTGGCGAAGCGGCCGGACAAGCCAGCGGTGGTTCTTTTGCACCACAACCCGGACTCGGGCGGGAAGCCCTCCGGGTTGCTCGACACGGCCGAGCTGCTGAAGGTCTTGAAGTCGCACGCTCGAGTGCAAGCTTTGGTCTACGGCCACACGCACGTTTTCAGCGTGAAGCGGGCGGGCCCGTTCTACCAGGTCAACTTGCCGCCGGTGGCGTACGTTTTTGCCAAAGAGCAGCCGAGCGGCTGGGTGGACGCGAAGGTTGGCACGAGCGGCCTGACGCTGCAGTTGAACGCTCTGGACAAGAACCACGCGCAGAACGGACAGCGGTTCGAGCTGCCGTGGAAGGAGCGGGCGTCGAAGCGGGAGGCGGAACCGGCGGTTTCGCCGAGCTGAGTCCGGGCTGCGGGCACGCGAAGGACGCGGCTCCAAGCCGTCTGCGACCGTGCGGACTGGTCGTGGCGGAGGGCGGTGAGGAGCGTCGTCGGTGAGAGAGCGTGGTCTCTCTGCACGCCGCGCAGTTCGGCTCTACGGCGGCGCCAGGACTGAGCCAGCGGCTCCGCAAGACGACGCGACGCGGCCGGCACAGCGCAGCGGCCTCGCCTCAGCAAAAGTCGAACTTCGCGGCAATGGGCATTCGGCGTCCGGAGCCGAAGGCTCGAGCCGACAGTTTAATGCCGGGCGGCATTTGCCGGCGTTTGAACTCGTTTCGGTCCAGACGGTTGGCCACCCAGCGCACGGTCTGTTCGGGGAACCGATCGAACAGGCTGCTGGGAGCCGCCTCGCGTTCAATCAATGCTTCCAGAATGGCGTCCAGCACGGGGTAAGGCGGCAATGTGTCCTGGTCGACCTGGTTCGGAGCCAGCTCGGCGCTGGGAGCTTTCGTCAGCACGCCGGTGGGAATGACTTCTCGTCCCTCGCGGACTTCGTTCACGTACCGGGCGACGGCGTAGACGTCGCGTTTGAAGACGTCGGCCAGCACGGCGAACCCGCCGGCCATGTCTCCGTAAAGCGTGCAGTAGCCCACGGCCAGTTCGCTCTTGTTGCCCGTCGCCAGCGCGAGCCAGCCGTTGTGGTTGCTGCGAATCATGACCAGGGCGCCGCGAATGCGAGCCTGCAGGTTTTGGTCGGCCAGTCCGGCCGGCTGACTTCGCAGCTCGTCACCCACCACCGCCGTGCGCTCGAACGCCCGGTGGACTTCGTCAATGGAGATGACTTGGTAGTCAATGCCGAGGTTCTCGGCCAGTTGCCGAGCGTCGCGGACGCTGTGCTCGCTGCTGTAGCGGCTGGGCATGAGCAGTCCGTGAACGTGGTCGGGGCCGACTGCCTGAACGGCAATGTAGCAAGCGAGCGAGCTGTCAATGCCGCCGGACAGTCCCAGCACACAGTCGCGGAAGCCGGACTTGCGCATGTAGTCTCGCAGGCCCAGGACCAGGGCGTCGAGCAGCAGTTCTTCGCGCAGCGGGTGGGGTGGGTCGAGCGGTTCGGGAGGGTGGTCCAGGTCGACGACGACCAGGTCGGAGTCGAAGCCGGCCAACGAAGCGACGCACCGGCCGGCCGCGTCCAGCACGAAGCTGTGTCCGTCGAAGACCAGGTCGTCGTTCCCTCCCACTTGGTTGACGAACACGAACGGCCGGCCGTGGCGTCGGACGTGCTCGGCCACAATTCTGCGGCGACGCAACGGCTTGTCGATTTCGAACGGACTGGCGGAAATGTTGACCAGCACGTCCGCGCCGCTCTGCACCAACTCTTCCACCGGGTCGCTCCAGTGCGCCACCGTGCCTTCGTAAAAGGTGCCCGTTTCGCCCCACCAAGCGTCTTCGCAAATGTGGAGCCCGAGCTTGCGGCCGCGGAACACGACCGGACGGGCTCGCTCGGCCGGGTAGAAGTAGCGCAGTTCGTCGAAGACGTCGTAGTTCGGCAGCAGTCGCTTGTGGACGGTGTCGACCACTCGGCCGTCCCACAGCAGACTGGCCGCGTTGGCCACGCGCGGCGGCTGGACGCCTCGAGCGGTCGGGTGTCCGACGACGACGCCCAGTCCGGGAGGCAACGTGCGGGCCAGCTCCTCGACCACGCGGTCGCACGCCGCCACAAAGCCCTCCCGCAACAGAAGGTCTTTTGGCGGGTAGCCGCTCACGAGCAGCTCACTGGTCACCAGCAAGTCGGCTCCGGCGGCCACCGCTTGCTCCGCCGCCTGCCGAACCAACTCAGCGTTGCCCTGCAGGTCGCCCACAGTCGGGTTGAGTTGGGCCAGCGCGACTTTCATGGAACCCTCCGCAAGACTTCCCTTGCTTGTAGACGACGCCTGGCTTGGGTTGGACCGCTCGTCTGGAGTCGCTCACGGGCGGCTGTGTCCAACAAGCTGCCGCTGTACGGCGAGACGGGACGCCGGGAAGCTGCTGGCGGAGGTAAAGGCGAGCCTCCGTGGCCGGCTTTGCGTCGTGGACGGCCGGCCGCGGCGTGTCGTGTCCGCCGACCGGTCGGTCCGGCAAGACCAGCCGCTCGCTCCGACCGTTCCGTCTGCGGCAGCTTGGGCCGCGTCGCACAGCTTAACGAGGAAGGGCGGTCGTTGCACGATTGGGGGTGCACGTCCGCTGCTTTTGCGGTAAAACAAGCCTGTCCAGACGAAGCCGGGGGCGCAGACGCGGCGTTGCTGGCCCCGGTTCGACGCGGGCTCATGCCGCACCGTCCAAGCGCTCGGCTGCCGGCGGCCAGTGGGCGGCGCGGCGTGGAGGTTCGGCTTCCCGCCGGGGCAGGGCAGCGGGTCGGCCGAACCAAGCCGCGAAGGCGGTCTGGGCAGGAACAGGGGGACGGCTCACGCGAGTTCTCAGCACAAGGTTCGTCGCCATGTCTTTTCGGTCAGTTCGTTTTCGCGGGCGGGCTTCTTCGCGCGGCGGACGGGTCAGTCCGCTCACGGCCACCGTCTTGGGCGTGTTGGTCCTGCTGGCGGCGTTCAGTTTTCTGGCCAATTTGCGGCAAAGGCACCCGGACGAGTGGTTGCAAGCGTACTCGTTCGAAGGCGAGTCGTTCTGCACTTTGTGCTACTCGCCCGACGGCACCTACTTGGCGGCCGGCAGCGGAACCGGCGACGTGGTGGTTTGGAACTTGAAGACCGGGCAGTCGAAAAAGCAGCCGCGTTTGTTGGAGGAGTCGGTGGTGGCGTTGGGCGTGTCGCCGGACGGCTTTCTCATGGCCAGTGACACGGCCGGCCACTGCGCGGGCTGGCAACTGGGCACCGGTCGGACGCAAACCATTCCCCGCCTGCCGGTGCCGGTCACGTGCATGGACTTCTACTTGCGGTTCGGCGTGCCGGAAATGGTGCTGGGTCTGGCCGACGGACAATTGGTTTTCTTTTCGCCGTCTGGAGCTGTTCGGGTGCGCGGTCCGCAGCGAGGTGGCGTGCGTTGCGTCCGGTACACGCCGGACGGGAAGTTTCTGGTGACGGGCGGAGCGGACGGAACGCTGACGTGGTGGTCGGCCCTGGCCCATGCCGTCGTCGGAACCGCTCGCCCTCACTCGGCCGAAGTGGCCGACATTGAGTTCGCTGGACGCGGACAGCTCATGGCCACGGCCGACTGGAACGGACAGGTTCTGGTGTGGGACGCGCGGAGCCGAAAAATCAAGGCCGAGGTGCAAGAGCCGTCGGGAGTGGCGGCTTTGGCGTGGAGTCCCACGACGCCGCCGAGCCTGATTACGGCCAGTTGGGACGGCCGCTTGCGGTTTTACTCGCTCAACCTGGAAGTCGACCGAAAACCCATTCGCACTCGTCGGCCGTTCTACGACCTGGTCATTGCTCCGAGGCCGAAAACCTTTGCCACGGTTTCGGGCGGCTCCAGCGTCGACGTCTGGCGCTTGCCGGGTTTGCAGAAGACGACCGCGCGCAGCGACGCCGGTCCCGCCGGTTCGAGCAAAGAGTGAGCGGCCGCCGAACGGCAACGGCTTGGCAAGAAGCCGACGCTCGGCCAACGGACGCTCGGCTCAACGGAGCAGCCTTTCGAGCGTGGGAGCGACGTCGTTCCTTTCCCCACCGGTTCCGGCCTGGAGCGGGGGCGGGTCGAACCGGTTGTGCCGTTTGCACCGGGACGGCTCTTCCCCGAAAAAGCCTTGCAGCCGGACCTGCTCGCCAGCGTTCGCGCCTCTGCACGCGAACCGTCTGCACGCCCGTTTTGCCTGTCGGCGAAGACTGTCCTAGGGTTGACCGGTTGAGTGGAGGCGCGGGCGCTTCCGGAACGGACAGACGGTCCCTGAGGAGCAGAGGTTCGAGAAGATGAACGGCAGCAGCAAACCGACTCGCGCCGCGACCAGTTTCGCTCGTCACTTGACTTTGCTCGCCAGCAGCTTCTTGGTGGGAGTGGCTTCGGGAAACTGGCTGGTTCCGCGAGTGGCCGCGGCCGTCTTTGCCACGGGCGCCGTGGGTCTGATTGCCTACCTGGCTTTGTACGTCGTGTCGAACCGTCGGGAGAGGCGGCTGCGAGAAACGGCCGTGCGACAGACTCGAAGCCGGTTGGAACAGAAGCTGGAACGACACAAGCGGCACAGCACTCCCCGTCCCGCCGCCGACCACCGGCACCGCTCCACGCACGCTCACGCTCAGTACGTCCCCGTGGCCACACGCACGTTGCGCGCCGGCTGGTGACCGACGCTGACCGGTGAAACGGGGTTGTTTACCAACGAGCCCAACTTGCCGTGCGGCCGTGCCTTCAGTTGCGTCGGTCCAGCACGGCCAGCGCCTCGGCGTGCGGCGTTCGCGGGAAAAAGTTGAACACTCGGTAGTGGGCCAGCTCGTACCGCTCGAGCAGCGGAGCCAGGTCGCGGGCCTGAGTGGCCGGGTTGCAGGAAAGGTAGACGATTCGTCGCGGGGCGTCTCGCAGCAGGTTGCGGACGACTTTGGGGTGACAGCCGCTGCGAGGCGGGTCGAGCACGACCGTCGCGTCCCGCTCGACGGTCGGCCACTGTTTTTCCAACGGCGCCCGAATGAACTGCGGGTCCCGCAACCCGTTGTCGCGACAGTTCTGTTCGAGGAAGCCGGCCGTCTCGTCGTGCGACTCCACAAACACCGTGCCCGGCCGTCCCAGGCAAATTCCAATGGTGCCGACGCCAGCGTAGAGGTCGTAGACCCGTCCGTCCGGCAAGACGGCTTCGCGAATCTCCTGCAAAGCCGCCTCGAACACAGGCACGTTGACCTGGAAAAAGCTGCAGTCGGAGTAGGTCAGACGTCGGTCCAAGACCGACTCGACCAACGTGGGGCGCCCCCAACGCTGCAGCTCTTCGGTGGCCACAGCCGCGGGCGACTGCGGGTCGGAGAAGAAGACGCGGAGCCCGACCAAGGGCGAGCTTGGGTCGGGCGTCTCCAACGGACTGGGCAAAGGCTCGCGACAGAACAACGCCGCCACCACCTCGCCACGCCGGTTGCCGCGCAAGACCAACGACTTCAGCGACGCCGCTCGCACGCCCGTTCGCTGCAGCAGCTCCAACACCTTTCTGGCCGCTTCGTTCAACGCCGGCGTTGCCAACCGACACCCGTCGACCGGCTGCTGACGCCGGTACGAACCACGCTGGTAAAAGGCCAAGCACAAACGCCCGTCCTGTTCGGTGAAGCTGAACTCGACCTTGTTTCGGTACCCGAAAAAGCGTCCGTCTTCGACCACCTCAAACTCCGGCGGTTCAAACCCGGCCTTCCGACACAGCTCGGCCACCAGCCTTGCCTTCACCGCAGCCTCTTCCGACTCACGCAAAATTTGCCACGGCGAGCAGCTCAGGAAGTGCGCCTCTTGCGGCTCCACTCGCAGCGGGCTGGCTTGGTGCACCTGACGAACCAGTCCCCAGTAGGTGTGCCGTTTGCGGCGAGTGACTTCGACGGTGACCTCTTCGTCGGGCAGCCCGCCCCAAGCGAGAACGAGCCGTTTGTCGACACGACCCAAGGCCGGGCCGTCCGGCACTAGGCGTTTCAACTTGACGCGAAGCTGCTTCGGGCTGGCGGACATGTCGGTTCCGCTCCTCTCGAGACGTTTCGACAACCGTCGTCGTTCTGACGGCCGGCTGCTTGTTGGTTCAACGCGACAGTGGGTAAGATTCTAACCGCGAACCGCGTGCTTGGTACCCCGGCGCGACAAGCCGGAGGGCCACGCTCTGTCGTGGCCGTGCCGGAGGGCCACGCTCCGTCGTGGCCGCCCCGGAGGGCCACGCTCCGTCGTGGCCGTGCCGGAGGGTTGGGCTCTGTCGTGGCCGCGGTTGGTTCGGAATTCGGGGGACGGAATTCGGGACACAGGACACGAGACGCGACGGAGCGTGCCCCTCTGGAAAAAACGCGAACCTCGTTCGCGGTCTCAAACCGACGAGGGCCCACTCAAAGGCTGCGTCCCTAGGAGAGCGCGCTTTGGAGTGCGGTGCTTCGGCACCGCGTTGGACGGCAAGCCGCAGAGGACGGCCGCGCTCCGAAAAAGGGCGGCTCCTCAAAAAAGCGGCTCCAGCGGCGGACGAAAAGCGAAAACCGACGCGCGGGTTGGTGCGGTTGGTCACCGCGCGTTTGGCTCCGGACCGTCGAACTGGGAAACCAAAGCAACCTGCACCGACAGAGAAAAACAGACGGAGGTCAGTCTTGCAGATTCGAGTGAAATTGATGGGCATTTTCCGAGACCGAACTCCACCCGGCGGTGTGCTGGACTTGCCGGAGGACGCCACGGTCGAAGACGCGCTGAACGCCTTGCAAATTCCGCCGAACCACATTCACCTGACCATGGTCAACGGCGAGCACCAGCGGGACAAGACGCGTCGCTTGCAGGACGGCGACGAATTGATGGTCATGCCTCCCGTGGCGGGCGGGTAGCTCCGACGGCACAAGACCGGAAGCCTCCCGCGGCGCGTCGGCGTCCGGTCTGCGCGGGGAGTTGCACGGCCAAGGCGTGTCAGGTCGAGTTGGGCCGCATTCGGAGCTCGGGCACCAGCCGAACCCGCACGGGCCGGACCTGTCCGTCCCGCTCAATGAGCAAACGGACCGACCGCTCCGAGTCGTTCACCAGTCTCAGAAACTCGTCTCCGTTCGCGAACGGTTTTCCGTTGACCAGGTAGACCCGGTCGTTTGGCCGAAGGCCAGCCAGGTCGGCCGGTGAGTCGCGGACGACTTGAGTCAGAATGACGCACCGCGGTTCGGCGTCGTCCACTCGCCAACTGATTCCGACGCGCAGCGGGTCTCCCTGCAGGTGGACTTGCAGACGCACGGGCTTCTCGCGTCCTGGACGGCGAACCTCAATCGACACTGGGTTTTCGGCGGCCAGGACCAAGGGCCGGAAGCGTTCGTACTCGCGCACCAATAGACCGCCGAAGCGGAGAATGTGGTCGCCCGGCAACAGGCCGGCTTGGTCGGCTGGCGAACCGGGTGGCACGGCTGTGACTTCCACGTCGCCGTCGGAAGTCCGACGCCACTGAGCGCCGAGGCGGTTCGGCTGCCAGTCCAGCGGGACTTCGACCTGAGCTTGCAGGGCCGAGTCTTCTTGGTACGACTGCCAGCGGAAGTCGGGAAGTTGCCGTGCGTTGGCGGCTGCCCAAACCAGGCGGAGCAGCAAGCGGCTGGTCTGCTGCAAGCCGTCGAAATTGATGCGTTCGACGTCGTCGGTCGGGCGGTGGTAGTCGTCGTGCCGTCCCGTGTGCAGCATGAGCTCGGGAATGGCCCGAAGGTAGAACGAGTAGTGGTCGCCGTCGCGTCGGAGGTCCCAAGGGAATTGCAGTCGCAGGCCGGTTCCGCGGTTCTGTTCGCAGACGAACCGCCGCAGACCAGCGGCTGTCCGCGTTCCGTAGACAGTGAGCGTATGGTTTCGCATTCGGCCGACCATGTCGACGTTGACGTACAGCCGCACGCGGTCGGCCGGAACGGTTGGGTACGACAGCCAGTACTCCGAACCGAGCAGCCCTTTTTCTTCCGCGTCCCAGAAGGCGAACAGGACCGAACGGCGAGGTTGCAAGCCGAGCAGGTGAAAGGCTTCGGCCACCTCCAACACGGCCGACACGCCGCTGGCGTTGTCGTCGGCGCCGTTGTGGACGTGACCAATCGGGCCGCGGCTGTTGCGAGGCGTTCCGTAGCCGACGTGGTCGTAGTGAGCTCCGACGACCACGTACTCGCCCCGTTCGTCGCCGCGTCCCGGGACCAGCGCGAGGACGTTGCGGAAGGCGTTGCCGAAGGGCTGGAGGTACCCGCCGTCCACGCCGGCCGGTTGCAGCTTCAACCGCCGCAGGCGTTCGACCAAGTACTCGGCCGCCTTCCACCCGCCCACGGTTCCGGCTTCCCGACCTTCCAGCTCGTCACTGGCCAAGAACTGCTCGTGGGCCTTCAGGTCGGGCACGCGAATGGACCGCACGGCCACCGACAACGCTCCGCTGCCGGCGTCCGACGCGTGTGGCGTGCCGACGGTCAACGCCAGCACCAGGGCCAGCAGGAAAGGTCTGAACGCCGGCGGCGGGTCGAACCGCTGAGACACCGGCGGCTCCCGCAGCGAGAGCGAAGTCGAGCGGAACCAGTCGGAGCCGTCTTCGACTGAGACGCTGGAAAGCTCTCCCGCCGCGGTGGCCGCATGCGTCTCGGGAACCTGAACGGCTCGCCCGCGACAAGGCGTCGCGCCGAGAATCCGCTGAGCGCTGACTGGCTTTGCCGAAACTGCGGGTCGCATGGATTGTCTCGCCTGAACCGGGCCGGCGAGCCGGCCGGTTGTCGAGTGTGTGGTGGCGCAGACGGAGCGGCCGTGCCGGAGGGCGAACGCACCGAACTTCGGCACTGTCTCTGTTTCGTCCGAAAGCACGCTCCGGTTTGAAAGCCATTTCGGACGGTCCTATGATCTGCACGCGTTGGCCGAATGGTTGCCGGAAGGAGGGCGAACGCTGGGGCAGACGGCACGGCGGAGCGGTTGGCTGAGGAGAGCCTTTGCATGGAACAGACGTTGTCGCAGGTTGGGTTGACCGGTCTGGCCGCGACGGCAGCGGTCGTGCTGGTCGTGCAGTGCGTGCTGGTCGTGCTGTCGTCGCTGGCCGGCGGTTGGTTGCCCAGTCTGTTCCACTTGGCTCACACTCGCATGCAATTGGCCATTAGCTTCGTCGGCGGGCTCATGTTCGGCATTGGCATGTTCCACTTGTTGCCCCATTCGGCCGTGTTGCTCGATTCGCTCGACCGAGCCATTCTGTGGCTGGTGTTTGGAACGCTCACGACGTTCGTGCTGCTCCGCGTGTTTCACTTTCACCACCACGAGCCGGAACGTCACGGGCGTTCGACGTCGAGTTGCTCGGGTGGGCGGGTGCGAGCGGAGCGGCTGGCCACCGTGGCCGAGACGCAGCCGGAACGAGGTGCAGGGCGGCACGGCCGGGCCGACATGGATTGGGTGGGAGTCGCCCTCGGCCTGGCCCTGCACACGCTGGTCGAGGGAGCGGCGTTGGCGGCGTGCGTGCAGTCGGACTGGCGACGGGGGCTCCCAGCGTTGTCCTTGGGCGCGGGAACCTTCTTGGCCATTTTCCTGCACAAGCCGTTGGACGCGTTGTCGGTCACCTGGCTGTTGCAGGTGAAAGGGTGGTCGGCCCGAGCCGCCCAGGGCGTCAACCTGGCCGTCGCACTCATGTGTCCGTTGGGAGCGGCCCTGTTTCTGGCGGGCGTTCGGCTGGCCGGCGCAACGGGCGACTGGGTGGTCGGAGTCGGGGTCGGGTTCGCTGCGGGCGTGTTCTTGTGCATTTCCATGAGCGACCTGTTGCCCGAGGTCGAGTTTCACGCTCACGACCGTCTGGCCCTGTCGCTGGCCATTGGAGCGGGTGTGCTGGTGGCGTACTTGTTGGTTTACTTGGAGCCGGCGTCGGTGCATGGCCACGAGACGGGCGTCACGGGACCAACGGCCGGTCCGAGCGGCTGGGTGGTGACGGTTGACTCGCCGGCCGACCGCGCGACGTTGTGGCCGACGAGAAAGCAGCAGCCGAGGGACTGCGGCTCGGCGGGAAGCGGCCGTCGGACTCTTGCCGCGTCGGACGGTCGAGCAAGCGGTTGCGAAGCAGACCAGAAACCAGGCCGCGGTGGGGCGAGCGGAAGTCGAAGCCGCATTGCCGCGAACCGGAACGAAGTGTTGCAACTGCCCGAGGTTCGAGAACAAGGAGCGAGACGGTGACAGGCGAGACGAACGCGTTGCTTCCGCGACTGGCCAGTCTTCCGGACGTACTGCTCATGGGACCGGGGCCGTCCTGCGTGCCGGCGGTCGTGTACGAAGCTCTGGCCCGCCCGACCATTGGGCACCTGGACCCGCGGTTTCTGGAAATTCTCGACGAACTTCAGGCTCAACTGCGGCAAGTCATGCAAACGCAGAACCGGCTCACGCTGCCCGTCAGCGGAACCGGTTCGGCGGGAATGGAGACGTGTTTCGTGAACCTGGTGGAGCCGTCGGACCCGGTGCTGATTCTGGTCAACGGCGTGTTCGGTCGGCGAATGGCTGACGTGGCCAGCCGCTTGGGCGCCGAGGTGGACACGCTGGAGTTCGAGTGGGGCACACCGGTTCTGGTCGACCAGGTGAAGGACCAGCTTCAAAAGAAGCCGTACAAGCTGGTAGCCGTGGTGCACGCCGAGACGTCGACCGGCGTCTGCAACCCCGTGGCCGAAATTGGTGAGTTGGTTCGGCCGACGGGGGCGTTGTACTTGGTCGACGCAGTGACCAGCTTGGGGGGCATGCCGGTGGAAACCGACGCGTGGGGAGTCGACGCGCTTTACAGTGGAACGCAGAAATGCCTGTCGTGTCCACCGGGGCTGGCGCCGGTGAGCTTTTCGGAGCGGGCCGTGCAGAAGCTGCAGAGCCGTGCGTCGAAAGTGCCCAACTGGTACCTCGACCTGACTCTAATCACTCAGTACTGGCAGGGAGCTCAACGCGTCTACCACCACACGGCTCCCGTCAACATGCTTTACGCCCTGCACCAGGCGCTCGGGTGCATTCTGGAGGAGGGTTTGGAGAACGTTTTCTCACGCCACCGACAGGCTCACCGGCGACTGGTCGAAGGGCTGGAAGAGCTGGAGGTGGAGCTGTTGGTGGAGCCGGCCTACCGCCTGCCCATGCTGAACGCCGTCGTCGTGCCGAACGGAGTCGACGAAGCGGCCGTGCGGAGGAAGCTCTTGCACGAGTACTCCATTGAAATTGGCGCCGGCTTGGGACCGCTGGCCGGAAAAATCTGGCGAATTGGTTTAATGGGACACACGGCTCGGTCTGGGAACGTCGACCGCTTGCTGGACGCGCTGGCCGACGCTTTGAACGACCCCGTTTGTCGAAAGCGGTGACCGGGTGGCGGGCGGTGAGTTTCCGGGGGTTCGGGCAGGGAGAGCCTCGGCGCCGGCCGGGCCGGTCGCTCGTACGACGGCGACCCTGGGGTGGGACGCTGCGCAGACGAGACGCTCGCACGGAACGGCGCGCGGCGGGGAGCAGCTTCGTTGTTCGCCAGGTCGTTCGCGAAGGCAGCAGCCGCCACGAAGAACGCCGGAGCGGCACGTTCCGTGTGGCTCCGGCGGTCGTCGGCTGGCTCACGCTGCAAAGCTGGTGAACGAGTTTGGCCCGCGGCGGTGGCCTTTGGCCCTTCTGGCCGCGGGCCGCTCAACGGGCCGAAATGGCTTGGGCCAGCGGCCGCAGGACGTGGTCCACGACGTACTCGTCGAGCAGCAGCTCGCAGCGGGCCCGCAGCTTCCTCAGCACGTCCTCGAACGACACGTTCGGTTCCAAGCTGCCGTACTGCCGAACGGTGAAGTAGACGCTAATGGGCGAGTCGTCGTACTCGTTGCGACGCACCTGGTAGGCGGTGGTCCGCGTCTCGACTGCCAGACGGGCCTGCAACCGGCAAGTGTCTTCCAACGCAATGGTAATGGCCGGTTCGTAGTTCAGCACTTGGCTGCCCGGCAGGCCCAGCAAAGCTCGGGTGGCGGCGGAGCCGCCCAAGGCTTCGGCCACCAACTGGTCGTGGTTCCCGCAGTACTCGAAGTCGAAGCCCACCATGAAGTCCAGCGCTTCGCAGTCGAGCGGGCTGACCGACAGCATGTACGGCACCAGGTTCAGCACCAGCAGGTGTTGCTCCATGGCCGTGTCGAGGTCGGGTGGGTTGACGAACCCGCTGGCGACCCGTTGCGGTTCCACCGACAACCACCGCTGCTGCCCCGAGTCCTTGTCTTCCTCCAACACGAAATGCCCGCCTTCTCGTGTGTAGAAATTTCGCATGCTGGGGTAAGCTTTCTGCACTCGTTCGAAAAACCCCAGAATGGTCTCCCGCGCCTCAGGCAGGACCATTTCGGTGTTGAGGTTCATGTTGCAGTAGTAGTCGTCAGCCAGAGAACCGTAAATGTTCATTCAAAGTCCTCCCCGACGGAAAACAGACCACCACTCCACGTCGTGTCGCGGCCGGTCAGCAGAGGCGCGGGTCGGAAAGCCGGGTCGACGCGGTCCTGCCGCCGCTCCGGTCGGCGCGGCCAGCACCGAACAGCTCGCTCGGAGCCACCCGAGCGTCGTCGACAGGTACACCCGTCTCTCGCTGAAATTGCCCACGCAGTCTTCCCAGAAAGCTGGTCGGGCGAGCAGCGGACAGCGTGCCCAAACGTAGTCGGCTGGCCCGACCGATGCTCGGTGCTGTCTCTCTAAAAAATTTGGCGTGAAGGATTCGCACCAAGACGGGTCGGCATCGTCGAATCCTCCACGCGGACCGGTCGACTCAGTACCATTTCGCCGTCTCCGATTGCGGGACCGCGCCCGCTTGCAACCGGACAACGCACGCGGCTATTTTATGATCCGCGAAAAACTTGGTCAATTTGCCCGAAGGAGGCGGCTGTGAGGCGACGGAAGCCCGCCGAACGGCTCGACGCCACCGACCCAATCGACCCGGCCAGCCCGAAGTCGCTCCCGCACGGGGCGGCACGCGAGCCTGTCCTGCTGGCCGGCTCTGCGGCGCCACTTTGCTTCTGCGTCCTTCGCACTCGGTTCGGCTGGCTGGCCGTGGTCGGCCGGGAGCGGGTGGTGGAGCTGGTCACCATTGGACACGCCACTCGCCGCGACGCGGTCGAAGAGGTACGGCGGCGTGTGGCCGGGGGCGGCAGCGAGCCGGAGGAGCTGACCGAGGCGGACTGGTTCCCGGAGCTGCGTCGCCGGCTGGAACGGTACGCGGCGGGTGAGCCGGTCGGGTTCGACGACGTCGAGCTCAACTGGGCCGGGTTGCCCGAATTCTCGCGACGGGTGTTGCTGCAGGTCCGTCGAATTCCGTTTGGTCAGACTCGCACCTACGGACAGGTCGCGGCTGCCGTGGGGCGGCCGCGCGCGGCGCGAGCGGTTGGCGGCGTGGTGGCTCGAAACCGCTGGCCGCTTTTGGTCCCGTGCCACCGAGTCGTGGCGGCCTCGGGCCGACTGGGAGGCTTTTCCGCTCCGCAGGGAACCCGGCTGAAGCGTCGGCTGCTGAGCATGGAGTGTCGGCACGACTCGGCTCGGTGGACCTGACGGCCGAGCGAAGCCGTCGTCGGTCGTGCTTCGCAGTCACCGTTTTTCGGCCCGGTGACGGCCGACACGCGACGCTGGACGGACGGGCCGCGCCGGCAGCTCGGGGCGGGCGCAGTCGCTTTTTCAAAGGAGCCGGCTCATGCAACTGCCGCGAATGGTTCGCATTCGACAAGAGCTGCAGGGCCCGCGCGTGCTAGACGTAGCGGTCGAGGTGCGTCGGCAGTTGCAGACGCTGCAGTTGGAGCGGGACGTGCGGCCCGGGCAGACGGTGGCCATTACCGCCGGCAGCCGCGGAATCAGCAACATTGCGGAGATTCTGCGGGCCGTGGTCGAACACTTCCGAAGTCTGCGAGCGGAACCGTTTCTGGTGCCGGCCATGGGCAGTCACGGCGGCGCGACGTCCGAGGGACAGGTGGAGGTCCTTCGGCGGTACGGCGTCACCGAGCAGACGGTGGGCGCGCCGATTCGGTCCAGCATGCAGACGGTCGTCGTCGCCCACACGCCGGAAGGCATTCCCGTCCACTTCGACCGGTTGGCCTACCAGGCCGACGGCGTGTTCGTCTGCAACCGGGTCAAGCCGCACACGGGGCTGACGGGCGAGGTGGAGTCCGGGCTACTGAAAATGCTGCTGATTGGTCTGGGCAAGCACGCCGGGGCCGAGGTCTACCACCGGGCCTTCGTCGATTTGGGCTTCGACCAAATCGTGCGTTCGGTGTGGCAACTGGTCGTCCAGAAGTGCCGCGTTCTGGGCGGTTTGGCGGTTGTCGAAAACGGGCGGAAGGAAACCGCGCTGGTCGAAGCAGTCCGGCCGGAGCAGTTTCTGGCTCGGGAGAGAGAACTGCTGAAGCTGGCTCGGCAATGGATGGCTCGCCTGCCGTTCCGTCAAGTCGACCTGCTCATCGTCGACGAAATCGGAAAGGACATCAGCGGCACGGGCATGGACACCAACGTGGTCGGGCGGAAGTACGCCTACCACGCGTCGACCGAAAAAGACGACGTGCACGTGAAGCGCATTTTTGTTCGCGGCCTGTCGGCCAAGACCGGGGGAAACGCGAACGGACTGGGAATGGCCGACGTCACCAACCGCCGTACGCTTCAAAAGGTCGACTGGCGGGCGACGGCCGTCAATGCCCTGACGGCCAACCGACCACCGTCGGCCGCCGCACCCATTGCGTTCGAGACGGACCGCCAGTGCGTGGAGGCCATGCTGAAGTGTGTGGGACTGGTCGAGCCACCGCAGGCTCGTGTGGTCCACATTGCCAACACACAGCGGTTGGAAGAGCTGCTGGTGAGCGAGGCGTACCTGTCTGAGGTGAGCGGGCGGAACGACTTGGTGGTCCTGGACGGTCCGCGGGAAATGGAGTTTGACGAGCGGGACAATCTGCGGCCGGTTTTCAGCGAGTTGGCGTCGTGACCAATTCGGCCGACGCGGCTTCGACGACGTCGGTGCCCACGGTCGCTCGCTGCTCGGCCTGAGCGGCCAGCAGACACAGCTCGCACAGCCGGTTGATTTCCCGTGGCAGCCCGCGGGCCTTGGCGTGAATCGCCTCGACGGCTCGCACGTCGAACCGGTTGGGGTCTTGGCCGGCCTTCTGGAGCAGGTCGGTGACGTAGGCGACCGTCTCGTCCAGCGACAGCCGTCCCAAGTCCACACGCAGGTCGGCCAGCTCTTCAATCAGCCCGCCCAGCAGGGCGACGTGTCCGATTCGGACGGCCAGCACGAACACCGGGCTGGTGAAACGCCTGGTCGAACGGTGAACCAGGCGCGTTACCAGCAGACGCCCCGACGGGTCGGCACGGTCCAGATGGTCCAGACACACCACCAGCCGCCGGCCCGTCAGGTCGGCCGCGTGCAGACATTCCTCGACGGCACGCAAAGCTCTGGGCGAGCTCCAGCCGGTCTCCGACGGCAGACCCAGCGCACCGCAAAGTTCGTCCAGCAGCTCCCGCTCGGTCAGCCCGTAGGCGTCGACGTAGACGCTGTCGGCGCCGAGTCGCCGTGCCTCGTCCAAGAAAACTTTTAGCAGCAAAGTCTTCCCAACACCGGCCTCGCCTAGAAGCGCTGCGAAACGTCGCCCGGTCTCCAACAGGAACAACAACCGCGACAACGCCTCTTCCCGCCCCGGCGTCAAGTGAAACCACTGAGGGTCGGCGTGGGTGCTGAATGGTTTGGCTTGAGCGAAGTCGAATGAGCGCGACATGCTGGCGGCTTTCCCAACGACAGAAGTTTCTTCCAAAGAGGCGTGGGCCGACAGGGCCGCGCAGCCGACCGCCTTCCAGATGCCCACCCCGGCGCGCAGCCACGGCCCGTCCCGCCTGCGTCCCGACAGCCGGCTCAATCGCTATAATCGGCAAGCTCGGCGGTCGGGCGTGAGCGAAACCCGGAAGAACGAACGCTCGTGAGCCGGACGGTCGGGCCGAAACCGCGCTGTCCGGACGGTCGGACACGAAAGTGGGAGCGTGAGCTGCTCGGGAGGTAACCGGGGGTGTTCCGGGAACTGGAGCGTGTTCCGAGAACTGGAGGGCCACGCTCCGTCGTGGCCGCTGGCGGGTCGCAACAAGGAGTCTCGACAAGTGGCAGACCGGTTCTTCGCCGAGGCCGGACTGGACGCGCAGACGGTCGAGCTTTCTGGGACGGAAGCTCACCACTTGGTCCACGTGCTGCGACACCGGGTGGGCGACCAGGTGGAACTGTTTGACGGACGCGGCGGGGTGGCCCGGGCTGTCGTTTCCCAACTGGGGCGGCGGTCGGTCGTGCTGGAGCTGGTCGAGCGGCGGACGGTACCTCGCGACAACTCGCCGCCCGTCACTTTGGCTTCCGCTTTGCCGAAAGGCGACCGCGCGCGGTGGCTGGTCGAGAAGGCAACCGAGCTGGGCGTGGACCGGTTCGTGCCGCTGGTCTGTCAACGCAGCGTGGTGGTGCCGTCCGAAGGGAAGCAAGACAAGCTGCGGCAGACGGTGGTCGAGGCCTGCAAACAGTGCGGCCGGAACTGGCTGATGGAAATAGCCCAGCCGGTTCCGTGGACGTCGTTCGTGCAGCAGACGGCTGGTCGACAGTCGCTGCTGGTGGCGGACCCGGTCGGTCGCCCCGCCGACCTCGGCTTGCTGGAGCAGCTGGCCCAAGAGTGGCGTCCGGTCTGCGTGGCCGTGGGGCCGGAGGGAGGGTTCACGGAACAGGAGCTGACGGACGCGCGGGCGGCGGGGGCCGAGCTGCTCAGCCTGGGTCCCCGCACGCTCCGGGTCGAAACCGCCGGGCTCACCGTCGTCGCCTGGCTGGTGCTTTCGCTGGGGTGGGGGAGCCGGTGAGGTCGGCCAGAATCTTTTCGATCAGTCGCGGCACGTAGCCGCTCATGCGGCGCGGTGTGTCCGAAGCCTTCTGTGGCAGTTTGGCAATGGCGTCGAGCAGCGGAGCGGCCTTCTGGTCCAACTCGTCAATGGCGTTCAGGGCGTACATGGCCGAGAAGACGCCGTGGTGTTGAATGTCGGCCAGCTCAATCAGTACGTCCAGCGACTTCTGCCGGTCCTGGTCCGACCCGTACGTCGCCAATGCCTGAGCCGCTTGAATGCGCACGTAAGGCGACGAGTCGTTCAGCGCCGTCCTCAACAGGTCCAGCGACTGCATCACGGCCGGCTCGCCACGCATCCAAATCCCCAGGACGGCCCAGTAGCGGACCGCGCTGTCGGGGTCGGACAGACGGCGCTGCAGTGTGGGCAGCGCGCCGGGCTGGAGCATCGACGCCAGCTCGGCCGTGTCCATGATTCGCCGAAGCGGGTACTTCGAGTCGTCGTGCCCCATTTCGTAGGGCGTGGAGCCTTTCGAGCGGCTGTGGATTTCGCCTTCGGGCAGGAACCCGAGGTCGCGAATGCTCAGACACCACTGACGCTGAGCCTTCCGGAGTCGGCGCAGGACGTCTTGGTGGTCTGGTGAGCTAGCCAGGTTGTGGACCTCGTCGGGGTCGTTCCACAGGTCGTACAGCTCCTCGGGCGGCTTCCGCTCCCAGAAGTACGTTTGCGGCGGCTGCAGTTTGCCCTCGTCGTAGAGCTTCTTCCACACCTGCGTGGTGGGCGTCTGGAACATGTAGGCGATGTACTGACCGTAGATCTTGTGAGGCATGTAGTTGCGAATGTAAATGTAGCGCTGGTCGCGGACGGAGCGGACCATGTCGTACCGCTCGTCCATTCGGCCGCGGAAGCCGTAAATGTACGGCTGCGGCGGCTCCTCGTACACGCCCGCGAACGCGTGCCCTTGCATCCACTCGGGCGGCTTGATGCCGACCAGGCTGAGCAGCGTCGGAGCCAGGTCGACGAAACTGACGAGCCGGTCCGACTTGCCGCCGGGCACGTAGTCTTTCGGACGGAGGTAGGCGAACGTGTCGGGAATGTAGAGAATCAGCGGCACGCGCAGGCCCGAGTCGTAAGGCCAGCGTTTGCACCGCGGCATGCCGGGACCGTGGTCTGCGTAGTAGAAGACAATGGTGTCGTCTTCCAGCTCCGCCTCTTCCAGTTCCTTCAGCCTTTGTCCGACCAGACGGTCCACCTCGGTCAACTGGTCGTAGTACTGGGCCCAGTCCTTGCGGACCTCCGGTGTGTCCGGGTGGTAGGCCGGAACACGGACCCGATTGGGGTCGTGCACCCATTTGTGAGGCCGCTTGCGAATCTGGCTCTCGTGGGTAACCGTGAAGTTGAAAATCGCGAAGAACGGTTGCCCGGGCTTGCGGTTTTTCCAGTGGGCCTTACCGGACGACTCGTCCCACACCTGCCCCGGCTTCTCCAGGTTGTAGTCTTCCTTGCGGTTGTTCGTGCAGTAGTAGCCCGCTTCGCGCAGGAACTGTGGGTACATTTTCATGAACGCGGGCATGGGAAGCATGCTGCGCATGTGCTGAGAGCCGGTCGAGGGCGGGTAGACGCCGGTAATGATGGTCGTTCGGGCCGGGGCGCACACGGGCGCGTTGGACCAGCAGTTGGTGTAAATCATGCCCTTGGCCGCCAGACGGTCCAGGTTTGGGGTGGTGGCGAACTTGTCCCCGTAACAACCCAACTGTGGACCGTGGTCTTCAGCCGTCAGCCACAAAATGTTCGGCCTCGGCCGTTCGGCCGCCTGTCCCACCCCCGTCCAACAAACAACAAGGGGCACTGCCAACAACCACCACACTGCACGTTTCATCGGGTCTCTCCTTTCCGGTTGACCGTTCGACCAGCGCGAGCGCCACGCTCGCTGGCGCCTTTTCCACGTGTCGCCTCGCCCAGCCGGTGTCGGCCACGGGACGAGACCTCGTGCCGTTGCCGGCCGTGCTCTACCAACGGAGGCTTCACTGCGGCTCTGACGCCGCCTCGACTGGGCAGACGCCAAGTTCAGCCGCTAGGACTTGCTCTCGCACGCCCTTGCTAGAGCCCGACTCAGGCCTCGCCGGAGACCGACCTCGCTAGTCCGTCTAGTGGACCAGCCGGTCACGCTGGTTTCAAGACCCCGGCCAGCACCAAAATGCACACCACCAGCACGACGGCCGGCACAATCCACACCTTGGGCCACTGGAACCGGCCCTCGGCCTTGGACTGGTCCATGACCAAACCGGCGAACTGCGTTCCCAGGAACAGGCCGACTCCCACCGTGGCCGCGAACAGCAAGGCCTGCATCGAACTGCGAATTTCCGGAGCCGCCAACGCGTTCATGAACATCTGACCGGCAATGATGAAGAACACGTAAGCAATGCCGTGCAACGCCTGAACGACGACGATCAGCCAGCGAGGCTTTCCAACCACGTACTCGACGTACAACAGCAACCACGCGGCTGCCCCGACAATCAACGTCCACTTGTAACCAATCCCTTCCACGGCCTTTGCCAGCAGGAAAAAGGTGGCGACTGCCTGAACGGCCTGGGCAATGGCCATGATGGCCGGAATGTTCTTGCCCGAAATGCCCATGTCGATCATGAATTGGGCCGAGCCGAGGAAGTAGAACTGCATGAGGCCGGCCACGACCAGCGAAACAATGACGAAGACCAGCAGGTTCACGTCCCGCAATTGCCCAAAGGCCTTCAGAATGGGAATTTCACCAGTTCCAGCCGGCTGGTTCGGAGGAAGGAACAGGCACGACACGACCATGGCAACCGACAGGATCGACGCCCAGTACAGGCAGTCTCGGCCTTGCTCTTCGGTCTTGAACACCCAGCGCCAGGCTGTCAGAGCGTAGCCGGCCAGAGCCCACGCGACGGGAGCCCACAGGAACACTTTCGCCTGCGTGTCGGCGTCAGGGATTTTCTCGAACAAAATGGCGTTGACCAGCGGCATGGTCGCGGCGTAACACATCGACCACCCGAACATGGCCCAAAACAGCGGCCAGAACTTCTCTTGTCGAGCAGCCACGAACAGGAGCACGGCTCCGATCAGATGAGCCGCCAGCAGAATCCACCGAATCTCGAACCACTGGTCCGCCAGTTGGCCCCCGATGAGCGGGGCGACAATGCAGGCCAACGGCAAGGTGGCGTAAATCCAGCCCGACTGTTTGCCCGACATCTTGAGCGGCCCGAGCAGCCGCGCGGCCAGAACAGGAGCCCACGCCCCCCAGACGGCGTACTCAAAAAACATGACCAAGCTCAGCGGAATGTAGACTTCCCAGCTCATTACTGCCTCCCCTGTTGCTAAGCCTTCCACGAACTGGCGGTGTCCCAGACGGACCGTCCGACGGGGGCTATCCTAACGCGGCTTGTGGCCGTAACCAAGCCGGCGCTTCTGCGCCAGACTGGCTGCCGGTCTGGCAGAGGCGACCGACGCAGTCCGCACGTCCCGGGAGCCTCTTTGCGCGTCCTGACTGTAACGCGGCCGCTTGCTGCAACCAAGCGGACCGTTCCAGCAACGCGTTGCAGCCCTCGCACTCGGGACGCTACAGCCGTTCGAAGCCGGACGGCTCGTTCGACCCAGGGCCTCGCGCCCTTGCCGCTCGACCGCACCAAGACTTTACCACCGGCGCCGTGCAGTCGGTAGTCCGCCGGAAATGGCAGAGGGTCGGCTTCCGACGACGGCCTTTGTGGCGGACGACCCGCTTTGGCTGCGTCGGGACCAGTCTGGCGAAGACGTCAGTCCAGCATGCCGTTTTCGGCATTCGTCGGGAAAAGTTGTTGACCTAGGTCTGCGCGGGGCCATACTCTGGAGTTTGAGTGTTTCTCTGCACGCGGGCCGGCAGAGAAGGGCGGTGCAGGACGTCCGCTTGGGAGCAGCGGAACCGAGGGCCACCGGTGCGTTGCGAACCGGGACTGGGCCGCCGGTCAAGAAGTCGCCGGTTGCGACGGCGGGTCTGGTCGAACGGAATTCTCTTCGGGACGCTTTCGTTCGGTCGCTTTCACGGAGGGTCCGCGCCAGGTCCTTCTTGTTGCGTGGGAAACGGCACGTGGACCGTCTTGCGTGCCGACCGTTCGCGGTGCCGCGTTGGCGAGCGACCTCCGTCGGCTCTCGCTCGACAGCGCGGCTCGGTTTCGAACACCGAAAAGGCACACAGCGAAAAGCAAAGAGCACGACGCGGAGAACGAGTTCGATGAAGTGGGTGGGACCAATGTCGGCAAGGGGCTGGAGGTGGTCCAGGCGGCGGCGTCGGTCGACGGTCGGCACGTCTGCGGGAGTGGCGGTGGTCGAGTGGCTGGAGGACCGAACGCTGTTGTCGTCGTCCAGCTTTGCCGGGCCGCTTTACGATTTCGGTGACGCGCCCGACGGCTACGGCACGACCTTGGCGGCCGATGGGGCTCGGCACGATTTGAGCGGTGGTCCGTGGCTGGGTCCGACAGTCGACGCAGACGCCGACGGCCAGCCCGACGCTTTAGCTCGCGGCGACGACACCGACGCTGGCGGCGACGACGAGGACGGCGTCGTTTTCAACTCGCCGCTGGTCCCCGGACAGATGGCTTCCATTGACGTCACGGTCTCAGGCGAAGCCGGCTTCCTGGACGCGTGGGTGGACTTCAGCCACGACGGCGACTGGGACGACCCCGACGACAAGTTGGTGCTCAGTCAAAGCTTCCTCTCTCCTGGCACGACCACGCTCTCTTTCCCCGTGCCGGCGTCGGCCGTACCCGGGCTAACGTTTGCTCGATTTCGAATCAGCACCGAAGGCGTCGATTCGCCCACCGGCGAGGCCATGGACGGAGAAGTGGAAGACTACCAGGTCGTCATTTCTCCGGCGGGCTCGCCCGGCGAGCTGGTCTTCAGCACGGCCGACGTGCCATGGGGCGGCGTCGCGGACGACGGCGTGCCGGACGTGCTGGAGTTGCGTCGGAACGGGCTCAACCTGGAACTGTTGGTGAACCGGTCGTTGGCCTTCAGCGTTGACTCGTCGCTGGTCACGCAACTGGTCGTTCAGGGCAGCGGCGACGACGACTTGCTGAGCGTGGACTTCTCGACGGACAACCCCATTCCGCCTGGCGGCCTCCGTTTCGACGGCCTGGGGCAAACGTCTGCCGACTCGCTGCAGCTGCTCGGCGGCAGCTTCAGCAGCGCCGAGTACACTTTCACGGGCGCGACGACCGGAACCATCATGTTGGACAGCTCGGCAATCGATTTCGCCGGGCTCGAGCCCATTCTGGACAACCTGGACGTGGCCGACCGCGTCTTCACGTACGCAGACACGCCGGACGCCATTACGCTGTCCGACGACGGCACACCAGACGACGGCGTCATGCAAATTGTGACGGTCGGCACGGCCGAGTCGGTGGCCTTCGCCAGCCCGACCAACAGCCTGACCATCAACGCCGGCGGGGGCGACGACACGGTCGCCGTGACCAGCCTCGACTCGCTCTTCGCCGCTTCGGTCCTGATCGACGGCGGCGCAGGAGACGACCAACTGGGGGGCACTCCGCTGGCCGACACGCTGCTCGGCGGTCCGGGCAACGACCAAATCTACGGCCTCGACGGTGACGACTCGATTCTCGGCGGCGACGGCAGCGACTCGGCGTGGGGTCACGCTGGCAACGACACGCTGGACGGCGGCAGCGGAGACAACTTCCTGGTCGGGTCGGAAGGGGACGACTTGCTGCTGGCCGACAACGGCAACGACACGCTGGACGGACAGGCGGGCAACGATTCGCTGTTCGGAGCCGGCGGCTACGACAGCCTGCTCGGCGGCGACGGCAACGACTACGTCAACGGCCAGGGCGGCAGTTGGGACACTGTCAGTGGTGGACCGGGCGACGACTGGATTAAAGGAGGACGCGGCGGAGCCGACCTGCTGTTCGACCAGGCCGACGCGGACCTGACGCTGACGCCGACCAGCTTGTCCGGCGCCGGCTCCGACTTGTTGTTTGGAATCGAGCGGGCTTGGTTGACGGGCGGAGCCGGCGCAAACCGCCTGGACGTGTCGACCTTTCCCGGCCGAACGACGCTGGACGGTGCCGGCGGCGACGACACGTTGATTGGTGGGCTGGCCGAAGACCGGTTGCTGGGCGGCGACGGCAACGACGTCGCGTTCGGCAGCGCGAGCCGCGACACGCTCAACGGCCAAGCGGGCGACGACTCGCTGTTCGGACAAGGCTCGAACGACGTCCTGCTGGGAGGCGAAGGAAACGACTGGGTCAAGGGCGCCGCGGGTACGGACTACCTGAGCGGCGGTCCCGGCAGCGACACGATTCTCGGAAACGACGGCAACGACCTGCTGGTCGAATTCGCGCGGTCGACCGGAAAGCTGCTGCTCAGCGACACGGCACTGACCGACTTGGGGACGGTGCCCGAAGTCGACGTGCTGGTGAGCATTGAGCGGGCCAGGCTGGTTGGCACCAACCGCGACGACTGGCTGGACGCGTCCGCTTTCTCCGGGCAAGCTTTCCTGTACGGCTTCGGCGGCAACGACACGCTGGTCGGAGGCTCCGGTGACGACCTGCTGGACGGCGGGAAGGGCGACGACGCGTTGAGCGGTCTGGGCGGGCAGGACTCGCTGTTCGGTGGCCGCGGCTCGGACGTGGCCCTCGGCGGCGACGGCAACGACCGGCTCGACGGCGGAACAGGCTCCGACACGCTGCTCGGCGAAGCCGGCGACGACTTGGTGGAGGCGGTCGACGGACGGGCCGACACAGTCTCGGGCGGAGGAAACGGGATCGCCGCTTCAGCCGGCGACGTCCTCAACCTGGACGCTCCGCTGGACCAAATCGACGACGCCTTCGCCGTGACCGACTCATGGGTCGACGGCTGGCCGTAGGCTCGTGTAGACCGAGAGTCACGAGCTCGTGGGCCGCCACCGTTCCGCGCGCGAGACGCAACCAGATCCGAGCGACGCAACCAGGCTGGAAACGAACGCCGCTTG
>CAYSAG010000022.1:0-29978 GCA_964428935.1 uncultured Planctomycetaceae bacterium | reverse complement strand
GCTAAAAAAACCGTCGTCCTTGAGACACAAACGCCAGTCGGTCCCGGCGGGTCGGGAAGGAAAAATAGGTCGCCTCCTCCTCCGGGTTCGGACGCAATTGGACCCGGCCGTCTTCAATCAGCCGAATGGCTTCGACCAGCGCCCGGGCTCCTTCTGCCTTGGTCTTGCGGACCAGTGAGTCCCAAGTGTCGTCCGGGCTGATTTCGACCTCACGCTGCACCACAATGCGTCCGTCGTCGAGCTTGGCCGTCAGCTCGTGCACCGTCACTGCCGTCCTGCGTTCGCCGTTACGAAGCACCCAGAAGGCCGGCATCAGTCCGCGGTACTTCGGCAGCGGGGCTCCGTGTACGTTTAGACACATGACCGGGAACCGGTCGCGAATCTTTCGCCCAATGAACTGAGGGCAACTCATCGAGACCAACACGTCGGCCGGGTGGGCGTGCATGATTTCATCGAACCGCTGGCTGCGCAGACGCTCCACGTGCGCGTACGGGACCCCGAACGCTTCCGCCACGGCTCGAACTGAGTAGAACGGGCCGTCCGGGCCGGGACGCGTGAGCTTGTCTCGGACGGACGCCGTCAGGTTTCTCCAGCCCAGCGTCACCAGTCCCGGCACACCGAAACAAGCAAGGTGGCGAATGAGCGCTTTCAGGAAACCGCCGTGCGTGCTCGTTGGCGGAGCCGTCACGACACAGGCCACTTGGTCCCGCAGCTCCGAACACACGTGGGCCAGAGAAGCCGGCAGGTACAAGCGTTCGTTTTGG
The DNA here is from genome assembly GCA_964428935.1 of uncultured Planctomycetaceae bacterium. Taxonomy (GTDB): domain Bacteria; phylum Planctomycetota; class Planctomycetia; order Planctomycetales; family Planctomycetaceae; genus JAADHY01. The sequence goes on along the minus strand of CAYSAG010000022.1, from coordinate 29,214 downwards.
GTGAGAATGAAGACGCGGAGAGTCTTCACGTCACACCTCCGTTTCGTCCCCACTCGGTCGTTTCCGCCCGAGCGGACCGAGCCGTTGTGCCGGCGTAGTCCTCTGCACCGAGTGAACGTTCTCCGTCACGACGGCTCTTGCGCGACTGCCGCCCAAACACACCGGCTCACTCGGACGAAGGAAACCGGCTCGGCGCAGCGCCTCCGGTGCACCTCGAACGACGGCTCCGAAAGGCTGCCGCCTCCGCCGGTCCAGCGACCGAGACCGGCCCGAAGCGTCCGTCGTCGACTTGGAAAAAAACCGTTGAGCCTTCCAACGGCGACAGGCTTGGCCAAGCCGACACACCGTCCCAACCGCCGCGTTCAGCCTGCCGCCCGGGGCGGCCGCCTTATACAAAATCCGGAAACGAGCAGACAAGACGTGTTCCCGGTTTCGAATGTGGCGAGGTGAGTCGGCGTCCACGAAAAGGCCACCGACGGTTCGAAAGTGACGGGGCGAGGGCGGGCGTCCGACCAGAGCGGCTCGGCCAGTCCTGCGTCTGCGGGCAGCACGGGCAACCGCCGCACGCCTGCGCCGCGGTGTCCCCGCGAACGAAACGGCCACGCGTTCTCCTGGCCACCCAGAGCTTCAGCTTGGGAGCAGTGACTGCAGGCCCTGGGGCAAGAAGACGTTCGGCTGACGGCGCAAGAAAAAGACGGCAGTCGGAGCAGGCGAAATGACCGACCGAAAAGAAAAGCGAAAAGAAACCACCGACCGCCCACCGACTGCCGTCGAACTTTGTCCGCGAGCCCCGAGGCCGCTCAACGCGCCACGGTCGGCGGGGCTACGCCTGAGCCACGTCCTGCTGCCCCCCGCCGACAAAGACTCGAGCGTCCAGCAGGCCGAAGACGCTGAACAGCGCGGCCGTGAACAGAGCGTCGGCGGCCAACTGATTCTGGAAGAACGGCAGCGCGGCCACGTAGCAGGCGACGAGTCCGGCGGGCGTGTGCGAATACATTCCGGAGTACAGCCAAACGCCCAGGTTGGTCACCAGGAAGAACAGCACCGAGCCGGCCACGCACGCTCCGGCCACGTACGGCACGCTCCTCCGACGCTGAAGCCACACACCGATGCCAGCCACACCCGCCAGTGACCCGTAAACGAACAAAGCGGTCAGCGGAGCCTGGCCGACGTAGCTCGGGTACTGAAACGCGTACAACACAACGTCGCTCAACAGCATGGCCAGCAGCGGCACGGCGACCGCCAGCCGTCGGTCACGCAAGTGAGCTCCTCCGAACAGCGCCAACGCTCCCAGCGGAGTGAAGTTGTACGGGTGGGGCACAATCCGGCTCAATGCCCCCACCGCCACAATGGCCAGCGCCACCAACCAGAAGCGAAGCCCGATTTCCTGACTGTTGCGCGACATCGGTCCTTACCCCTTCCAAGTGCCCTCACTCACAGTCATAGCCGAAAATCCTTCGGCCGGCCCCGAACCGCTCTCGTTCACGGCCGGTCGCTTCACCACCTTCCGACGCTGCTCGGCCTCCAGCTCTGTCCGGGACCGCGCAACCTGCCGTCCGGCGCCACCGCAGAAGACGTCGAACAAGCGGCAGCATTATATTGCCGAGTCACAACGACGTAAAACGAACCTTCTTTCCGGACCGTCGGGGCTCGTTCCGGCCTTTCCGAAACCGCCGCGTCTGCCACAGAGCGACCGATTGTCTCGGCAAGTCCCACCAGCAGCCTGCGCGTCGTCGCTTCGGTGTGACCATGCCGTTGCGGCTGAACCTTTTGGTCAACTAGAATGCCCGCGGCTCTGGGGGACGGAGCGTGAGGAGCGTGTTCGGAAGACGTGAAGCCTGTCCTTTCCTTCCGCTTGGCACAGACGCCGGGCACGAGAAGACTCGTCGAAGCGTACACGGAGCATCGGAGCGAGAATGAGTCAGCGAAGGATCCTGGTCACGGCGGCGTTGCCCTACGCGAACGGGCACATTCACATTGGCCATTTGGTCGAGTACATTCAGGCCGACGTGTGGGCTCGCTTTCAGAAGCTGCGCGGCCACCGGTGCATCTACATTTGCGCCGACGACACCCACGGTACGGCGATCATGATCCGAGCTCGGCAGGAAGGCCGCAGCGAGGAAGAATTGATTGCCGACATGCGCGAGGCTCACGTCCGCGACTTCGCGGACTTCGACATTCTCTTCGACAACTACGGCAGCACGCACAGCCCCGAGAACCGCGAGTACTGCGTCGAAATTTGGGCCGCCCTGCGCAAGGCCGGACTGGTCTACGAAAAAGAAGTCACCCAACTGTACGATCCCGTCGCACAAACTTTCCTCGCCGACCGGTTCGTCAAGGGCACCTGTCCCAAATGCAAGTCGCCGGACCAGTACGGAGACAGTTGCGACAAGTGCGGATCCACTTACGGTCCGGCGGACCTGATTGACCCGGTCAGCGTCTACTCGGGAGCCAAGCCCGAGCCGCGAACGGCCAAGCACTTGTTCGTCCGGATTGAAGCCTTGCACGACTTCCTCGAACAGTGGACTCAGTCGGACGAGCACCTGCAGCCCGAAGTGGCCAACTACCTGAAAGGCCATTTTCTGAACGAGCCCTTGCGAGACTGGGACGTCTCGCGACCCGCTCCGTACTTCGGCTTCGAAATCCCCGACAGCCCAGGCAACTACTGGTACGTGTGGTTCGACGCGCCGATCGGCTACATTGCCTCCACCCGCCAGTGGTGCGACCGTCACGGCGAAAGCTTGGACCTGTGGTGGCGCAACCCGGAAACCGAAATTCACCATTTCATCGGCAAAGACATTACTTACTTCCACACGTTGTTCTGGCCAGCCATGCTCAAGGTGGCCGGCTTCAACTTGCCGACCAAGGTCCACATTCACGGGTTCCTGACGGTCGGCGGCGAGAAAATGTCGAAGACCAAAGGCACCTTCATTCTCGCCCGCACCTACCTCAACCACCTCGACCCCGCTTACCTGCGTTACTACTACGCCTCGAAGCTCGGGCCGCGGCTGGACGACATTGACTTGAACCTGGAGGAGTTCGTCAACCGGGTGAACGCCGACCTGGTCGGCAACGTGGTCAACCTGGCCAGCCGGACCGCTCGCTTCGTCCAAGGCCAAACGCTGGTCGACTCCTACCCGGACGACGGTGGACTGTTCCAGCACGCCGCCGAGAAAGGCGAGGTCATTGCCGAAGCGTACGAGCGGTGCGACTACGCGGCAGCCATTCGGGAAATTCTCGAACTGTCGGACCGGGCGAACCGTTACGTCGAGCAGAACGCGCCTTGGACGCTGGCCAAAGACCCGGCCCGGCAGGACGAGCTGCGTCGTGTCTGCACGGTGGCGCTCAACTTGTTCCGACAAGTCGTCGTCTACCTGGCACCGGTCTTGCCACGACTGGCCGAGCGGACCGGCCGCCTGCTCAACGCGCCGGTCGCTCACTGGGACGACGCGAAAAGGCCTCTTCTGGGCACGCGAGTCGAACCGTTCGAACACATGATGAAACGAATGACGCGACAGCAGGTGGACGCCATGATTGAAGAAAGCAAAGAACCGGAACCGGCCGCGGAAGAACAGGCTGCCGAAGCCGCCGCGACGGACAGCGACGAAGCTTTGCAAGAAGAGCCGCTGGTCGAACAGCTTTGCACCATTGAGGACTTCCTGAAGGTGGACCTTCGGGTCGCTCGCGTCGTCGCAGCCGAAGACGTCAAGGAGTCGAAAAAGCTGCTGCGGCTGAAGCTCAGTCTGGGCGGCAACGTCACCAGAACCGTGCTGGCGGGAATCAAGGAAGCGTACCGGCCGGAAGAGCTGGTCGGGCGGTTGGTGGTTTGTTGCGCCAACCTGGAGCCCCGGAAAATGAAGTTCGGTGTCAGCGAGGGAATGATTCTGGCCTCTGGAACCGGAGGCAAGGACATTCACTTGCTGAGCCCAGACCCCGGTGCCAAGCCGGGTCAGCGGGTGCACTGAGCGGGCTGGCGAGCGGTCTCGCGTTCGCTCTCGAGAACGAGTGCCCGCCCAAAGCGGCAGACCAGGCTGACCGCCCTGCCGACCGGTTCTTGGCCGACGCGAACGACCCTGCGTGCCGCAGTTTTGTCGTCAGACGCGGTGTGGCTTCGATGCGGGAGCCGGTCAATTGGACGCGAGGGGCTGGCCTCGTCGAGCCGCACGCTGCTGCTGGCGCCACTGCTTTCGCAGCTTCCTGCGTTCCCGCTTGCTCAGACCTTTCAGGTTCGGCTTGGGAATTTCCGACGGTCCGTCGACGCGACAGACCGCACCGTCCGACGCGGCCGAGCCCGCCTCAGGCGTGGCGCTGGCCGCGGGCGACCCGCCCGACGTTTCCTCGGCTTCGACGGGTGTCGCTTGAGCCTGCCCGCGCCGTGCGCTGTTCTCCCTGTCCTCCCGCTCGGAACGGCTCGCCGCCGTCCCTGCCTCCGAGTTCGCCGCTGCCGTCTCCTGCCTAGCCTCCGTAGCGTCGTGCCGGACAGCGTCGGCTGGCGGCTGCGCCGTCCTTCCCCCGCCGTTCCGCTCGCCTTTCTTCCGCTTTGCTTTCCGTGCCGGCTCTTCGGGCGGGTCCGCACTGACGTAGACGACGTGCCGCGCGTGGAGCCAGACCGCCAAACAAACGAAGTAGTGAGCGGCCAGCGACGTTGCGGCCGAAACAGTCTGCGCGTCCCGTCGGCCCAACACCTGCCCGCTCCAGAACTCGGCAACCGCTGCCAGCACGCAACAGCCGGCCGCCAGCCCAAGACAAGTCCCGCTCACGTGGCAGGCACGCATGTCCCGTCGCAGCTGCTGAAACAACAGCAGACCAATCAGCCCAGACGGCACCAACCAGAACAAGGGCTCGGCCCGCCAAAGGTCAAGCCCGAGTCCGTCCAAAGCCCTCAGCACGGTCCGGCTGAAGGCGTGGTGAGCTCCCGTGTTCAAGGCGAACGCGAAGGTCAGCCACACCGCAGCGGCTCGCGCCCACACCTGGTAGCGTCCTTCGAAGTCGCGCGGGCTGGCCGACCGAACCCACCAGACCAGCACTGACAACTGCGCGGCCAGCAACAGCAAGAACGTGCTCAGAAAATTGACCAGTCGACCGGTCGAAAGGTCGAACAAGGCAGCGAGGTCCGGCCCGAGCCATTGAGCCGTTCGGTTCAGGTCGTGCCCGGCCAGGAGGGTCAGTCCACAAATGGCCAAACCCACCACGGCGGCGGTCGCCACCGGTCCCCACCGCCTGGGCACCAACAGTTGGACCAACGGGTCTTTCGGAAGAAACGGCCACGGACGCTCCGCGACACCCCCGGGCGAACCGTCCGAGCGGCCCGGCGTCTCCGCCTCGACCTTCAACGTGTTCGCCTCGCCCGCCAACCGGCGTCGGCGACGCTCGTCCAAATGCTTGGAACCGGCAAACCCTACGTTCATGACTGCGTGCACTCACACCGCGCCGGGTCACACCGCGCGGCTCCGACCTCCAGGTAACGCAACGAAAACAAAGACGACCGTTGAATCCTGAGGGAAACCACGCTGGAAGAAAACGAGACGTCAAAGAACCAAAGAAGCGAACTCAGAAATGCAATTGGCTCGCCGTCTTCGAAGCAGGCCTTGTCGTCGCTGGAGTGAGCGGGTTGCAACGTCGTCGAGCGACAGCCGCAACGGGGCTTGAGTCGAGCGGTCGGCAAGCGCACTGGCCAGCTCGCTCGTTGCGACCCGACCGCCCCAACACGGCTCGCTGCCGACCGGTCCGCTGTCGCCGCACCGTCTTCTGCCCCGACTTCTTTAGTTCGACCGGCAGGCCGCACGGGTCGTCCCAGAATCCGACAGCCGGCTCGTCGCAACGGACTTCCGTCGGCCGGAACCGCCCGACCCGTCTCGACTGCCAGACCTCCTTTGCCTTTCCACCGCGGCCGGACCCGCAGTGTTTTCCCCGTCGCCCTAGTTTCACAACAGGTCCCGCTTTTTTCCGCCGAACGCCGTTTTCCTCGTCTCAAGCGACTGAACCAGCACCGCAGCGGCGACCGATGAAACGGCTGAAGCGGCACGACGAAGCCACCCGGCAAGTCGGTGGGGCCAGACCGTCGTTTCCCCTTCCGGCTGGCGGCTTGTCCTTTGTCCACGCGGGTCGAGGCCCGCGACGTGCGAGCCCGCCGACTCCGTGGTTCGTCGTCCCGTCGAACGTGCCGGCCATTGGTCGGCCGGAACGAAATTCTTTGTTGGACTACCAGACATGCCAGAGCACACGGAAGCCCAAAAGCCGTTGGACCCCGACGGCGTGCGCGTTGTCGTCACGGCGGCGGGGGTCATTTACGGTGAGGACACGCCCGAGGCGCGTCAGTTGGCCCGCCGAATTCAGGCGTGCGTGAACGCGTGTGAGGGAATTCCGACAGAAGAGCTGGAGAAGGGCGTCGTCCAAGACATGCGGCGTCTGATTGAGCTGGTCGCGCCGCTCCTGCCTGAAAGCTCGACGGACTGAAATCGGCCGACGCACGCCGGCGTGCGAAAGGCGAAGCGTCGACCCTTGCAGGAGTGAGGGGGTGGAGCCAGTTGGCGTCGTTGGTCCGCGCGCTCGTTCCGGGCAGTCCAACGACGGCGAGACAGACGGAGGTGCGAAACGGCCCGCCCGGCTCAGGCCTCGCGTGTGAACCCGACCAGACAAATGTCGTCGCTCTGCGCCTGCCCCTCGCAGAACGACTCGACGTCCGCCACAATTCCCTCAATCAATTCGACAATCGACTTCGGCCCCTTTTGGACGAACTCCCGCAGCCGTTCCCGTCCGTAAAGCTCTTTCCGTCCGTTGACCGCTTCGGTCACTCCGTCCGTGAAGAACAACACCGTGTCGCCCGGCTCCATTGCGAACTCAATCGGTCGGTACTGCTGGTTCGGAAGAATGCCCAGGGGCAGCCCCGAGTCTCGTCGAGACAACTCGACCACTTCTCCTTGGGCCGAACGTTTCAGCGGCGGCAGGTGTCCGGCGTTGACCAGCGTGACTTGGTGCGTCTTGGGGTCAATGACCCCGGCGACGAACGTGACGAACCGGTGTCCCAAACCGCCTTCGGTCAGCTCGTTGTTCAGCGCAGCCAGGGCTTCGCACGGGCTCGACGTGCTCAGCAAGTGCAGTTTGGTCGATGAGTAGAGTCGGGCCATGAGCAGGGCGGCGGGAACGCCCTTTCCGGCCACGTCGGCCAAGCAGACGGCCAGCTTTCCGTCCGACAGTCCGACGTAGTCGAAGAAGTCGCCGCCGACCCGCTGAGCCGCCTCGTAGTGGTCGTAGAAGCTGTAGCCAGCCAGCTCGGGCCGCTTCTTCGGCAAGAACCCCAACTGGACCTGCATGGCAAATTCCAGGTCCCGTTCCATGTCGCGCTGCTTCAGCGCCGTCTGGTGCAAGTAAGCGTTCTCAATGGCCAGACAGGCCTGGGCGGCGACGCTGACCAGCAGGTCCAGGTCGTCGTTCGAGAACTGCTGCCGCAGGTCCCACGTGCCGATTTGAATGACGCCGAGCGGTTTTTTGTCGGTGCCGATGAGCGGAGCACAAATCATGGACTTGATTCGCAGCCCGTCAATGCTCTCGCTCATGGAAAACCGACTGTCTTCCGGCGCGTTCGCGCTCAAAATGGCCTTCCCGCTCTCCATGGCTTGGTTGACGATTGTCTTGCTGATTCGAATGACGTCGTCCCGTCGTGAGTGACGCACGCGGGAGGCCCGAATGCGCAGCTTGCCGCTCTCTGGGTCGCGCAGCAAAACGAACCCCTCGTCGGCCTGAGGGAAAATGCTGAAGAGGGCTTCCAGGATTCGGTCGAGCACCTCGTTCAGGTCGAGCGTCCGGGCCAGCGTCTGGCTAATGGCCAGCAGCGCCTTGAGTTTGGCCTCCGGGTTGACGTGCACCCGCAGCCGAGCGGACACGTCGGCGTCAATGGCCGAAATGACCGACGTGGTTTGGCTTTCGTCCTCGATTGGTTGCAGCGTCGTCGGCTGAACCCGTCCGCGCCGCTCGGACCTCTCTCCGCTCGGAGCCGCTCGCTGCGGCTCCGGCTGCACCCGGGTAATGGACGTGCTGTCTTCGGGCAAGGTGGAGTAGAAGCGGAACGTGTGGTCGCAGAAGGTAATCAGGTCGTTGTCTCGCAAGAGCGTCCGGCCGTCGATTCGAGCGTTGTTGACGTAGGTGCCGTTGCGGCTGCGCAAGTCTTCAATGTAGTACTGCCCGTGTTTCTCAATGATTTGCGCGTGCCGTCGGCTGACGCCCGCGCCGTCCAGAACGACGTCGCAGGAGTGGTGTCGTCCGAACACAACCCGCTCGCCGGTAATCTCGTACGTCCGTCCGGCGTGAGACCCGCGAAGTGCCTTCAAGAATGCCACGGTGACTGGTCGCCCTCGTCTTCAACGGACATGTGACGTGCGACGGCTGTTCCACCGACGTCGAAGAACGCTCTGCCACAACACGACGCCCGGAAAGCCGTTGAAACCGACTCGGCCGCAACACGAAAAGCCGTGTTTCCGCCGCCGCGTCCTCCGGTGACCGGCCAGACGCCACGCGGCCCGTCCGCCCAGTCACCGCCGTCCTCGTGAAACCCGTCCTTTGTCGAACGAATGTCGATTGTAGCCGCCCCGTCTCGCTCCGGTCAATCAGCCGCTGTTCGCACCCGCTCCACGGTTTGCCCCGGGACGGTGCGCGCTGCCGTGTCCCGCTCGTCGCCGTCCGACCTTCGTCCGGGTCATTTGCTGGCGAGCGTTCGCCGTCAAGGTAAAATGCCCACTCGTCGGAGAGAACAGTCAGTGAGCGTGGTTGGCCGCTGCGAGGGAGATGCGACACCAGCAGCGGCGCGTGGTCTGCCGAAGCCCAGCGGCTTCGGCAGAGGCCGGGCGGCTGAGACGACAACGGGAGGTTCTGTCTTGACGTCCGAACCGTTGGACCTGCAGAAGAAGCTGCACGAACTCCGTCGGTTGCAGCAGGAACTGCAGCACCAGCAGCAGTTGCGACAGAAGACGGAGCAGGAAGTGGGCGAGCTGGCTGCTCGTGTCCAGCAAATGCTCCGCACCACCCTCGACGGTTACCTCTTGGCCGACGTGGCCGGACGAATCAGGGACGTCAACCCGTCCTACTGTCGAATGATTGGCTACACGCGCGACGAGCTGCTGGGCATGAACGTCTGGCAGCTTCAATGCGACGGGACCGCGGAGCAGGTCCAGCAGGAGCTTCGAGAAATGGTTGTCGCCCGTTCGGCCCGTTTCCAAACCCGCCACCGACGGAAGGACGGCCGCCTCGTCGACCTGGACGTGAGCGTTACGGTGTTCCACTCACCAGAGGACGGCCCGCTGGTGGCCGCGTTCCTGCGAGACATTACCAGCGAAAAACGCACGCGTCGCATTCTGGAAGCTCAGAACGCCGTCCTGCGCAGCCTGGCCTCCGGCGAGCCGCTCGGCGAGGCGTTGGCCAAACTGATTTCCCACATTGAGCGGCTTTGTGACGGCGCCATTGGGTCCGTGTTGCTCGTTCACGAGAACGAGCAGAAGCTGGTGCACGGTGCCGCTCCTGGACTGCCGGCCGACTTCGTCCGCTTGATTGACGGGCTGTCCATTGCGCCCACCGGCAGTGTTTGTGGAGTTGCCGCGTACCGGAACCAGCGGGTGGTGGTGCGAGACCTGCTCACGGACCCCTTGACGAGCCACTACGCCGAGGTCGCCAAGCGTTTTCGTCTGCGAGCCTGTTGGTCCCAGCCAATCCGTTCCGCCGACGGAGACGTTCTGGGAACGTTCGCGTTCTACTACCGCGAGCCGAAGGAGCCGTCGTCGGAGGAAATCGAGCTGATTGAAACGGCGGCCGACCTGGCGGGCTTGGCCATTGAACGCTCTCACTACCTGCAAGCGCTGAAGGAAAGCGAACAACGGTTTCGACAGTTGGCCTCGCTGACCCAAGAAGGTGTGGCCGTCCACATCGACGGTCGGATTGTCGACGCCAACGACAGCTTCGCCAAAATGTTCGGCTACGAAGTGAGCGAAGTGGTCGGTCAGGACCTGCGGAGGTTCTCGCCGCCCCTTCCGGCCGGACAAACGGACAACGGACACCACTCGCTGGCGGGCGACACCTACGAAGGGCCGTGCGTGCGCAAGGACGGCTCGACCTTCCTCGCCCACGCCACCGGCCGCTCCATTTTCTACCACGGACGTCCGGCCCGGGTGCTCTGCGTGCGGGACGTGACGGAGCAGAAGCTGGCCGAGCGGGAACGGGAGCGGCTGATCAACGACCTGCAGGCCAAGAACCGCGAGCTGGAACTGTTCACGCAGACCGTCTCGCACGACCTGCGCGGTCCCCTCGTCACGCTCAAAGGCTTTCTCTCCCACCTCCAACGCGACCTGCACACGGACGACCCCGTCGTCCAAGAAGACCTGGCACACATGCAACGAGCCATTGAGCGAATGGACGAAATGCTGGTCGACCTGCTCCGCCTGTCTCAGGTCGGTCAACCGATTGGCCCGCGACAGAACGTGCCGGCCAGCCGGCTGATTGCCGAGACCATTGAACGGTTGAAGGAGTCGATTGCCGAGGCCGGTGCTCAAGTGGTGGTGCACCCGGGTCTGCCGACGGTCTGTGGAGACGTCAGCCGTCTGGTGCAGGTGTTCCAAAACCTGTTGGAAAACGCAATCAAGTTCTCTCGTCGCAACACGCCTCCCGTCGTGGAAATTCGCGGCTGGCAACACCACGACCGCGCGGTCATTCAGGTGCGTGACAACGGAATTGGACTGGAGCGGCACGACTGCGAGCGAATTTTTCAGGTGTTCGAGCAGGTCGAGTCGAACTCGCCCGGGACGGGAATGGGCTTGGCCATTTGCCGGCGAATTGTCGAGGCTCACGGAGGTCGAATTTGGGCCGAGTCGGAGGGCTTGGGGCGAGGAGCGTGTTTCCTGGTCGAACTGCCGGCTGCCGAAAGGCGAGGTTGAAGCGTCGGCCCGGACGCGGTTACGCTTTGTCGGGGACGGACAGACGTTCTTCGGCCGCGGCACGGAAACGCCGCGGAGACCGAACACGTCGACTGGGCGAATGGCTCTCGCGCCGCGCGCCGTCGACGGTTCTGGCAAACCGTCCTCACAGACCAAGCTCACTCCCACCCGGTGCCCGAACGGCCAGGCTGGCCCCCGGAACCGTCTGAACCGCACCGGCGTCGGCCGCATGTGGACCGTCGCGTCGGCCACCGGCTCGGTTCGCCGACGGGCTGGCGGCTTGCCGCACTTCGCCGTCCGAGACGGCTTTTCGAAACCGGCCCGCGTGCACCCAGCCCCGGGGCTGGTAGAATGGCTCGGCGCCGAGCCGGTTCGTTGTTCGTCGTTGCGTTCCGGGTGGAAGTGGTTTTGCACGGAGGCATCGATGACCGGAAGCGCCCGCCGAGTCTTGTTGGTCGAGGACGACCCGGGACACGCCGCGCTGATTAAACGCGCCTTTGCCCCGTGGCGCGCTCGGTTTGAACTGGACGTGGTGGCCACGCTGTCCGAAGCCCGTGTGCGGCTGGACCGGCAGAGCTACGACCTGGTCATTGCCGACCTGCTGCTGCCGGACGGAAGGGCGTCGCAGTTGCTGCCGGAACACGAAGGCGACCCGCCGTTCCCGTTGGTCATTCTGACCAGCTTCGGCAACGAGCAGCTGGCGGTCGACCTGCTGAAGCGTGGAGCGCTGGACTACGTGGTGAAGTCGTCCACGTCGCTGGCCGACATGCCTCACTTGGCGGAACGCGCCCTTCGTGAATGGCAACTGCGGCTGGACCGCGAGCGGGCGGAACGCGCCCTCCGCGACTCCGAAGCCTTGTTCCGCTCGCTGGTCGAGCACCTGCCGTTCAACTTCTTTCGCAAGGACGTCTCCGGTCGGTTCGTCTACTGCAACGAGTCCATGGCCGCGTCGCTCGGGCTTCGCCCCTCCGAAGTGCTGGGCAAGACCGACTTCGACCTCTTCCCGCCCGAGCTGGCTCGGCAGTACCGCGACGACGACCAACGGGTCATGCGGGAAGAAGTCACCATTGAGCGGGAAGAAGAACACGAGACGGCCAAGACGGGTCGCATTTGGGTCCGCGTGGTCAAAGCTCCGGTGCGGGACGCCACCGGACGAGTCGTCGGCGTGCAGGGCCTGTACTGGGACATTAGCGACCAGGTGCGAGCCAGAGAGGAACTGCAGAAACGCGAAGAGCAGTTGGCGCACGTGTCGCGTCTGACGACCATGGGTGAGTTGGTGGCCGGGTTGGCACACGAAGTCGCTCAACCGCTCAGCGCAGTCTCCAATTACGCAGCGGCCTGTGCGGCTGCGTTGAGCGAGTTGCCGGAACTTCCGGCTCAGGCCCTGGAATGGCTGTCGAGAATCGACGCCGAGGTGCGTCGGGCGGGAGCCATTTTGAGCAACATGCGAAACTTCGCCCGACGGGCCAGCCCCAACCGCGCGTTGCACGACTTCCGGAAAATCGTTCGTGACGCGGTCGAATTGTTGAGCTTTGAGCTGCGGCGGCACGGTGTCGAGGTGGTCCTCGACCTGCCCGACTGCGAGCGGCCAGTCATTGCCGACGCCGTTCAGCTGCAGCAAGTGGTCGTCAACTTGTTGCAGAATGCGTACGAAGCGGTGGAGGGACTGGAGCCGTCTCGGTGTCGCGTGCACATTAGCGTGTGCGACTGTCCCGACGTGGTCCGCGTCGCCGTCTCCGACGCCGGTCGCGGCCTGCCGCCGGACGTGCCCGTCGCCCGGTTGTTCGAGCCGTTCTTCACGACCAAGTCGGACGGCACGGGAATGGGGCTGGCCATTTGCCGGCGAGTGGTCGAAGCTCACGGCGGAGAAATTACGGCTCAGGCGAACGAGGGCTACGGAGCCACGTTTTCCTTCACTTTGCCTCTGGTGCGTCAACACGACCCGCGACGCATTTTCCGCTTCTGACTGGAAACAACCGACCAAGCGGCTCCCACCGAACCAACAGTCCCGACCAGACAGCCATGAAGTTTCCCTCCGAAGTGCTCCAGAAATGCTGGTTCCTGGCCGGCCCCACGGCCTGCGGAAAGAGCGAGGTGGGGGTCGAGCTGGCCGAGCGGCTCGGGGCGGAAATCCTTTCGCTCGACTCAATGGCTCTGTACCGCCACATGGACGTCGGCACGGCCAAGCCGTCGCCCGAGCTGCGTCGCCGCGTCCCGCACCACCTGATTGACGTGCTGGAACCGCACGAGGAGTACTCCGTGGCCCAGTACCTGGCGGCAGCCGAGCGGGTCTGCCGCGACGTCCTCCAACGCGGACGCGTGCCCCTTTTCGTCGGCGGAACCGGTTTGTACCTGCGCAGCCTGTTGCGAGGAATCTGCGAAAGCCCACCGGCCGATTGGTCCGTGCGACGCGAGCTTCTTGAGCTGGCCGAACGCCACGGCGCGGAGCGGCTCCACCAGGAACTGCGTCGCGTCGACCCCGCGTCAGCCGCCCGCATTCACCCGAACGACCTGAAACGCGTCGTCCGGGCTTTGGAGGTCTTTCGCGTCACGGGTCGGCCGCTGTCCGAGCACCAGCAAGAGGAACCGTTGCCCGAAGACCAGCGTCCGCGCACCGTCTTCTGGCTGTGTCCGCCTCGCCAGTGGCTTTACCAGCGAATCAACGAGCGGGTGGAGCGAATGATGGCGGAGGGTTTGGTCGACGAGGTGCGTCGGTTGCTGTCCCGACCGCAGCCGCTCAGCCGAACCGCGCGGCAAGCCCTCGGGTACAAAGAACTGATCGACGCGCTGGAAGCGTGCGGCGGTCGGCTGTCTGAGCAAAAACAGAAAGAGGTCCTCGAACTGATCCAGCGTCGAACCCGACAGTTCGCCAAGCGGCAGTTCACATGGTTCCGAAACTTACCGGAGTGTCGGCCGGTGGAAATGTCCGGCCGCGAGACGCCGGCCGAACTGGCCGAGCGTGTGCTGGGCCAAGGGCGCGAGCTGGTCGAGCGGTCGGACGAACCGGACGAACGGCCAGCCGGAGCCGGCCGTCCCGACTAGACTCCAGCCGTCGCCCAGTCGTTGCCGCCGGGGAATTGATTCGGCAGCAAGCCGCGGCAGTCGGCCGCCCGTTGCCGGAATCGCCGTCCGGCGGCCGCGTTCGAGCGTCCTCCAAACGCCGACGCGTCACAACCGCCCGGCGAGCCGACGTGGTCCGAAGCAAAGGGTGAAGCGAACAGCGAAGTCTTTCAGCAACAAGGAGCCCGGAGCAATGAGAAATTCAGGCAAGACAACCAGCTCACAGACTGACCGAGAAAGACTGTGCCTCGTTCCGAGAGCGGCCGAGCCGGCCAGTGGCCGACGTGGTCGTGCGGTCGGACTGGTGTGGGCGGTGCTGGTTCCTGTCTGGTTGGCCGTGGCCGCCACGAACTGTCACGCGGCAGACGAGCCGGCCGCCCTCCCGTCGAACCAGTCGCTCTGGGAAACGGCCGAGGAACGAATCGAAAAGTACCGGAAAGGCGACCTGGTCGTGGAAGTCCGGGACGAGCAGGGCCGTCCGGTGGACGGAGCCAAAGTGACCGTCGAGCAAACTCGCCACAAATTCCTTTTCGGCTGCAACATTTTCCTGTGGGGACGAGCCCGCACCGAGCACGAAGAGACGCTCTACCGCGAGCGCTTCTCGGCGCTGTTCAATTACGCCACGCTGCCGTTTTACTGGTTCTCGTACGAGCGGGTTCGTGGACGCCCACAGCACCAGCGCGTGCGAGCCATCGCCCTTTGGTGCCACGAGCACGGAATCACGCCGAAAGGACACCCGCTGGCGTGGAACTACGCGGACCCGCCTTGGCTGCCCGACGACCTGGACACGGTCCGGCAGTTGCAGTACCAGCGAGTCGAAGACTGCGTGTCGCGGTTCCGCGGACTGATCGACTACTGGGACGTGGTCAACGAGGCCACGCAGTTCGACCGTGCGGCCTTCTGGAAGCGGGCTCCCAAACTGACCCGAATGTGGCAGCAGACGGGCCGAGTGGAATTCACGGCTGAGTGTTTCCGTCGAGCTCGGAAGGCGAACCCGCAGGCTACGCTGCTGATTAACGACTACCGAGTGGACAAGGGCTACGAAAAGGTCATTGAACAGCTTCAGGACGAGCAGGGCCGGCCGTTGTTCGACGTCATTGGCATTCAAAGCCACATGCACGCCGGAACGTGGAGCAACCGGAAAATTTGGCAGGTGTGTGAGCGGTTCGCCAAGTTCGGCGTTCCTCTGCACTTCACCGAAACGACCATTCTGTCCGAGTCGCCGGAAAGGCAGGGTCGCGGCCACCACCGCGGCCGCGGTCAGTGGGTGACCACGCCGGAAGGCGAGCGGTGGCAGGCTCGAGAAGTCGAACGTTTCTACACGCTCTTGTTCTCGCACCCAGCGGTCGAAGCCGTCACGTGGTGGGACTTCAGTGACCAGTCCGCGTGGCTGGGAGCTCCCGCCGGACTGCTCCGAAAAGACATGTCCCCCAAGCCCGCCTACCAGCGGCTTCTGCAACTGGTCAAGAAACGGTGGTGGACCGGTCCCGCTACTCACACCACCAGCCAAGCGGGAAAAGCCTCGTTCCGCGTTTTCCTGGGCGAGTACCGAATCTCGGTCGAGCTGCCGGACGGACGTCGGCTGACCCAGTCCGCTAGCGTGGTGCAGCGCGGAACGACAACACTGCGCGTCCAGCCGACCAATGAACGTTAGCCCGCGTCGTTCACAAACCGTCGCTGGCTAGACGTTCCCGTCTGCCGGTCAGCGGCCGAGGGCAACGCCCGCCACCACCGGACCGCGGTCTGTCCGTCCCGCTTTCCGGCAGTTATAGTTGAGGTGTCCGGGAATTTGTCCGCGTTCGTCCATGCATTCGCGAGCTTGGAGTGACCGAACCCGCCTGACGGAGCTGGCGTCGCAGCACAGACCGTCAGCGGCGACGGCAGAGCGTAGCCCTCCACAATTCCCGGACACCCTCAGTTACAGTTGCAATGCGGCGTCGTGTTGACGCTGCGTCCCAGTCGGCCGGTCGAGACGGTCGGCGCCATGTGCCGGCAGTCGCGGGTCGTCGTTGGAAGGTCGGTCGGTGCGGGTTGTCGTAGTTTTGACGGCGAAGGAGACGGCAAATGCGAGGCAGACCAATTGTCATAGCCGCAGCCGTGGCACTCCTTTTGGCCGCCGCGGCGTCCGCTCAAACGGCCAACGAGCCGCCCAACCCGTTCGCTCAAGTTCGGCCTCAGCGGACCGACGCGGTGCCCGGGTTCGTCGAACTGTCTGACGGCACCAAAATTCGCGGCAAAATCTACCTCACCCGAGGGCACTACCTACACATTTATGACCCCAAGGTCGAACGTTTTCGCGACGTGCCGCTGTCGGCCGCCAAAGAGGTTCGCTGCGTCGTCGAGAAGGAGTGGATGGAAAAAGAGTGGCGGTTCAAGGAAAACGCCAACGACGAAAAGGTCTACACCGGTCGGCAGTACCCGGCTCGGATTTACGTTCACGAGATTGAACTGAAACGAGGGGGCGTCATTCGCGGTCCGCTCTCGGGCGTGGTGTACGTTCTGCCGGACCCTGGCCAGGACGAGTTGGTGAAAAAACTGCGGGGCACGGCCGACTCGACTCGTCCCCTTCGTTTTCTTCTGCACAAACGACATAAAGGTCAAATCGGCCAGTCTTTGAAAGACCTGGTCTACGTCAAGCGGATTGTGTTGGACTAGCCGCGTGACGCACTTCAACGTCGATTCATGAGCATTTCGTTCGAACAACAGCTCGGATTCGGCTCGCTGCTGATCCTGCTGGCGGTCATTACGTCGACCGTCACGCTGTTCTACCGCCGTGTTTTTCAAAGTTTTCAAGACCGGCGGCTGTGGCTGCTGGTCGGGTTGCGGGTCGGGGCCCTGACGCTGGTCCTGCTGTTGCTGTACCGGCCGGTCATTAGCGTCGAACGTGGTTTGACGCGGCTGGGACGGTTGGTCGTGCTGGTCGACACGAGCGGGTCAATGAGCGTGCAGGACGACCCGCAAGGCCGCTCGCGCCTGGAGCAAACTCAGCAGGTGCTCCTGGAGTACGAACGGCCGCTCACCAAGACGTTCCTCGTTTCGGCCTACCGCTTTGACGCCGACACGCTGTCCTTGAAGCGGTTGGGGGAGGTGGGGCTATTGGCGGCCAATGGGCCGGCCACGCACATTGGGTCGGCCCTGCGCACCGCGTTGGGGGGCGGCAAGAAGACCGAAGTCGTGGCCGCCGTTCTCTTCAGCGACGGCATTGACAACTCCGGCCAGGACCCGGTCGCTGTGGCCAAGCAGTTGGGCGTGCCTGTCCACGTGGTGGCCACGGGGTACAACCTGGTCGGAACGAGCGCCGGCCGAGACGTGGCCCTTGTCGGCGCCGAATGCGACGAACGGCTGCCGCTGAAAACGCAGGCTCGCATTACCGCTTTGGTCGAAGCCCGCGGACTGAAAGGCCGAGTGGTTCGGGTCGAGCTGGTCGAAAAGGGCGAAGTCATTGCAACCGAGCAACTCACGCTGGACGACGTCGAGGGCGTTCAGCGGGTCGAGCTCACGTTCACTCCCGAGACCAAGGGCCGGCATGAGTACACCGTGCGCATTCCGAAACTGCCCGACGAGCTCATTGGACAAAACAACCAGCATTCGGTCAGTGCGCTGGTGGTCGAGGCCCGGCTGCGTGTGCTGTACGTGGAGGGCGGCATTCGTCCGGAATTCGGCGCGCTGGTCGGACGCTACTTGGCCCACGACCCGACCATTGAGTACCTGGCTCTGGTGCAAATGAAGCCCGGACTGTTCATTCAACGCACCAACATTCCGGACTGGAAAGGCTCGGGCATTCCCACCGAAGAAGACGTCCTCAAAACCTTCGACGTTTTCATCATTGGCGACCTCGACAGCCGGTTCCTGAAAACGCAGGCCCCCATTCTGGAGCGGCTGGTGCGGCAGGACGGTAAAGGCCTGCTCATGATTGGCGGCGAGCACAGCTTCGGGGGAGGCGGCTACGGCAGCAGTCCAATTGGCAAAGTCCTGCCGGTCGAGGTGGGCAAGCAGTCTCAGCAAATCAACGAACCGTTCCGGGTGAAACTAACCTCGGCGGGGAAGAACCACCCGATTTTCGCCGGCATTGCGTCGTTCTTCGAGGACCAGCCTCAGGCGGACCAGAAAGTCCAGCTTCCGCCTTTGCTCGGTTGCACGCAATTGGACCAGCCGAAGCCCTCGGCCGAGGTGCTGTTGGTACACCCCGAGCGGGGCAACCAGTACGGCCCGTTGACGGTGCTGGCCGTCCACACCTACGGCAAGGGACGCGCGGCCGCCTTCGCCGGCGACACCACCTACCGCTGGTACCAGGTCATGCGAAGCCTGAAGGAAGAGTCGCCCTACATTCGGTTCTGGGGCCAACTGATTCGTTGGCTGGCGGGCAAGGAGCAGCAGGAGCAGTTGGAGCCGGGACTGATGGTCAACACCGACAAGGGCTACTACGAACCCGGCGAGACGGTCCGGTTGGAAGCCGTGTTGGTCGGCGAGGACGGCCGCGGAGTCAACGACGCTCAGGTGGAAGCCGTCTTCCAGTCGGGCCAGACAGGGCGTCAGGTGCGGGTGCCGTTGCAGCGGTTGGCCGGTCGAGCGGGCACGTACGCCGGCGGCTTCATTCCTCGACGGGCCGCGCTCTACAAAGTCACCGTGACGGCTCGACTGCCGGACGGCACCGTCCCGCCCAAAGGCAAGCAAACGCTGCAAGTTCAAGTGGGTCGGCCCAGCGCCGAGTTCGACCGGCTCGACCTGGACGAAGCCACGCTGCAAGGAATCGCCGAAGCGACCGGCGGCCGTTACGTCCACATTGCCCGGGCGGGCCGCTTGCTCGAAACGTTGGTCAACGAAGAACGCTCCAAACGCGTTCTGCTCGAGAAGCCGCTTTACAACCCACTACTGTTTTGGGTGCTGTGCGTTGGGCTGGTCACGACCGAGTGGCTGTTGCGTCGAAAGTGGAGGCTGCGGTGAGTGACGGAAGCCGCTTCGAGCGCAAGCGGCCGGCTGGCCGAGTCGGCTGCGCCGGTGCGGGCACTGCGTCTGGCGGCCCGGAGTTGAAAGCCCTGAACCACGCAAAGGGACCAACCACGTGAAAGGCTACCGTTACCTGGAACCCAAAGCGCTGGCTCGCGTCCGCAACCTGAAGTTGGTGGCGCGGACGGTCGTGGAGGGTTTCATTTCGGGCCTCCACAAGAGCCCGTTCAAGGGGTTCAGCACGGAGTTTGCCGAGCACCGGGAGTACGTCCCGGGGGACAACCTGCGTCACCTGGACTGGAAAGTGCTCGGCCGAACGGACCGCTACTACGTCAAGGAGTACGAAGAAGAGACCAACCTGGCCGCTCACATTCTGCTCGACGTGAGCGGTTCCATGGACTACGGCAGCGACGACGCCGTGACGAAGTTCCAGTACGGCTGCTACCTGGCCGCCGTCTTGGCCTACCTGCTGATTCGGCAGCGAGACTCGGCCGGTCTGGTCCTGTTCGACGACAAGATTCGGCTGCGCATGCCGGCCCGCTCGACCCCGCTGCACCTCAACGAAATGCTCAAACAGCTCGAACGTTGCCAGCCCGGCAAGCCGACCCGGGTGGCGAAAATCTTTCACGACCTGGCCGAGACGTTCAAACGGCGTTGCCTGCTGATTGTCATTAGCGACTTGTACGACGAGCCGGAGTCGGTGCTGCGGGCGTTGCACCACTTCCGCCACAAGAAGCACGAAGTCATTGTCTTCCACGTGCTGGACAAGTCGGAGTTGGAGCTCGACCTGGACGACGTCTACAACCTGGTCGACAACGAAACGGGCGAGAAACTGCAGGTCGACCCGAACGTGGTGCGTGAGGACTACCGGCGGCGAATTCAAGAATTCATCGACACGTACAGAAAGGCGTGTCGCCAAAGCGGGGTGGACTACATTACGACGGACACGCAAGTCCCCTACGACCTCATGCTGACGGCTTACTTGGACAAACGAGCCAGACTGAAGTGACGGGAGCAGGTGGTCGGTGCAGACGTTGAGCCTGATTGAATTCCTTTCGCCCCTTTTCCTGCTGGCGACGCTGGCAGCGGTCATTCCGCTCATCATTCACATGTTGCAGCGTCAGCAGGCGAAGGAGAAGCGGTTCAGCACGCTGCGGTTCTTGAAGCTGAGCGTCGAGAAGACGGCGCGTCGTCGGCGTCTGCGCGACCTGCTGCTTCTGCTGTTGCGAATGGCCGTCGTGGTCGCTCTGGCCGTCGCCTTGGCCCGTCCGTTCTTGAAAGCCGGCACTCGGTTTTTCGGCAACCGAGGTTTGGCCGTGGTCGTCATTCTGGACAACTCGGCCAGCATGGCTGTGGCGGACGGCGGCGAAGTGCGGTTCGAACGAGCTCGCAGCCTCGCACTGAAAATTCTGGACCAGCTCGACGAGGGGGACCAGGTCGGGCTGTTGGTCACCGGCGGCCCGTCGCTGCAGCAAGACCTGCTGTACAAGAAGGTCGAGAACGTGCAGCGGCTCATTGAGCAGGCCGCCGTTTGTTTGTCCAAGGCCGACTTGCCGGCGGCCGTTTCTCGGGCCAAGGAGCTGCTGAAAAAGAGCGACCTGCCCAACAAAGAGATTTACGTCGTCACCGACCTGCAACACTCCGGCTGGTCGGAAGGCTCGGCCGGCGGCGGCCCGTCCAGCTCTTCGTCGACTCCGGAACAAACCAAGCCGTCCGACGCTTCCGACGCCAACATTCCCGTCGTTGTCGTCGACGTCCACCGCGGACGGCCGAACAACGTGGCGGTGGAAAGTTTGGAGCAGCGGGTCGCTGTCCCGGCCGTCGGCGTGCCGGTTCGCATTCTGGCCACGGTGCGCAACCTCGGCCCGTCGGAACAGTCGGTGCAGGTGGAGCTGACCGTCGACGGACAGCCGGTCGACCAAACCAAACCGGTTCCGGTCGGTCCGGGCGACCGCTACACGTTCGAGTTCGTGTACCGTCCGGAGAAGGCGGGCATTCAAGAAGCCGTAGTCTCGCTGGTCGGCGAAGACGGCTCGTCGCTCGACAACCAACGCTACTTCGTCCTCGACACTCAGTCGCCCGTGCAGGTGGCGTTGGTCGACCAACGCACCGAAGACGTGCCAGCCTACCGCACGGCCAGCTACTACCTGGAGCGGGCGTTGCGGCCGGTTCGTCAGGGCGACTACGCACTAGAAGTGAACGTGCTGAAGCCGGAGCTGTTGCCGAACGAGCCGCTGACGAACTACTCGGCCGTCTTCTGCGTGGACCTCGCTCCGCTCGACGACGCCGCCCTCGAAGCCCTGACCCGCTACGTCTCCGGTGGCGGCACGCTGTTCTGGGTCTGCGGCCCCAACAACGAGCCGGACCAAATGACCGACAGCCCGCTCTTTCCCGGAACGTTTTCGTTTCCCAACCAGTCGGCCGGCTCGGGCTGGCACTGGAGCTTCCTGGACAAGAAACACCCAGCCCTGACGCCGCTCTGTGAACCGCCGACGCTCTACCTGAACGTTACGGTCGAGCATTACTTGAAGCTGACGCTGCCGGAACAGACCGAAGCGCGTGTGCTGGCACGGCTGAACAACGGCGACCCAGCTCTGGTGTCGCACCCGGTCGGAAAAGGAACCGTGTACACGCTGACCTGCGGAGCTCACGCCGAGTGGACCACGCTGCCGTTGCGTCCCATTTTCGTCCCGTTGGTCAACCGGCTGGTTCTACACTCGGCCAGGCGGGACCGCGGTCCGCTGGAGGTCCCGCCCGGCAACCCGGCCGTGTTCCGCTTCGCCGGCGAACCGCAGCCGGTGACGGTCGAGGTCGTCTTGCCGCAAGGGGCCGGACGGCTTCGAATGAAGAGCAAACCAGCCGGCGACTTCCAAGAGCTGCGGTTTGCCGACACGCACCGCGCCGGCATTTACCACGTGCGAATGCTCGAAGCCCAGAACCCACGCAATTACGCGTTCGCCGTCAACTTCGACTCGGCCGAAGCCGACCCAGACTTCGCCACGCCAGACGAGCTGAACGAACTGCTGGGCCAGCCGGTCTTCGTCGCAACCGACGAAGCCTCGCTGGCCGAAACCATTAAACGGCTGCACGAGGGCACGCCGCTCATGGACTGGTTCCTGATTCTGGTGCTGCTGGTCGGCGTGCTGGAGGTGTTGGTGGCCAACCGAATGAACCAGGAGCAACCTCTTCCGTTGCAGCAACGCAAACGCAGCTCGTTGCACGAAATTCTGCGGCGAGCTCAAACCGTTCACCAACTGGAAGCCTACACCCACTCGGGCCCGGTGGGTCGACGCCACTGACGACGCGCGGCCACGGCCGACCGGCCGCTTCCAACTGCAGCGTCACGGAAGACAGCTCGGAACACAGCCAACAACGCGGAGAAACCAAGCCATGTCGAAGCGTTGGAAATGGACCGGACGCACCTTCCGTCGACGCCGCCGTCGGTTCTGGTCGGTGCGTCCGAGGGTAGTGGCCGTGGAGTGGCTGGAAGACCGCACGCTGCTCAGCATTCAGTTCTTTTTCGACTACAGTCGCGACACGAGCGGTTTTTTCAACTTGGCCTCACGGCGACAAGTCTTGGAAGCCGCCGCCGACGAACTGGCCAGTCACATTAACGACACGCTGCTGGAAATTAACCAAAACACGTTCGACAACGGCGGCTACACCTGGACGGCCAAGTTCACGAACCCGTCGACCGGGCAGCCGGACGAGGAGCCGGGCCTGGTCGTGCCGCGGGACGTCATTTACGTCTTTGCCGGCGCCCGCGACTTGGGCGGAGCGTTGGCTCAAGGCGGTCCGGGCGGTTTCCAGGTGACCGGAGTCCCGCCACTGACGCCGTGGTACAACCTGGTGAAGGCTCGCGGTCAGACCGGAGCCTTGGACACGCCGGCAACAGACTTCGCCACTTGGGGCGGTCAAATTACGTTCGACACGTCCGTCAACTGGTACTTCGGGCTCACCACCGACGGCCTGGACCCGGGTGAGGCCGACTTCTACTCCGTCGCCCTTCACGAACTGGCTCACCTGCTCGGTTTCGGCATTGCCGACTCGTGGGACGCTCAAGTCAGCGGCGGTTACTTCACCGGACCGCATTCGGTGGCGGAGTACGACGGAACCGGCAACGTCCCGCTCGACCCCAACCTGTCGCACTGGGCCGAAGGCACAACGGACGGCGGACAGGAAGCGGCCATGGACCCGTCGTTGTACCTGGGCGTTCGCAAGTACTTCACTCCGCTGGACTTCGCCGGACTGGCCGACGTGGGCTGGGAGGTCACGGCGGCCAGCTCCACCTACACCATTTCCGTTGCCAGCGGCTCGGACCACACCATTGTCGTCAGCGACGACGGCATTCCCGGCAACGGCCGTTCGCAAGTTTCAGTCGACGGCACGCCCACCGTGTTCCTCAACCCGACCACGACGCTGGTCATTAACGGTGCCGACGGGAACGACACCATTAGCCTGCTGGAACTCGACACCGCCTTTACCGGTTCGGTGGTAGTGAACGGCGGAGCCGGCAATGACCAAATTCGCCTCGCCGCCACGGTCGCCAGCAACGTGGCCGTCGACGGCGGCACAGGCACGGACCAATTGACGTTGCTGCCGGGCAACGTCGACTCGGTCACGCACCAGTTCGACAGCGCCACGGCCGGAACGGTGTGGGTCGACTGGGGCGTGCACACCTCCACGGTGACGTACGTGGGACTGGAGCCGATTGCCGACCAACTGTCGGCCACCGACCGCCTGTTCGTTTTCTCGTCCGCGGCCGACGTGGTGACGCTGGCCGACGACGGAACACCGGCCGACGGCGTCTCGCGGCTTTCCAGTCAAGGCACCAGCGAGACGGTCGACTTCCTCGCGCCCACGACCACGCTGACGGTTCACCTGGGCGCCGGCAACGACTGGCTGCAGGTGCAGCCGCTGGACAGCCAGTTCGCCGCGGCGTTGACCGTGGAAGGCGGCGACGGCAACGACACGCTCAGTGCCGCCGCCGCGGCTGGACCGGTCACGCTGTCCGGTCAGTCGGGAGACGACTCGCTGGTCGGCAGCCCGTGGGACGACTGGTTGGACGTGGCCGACGGGACGAACACGTTGTTGGCCGGCAGCGGGGCGGACTTCGTCGTCGGCGGACTGGGACCCGACAGCATTGCCGCCGGACCCGGCGACGACTCGGTTTTCGCCTCCGCAGGCAACGACAGTGTCGACGGCGGCGACGGCAACGACCTGCTCTACGGCCACAGCCAGAACGACTGGGTCTCCGGTGGCGCCGGCAACGACACACTGGTGGGCCGAGCCGGCGACGACACGTTGCTCGGCGGAACCGGCGACGACGTCCTCAAAGGTGAAGACGGAACCGACTGGACGTTCGAAACCGCCGACGTCGACTGGACCCTGTCCGACACACTCCTGTCGGGCAACGGGCTCGACACGCTGTCGGGCCTGGAGCGGGTCGGGCTGACGGCGGGTCCGAGCGACAACCGGCTGGACGCCTCGGCCTTCACCGGCCAGGTCACGCTCGACGCCGGAGACGGCAGCGACACGCTGCTGGGAGGCTGGGGTGACGACTGCCTGCTGGGAGGCAACGGCGCTGGCAGCATTCTGGGCGGTCCCGGCAACGACACGTTGGCCGGCGGTTTGGACTCCGACACCCTTTCGGGCGACGACGGCGACGACCTGCTGTTCGGCAGCGCGGGGCCGGACCAACTGGCCGGGGGCCCCGGCAACGACTGGCTGCTGGGTCAGGGCGGCAGTCACGACACGCTGACGGGCGGTCCCGGCTACGACACGCTCGACGGCGGCCGCGGCACCGACGTGCTGTCCGAGTCGGGCGACGTCGACCTGACACTGAGTGACTCGTCGCTGACCGGCGGGCTGGGCACCGACAGCCTGGTCGGCCTGGAACGGGCTCGGCTCACGGTCGGACCGGCCGGCCACCTCGTCTCGGCCGCTGCCTTTTCCGGCCCCGTCACCCTGACCGGCGGGCCAGGCGACGACACATTGGTCGGCGGCCCCGGTGCCGACTGGCTGGCCGCGGGCGACGGCGCCAACAGCGTCCTGGGCGGTCCCGGCGACGACACCCTGGTCGGCGGACTCCAGTCCGACACGCTGGACGGACAAGACGGAAACGACTTCGTCTTCGCCAGCGCCGGCGACGACTCGGTCCTCGGCAGCGCCGGCGACGACTGGCTGTACGGACACAGCGGCGACGACACCGTCGACGGCGGAACGGGCGACGACCACCTGCGGGGCAAAGCGGGCAACGACTGGCTGGCCGACCCCGACGGTCTGAACGAGCTCTGGGGCGACGCCGGCCGAGACACGCTGGTCGGCGGCCTGGCCCCCGACACCCTCGACGGCGGCGACGGCAACGACTGGCTGTTCGGCAGCGCCAGCGGCGACTCGCTGAACGGCGGGAACGGCAACGACCGACTCTACGGCCAAGGCGGCAGCCACGACACCCTGACCGGTGGTCCGGGCGACGACACCCTCGACGGCGGCCTCGGAAACGACCTGCTGCGCGAAACCGGAGACGTCGACTGGACCCTGACCGACTCGCAACTGGTCGGGCTCGGCACCGACCTGCTCCGCAACCTGGAACGGGCTTGGCTGACCGGCGGCGCAGCGGCCAACCAACTGGACGCCTCGGCCTTCTCAGGACCGACCACCCTGCAAGGACTGGCCGGCGACGACACGCTGCTGGCCGGAACGGCTGCGGACGCCTTGTCCGGAAGCACCGGCAACGACAGCCTGCTGGGCGGCCCGGCAGCGGACACACTGGTCGGAGGCTCGGGCAACGACACCCTGCTCGGCGGCGACAGCAACGACGTCCTGCTGGGCGGAGCGGACGACGACTCCGTCGACGGACAAAACGGCGACGCCGACACGCTGGCCGGCGGTCCGGGCAACGACACCGTGGTCGGCTCACCGGCCGAAATCGACGAAGCGTTCACGTTCGACGCACCCTGGGTCTGAACCGACAAGCCCCGTCCGTCCTCTCCTCCCGCGCCCCGCTCTGCCGCTCGCCGCTCCCCCTGTTCCCTGCCCTCGCCCGCTGCCCGCTCCCCGGCCCCGCCGCCCTTGGCGACTCGCAGCGTGTCGCTCCGTTCTTCGCCGGCCGCCTCGAACCTCTGCGCACCGCCTCGCCCCGTCGCTCCCTCTGCTCCACCCAAACCGCTCACACTTGCAACGGCCGACGCTCGGCTCATAATGACGGCGGGTGCCGAAAAACGACCGCACAGCGGCAACACGCTGCAGAAAAACAGTCCAAGTGCGAACCCGACAGCTGTTCGAAAAAAGGACCCCCCGCAGGTCACTCGCCCGTTCCGAGCATTCGGGTGCCGAACACTTCAGACGCTTGGAGCTCACTCGCGGCACAAGCCGTTTGGCGAGTCCGGCGGCGGGCGAGGGGAGGGTTAGCGAGCGGCAGAGAGCGGCTGTCGAGTTTCGTGCTGAAGCGTTCAGCCAGGGTCTGACTTGGGGAGTCGGCTCGACGGGGGCAGCCGACCGACTGACGGGACGTGCTGTGGGGAAAATTTCTGGAGAAAAAGGAGAGGAACCATGAGACGCGTCGTGTGGCTAGCTGTGTTGGTGTCGCTGGGACTGTTCCTGTCCGGGTGCGGTGGCGGTGCTGAGCAGCCGAGCGGCGGTGAGCAGCCGACGCTGGGCCAGCCGGCCGAGCAGGTGCCCGCCGGCGAAGAAGGGACCACCGAAGCTCAGCCAAGCGAAACTCAGCCAGGCGAACAGCAGCAGGCGGCCGAGCAGAAACCGGCGGAAGAAGCGAAGCCAGCCGAGGCCAAACCCGCCGAAGAGCAAAAGCCGGCTGAGCAGAAACCGGCCGCCGAGGAGAAACCGGCCGAAGTGAAGAAGCCGGCGGAGCAGCAAAAGCCGGCCGAGGCGAAACCACAGGAGGCCAAGCCGGAAGCTCAGAAGCCGGCCGCCGAAACGAGGCCGGCCGCCGAAACCAAGAAGCCCGCCGAGGTGAAAAAGCCAGCGGAGCAAAAGCCGGCGGAAACGAAACCGCAGGAAGCCAAGCCAGCGGAAACGCAAAAGCCGGCCACCGAGGCCAAGCCCGAAGCTGAGAAGCCCGCCGAGCCGAACGCGGCTGAAAAGAAACCCGCCGAGAAAAAGCCGGCCGAAGCACAGCCCAAGCCGGCTGCCGAGAAAAAGCCGGAAGCGGCCAAGCAGCCCGCTCCCGCCAAGGAGCAGCCGAAGGCCGAAAAGCAGCCCGCCGGCGGGCAGAAACCGGCCGAGCAGAAGAAGCCCGCTGAGCAGCCCAAGAAGTAACGCCGGGCCGCGACACGGGCTGTCCGCAAGCGGCTGACCTCGAATGGGTCGGCCACACGCGGCGACACGGGTCCGAACGGCAAGCCCCCTTTGCCCGCGGAGCTGGGCGAGGGGGTTTTCGTTTGGAAGCCGCGTCTCGTTCGACAACCGGAGGGCCACGCTCCGTCGTGGCCGCTCCGCGGGCCCCCGCGTACCGGAGGGCCACGCTCTGTCGTGGCCGCTTGGCTGGCGTTCGACAAACCGGACGGCCACGCTCCGTCGTGGCCGCTTCGTGGGTGCGTCTCGAGGCGAGGCTCACAGGACACGCCCTGACGGCTTCAACCGAGCAGCTGCCGAGAAACCGCGGGCGAATTCGCCGACACGCTCCGTTGACTCGCACAGTTTGCTCCCTAACCGGAGGTGAACCGAAATGCCCGAACGAGCACGACGCAAAAGCCGCTGGAGTGACCCGGCCCCGCCGCGCGGCTGGGCACTGCTCTCGCTGCTGGCTGTCTTGACCCTGGTCCAACCGCTGCCCGCGTGGGAAAAGCCGGCTTGGCAGGCCGACGCGGTGCGTGTCGCAAGCGGTTCGGACCAGACGGAGCCGCCAGCTTCGGCAGCGAACGCTCTGCCGCTCACTTCCCGCAAACCAGTCGGCAGCCTGCACCAGCACGACGGCGACAGCTTGCTTCTGGTGGTCGACCAGGTTCCTCCGGACGGGTTGGTCTTGGGAACCGTCGACCTGACGGCGGCTCTCCGTTGGACAAGGTGTGCGTGGCCCGAAGAGGGGCGCTTGACTGCAGTCGGGGTCCGCAGCCGTCGTCGGATTCCTTGTCAGTTCGTACCGGCCCCGGACTTCGACCCGTCGACTCGTGCCGCGGGCACAGTCGTGCTGGAATGCTCGCCCGAGCTGGACGAGCCGCTTCGGTTGGAGTGGCTCGAAGAACCCGAGCCGAAAGCGGCGGCCAGTTGGGACGGTCGAGTCGTCACGCCGTGGTTTGTCGTTCGGCACGACGCCCAGTCCATGGGTGGGTTGCCCGCGGAGGTGCGTTTTGCGAAGGACAACAAGACGGTTCGGCTGAGCTGGAACGACCGGGTCTTTCACCCGGAGCTCGGCGGATTCTTCGTCCGGAACGACCGCGCGGCCAGGGTCGAGCTGCTGGCGGACGGGCCGCTGTGCGCAGTGGTTCGAGTTCGTGCACGCTACTGCGCGAGCAACGGCCGACAACCGGACTCGAAGCCGACCGTCGTCTACGACTGGTACTACTTCAAGAAGCGGCCCCTGGTGTTTGTGAAAGCTGAGGTGCGTCAGGCCGAGCCGACCACGTGGCGCGAAGTCCACTTCTTGGAGCTGCACCAGCCCGGCAACGACCTCCTGCGCTGGGCGGGCGGCGAACCGGTGCAGCGAGGCCGGTTCTCGGGCACGCCAGACAGCAAGCGGTTCGCCGACTGGGCGGCCGTACACGATGGGTTCCACGTCGTCGCGGTGGTCTCCGGCGGCCGAGTGCTCGTCTACGACGGTCTGGGCGGCTACGGTCCCTACCTGCACGCTCACGCGACGCAAGCGTGGACCGCCTGGACGGCCACCTCGCGGTCCTACACCGCCTGGCTGACCGTCGGCTCGTCCGACGACCCGGAAGCGTGGGTCCGCAACGTGGCTGGCCAGCCTCTTCCAGCCGACAGCCACGTCACGGTGACGGTTCGGAGCGTGCACGAGCGGGTCGTGAAAGCCAAGGCCGAAGCCAAACGGGACCTCCAGCAAAGCTGGCAAGCCGGCGTGGCTGAGCAGTTGGAAAGACAAGGCCGGTTTTCCGAGGCCGTTCAGGTTCTGGAAGGCCGGTTGCCAAAGAGCTGGCACCGACTGACGGCCGGACAGCTGGAGGTCGTCCTGGAGTGCACACGCTCGGGCATTCGCGTGGTCAGCCTTTTCGACCGCCGAGCGGGCCGCGAACTGGCCGCGGCCGACCAGCCGCCGCTGTTCGAGCTGACCCTGCGTCGGTCGCCTGCGGCTGTCCGGCAGCCTGCCGAGACG
>CAYSAG010000021.1:10512-30623 GCA_964428935.1 uncultured Planctomycetaceae bacterium | reverse complement strand
CTTCGTTGCTGGCTCTGTCAGGCGGGCCCGTTTTTCGTGGACGAGCGTGGCCGCTCGTGCCATAGTACGCGCCAAGGGGGTTGCGGAGCGGCGGCACGGGGTAGCCCAAGCGGCGAGCCGAGTGGCACGTCTTGTCCGAAACGCTCGGTGCTGGTCGCAACGCAGTCTGCTCGGACGACCCCAACAGACGAACGAGAACGAACGACGGTCGCCGCTGGCGGCCCGAGACCTTGACAAGCAGGAACACAGGCGAATGGCGAACGCAGACGGTTGGCGGCCGGACTGGCCTCAGGAGAACCACGAGCCGCTGTTCGAATTGTCGCGGCGAGGCAGCGTGCTGGTCGTCACTTTGGGACGGGACCTGGTCTGGTCCATTCACGAGCGGTTCGACGAGGTGCAGGAGTTGGTTCAGCGGGTGGCAAACGACCCGTCGATTCGACACGTGGTGGCCGACTTCAGCAAGAACCGCTCGTACAGCACGGCCACGCTGCAAATGCTGGCTCGCGTCTGGTACACGGTCAGGCAGCGAGGCGGAAAAATCGCTCTGTGCGGCGTGTCCGAAATGGGCTTGCAGACCGTGCTCCGGACCAAGCTGGACCAAGTGTGGCCCGTCTACCCGGACCTGGAAACGGCCATTGCCGCAGTCACAGCCGAGTCGTAAGACGGTCTTTCCCGTCGCGGCTTCTGCGCAGTCCGCAGCGGCGGACGACGAAATGCTTTGACCCGTGCTGTCGGTCTGGGCGCCGCAAACGCCACGAAGCCAACGCGGCCAGAGACCGATTGCTCTTGACGCAGTCGCGCCGAAACGCGTAATGGTTCGTTGCGAGTCTTCCCGTGGGTGCGGTTGGGTTGCAACGGGCCGCGCGGTTCCACTTCGCGGTTTCGTTCTGTCTTGGAAATTCTGGGACGGCAAGGAGCGCCGAGGGCCATGCGGATTTTCTTTTCGGCAGGCGAGCCGAGCGGCGACCAGCACGCCGCTCAACTGATTCTCCGGCTTCGGCAACGAGTGCCCGACCTCCAGGCGGTTGGTTTTGGCGGCCCGGAAATGCGGTCGGCGGGTTGCGAATTGACCTTCCAGCTGACCGACCTGGCGGTCATGGGTTTTGTTCGAGTCGCTCCGCTGCTGTGGCGGTTTGTCCGGTTGGTCAAGCAGGCTGAGCGGGAATTTCGCCAACGTCCGCCGGACGCCGTCGTGCTGGTCGACTTTCCGGGCTTCAACTGGTGGGTGGCTCGAAAGGCAAAAGCTGCCGGCGTGCCGGTCTTTTACTACTTGCCGCCTCAGCTTTGGGCTTGGGCTTCGTGGCGAGTGAAGAAGGTTCGTCGCTACGTGGACCGGGTGCTGTGTGCTCTTCCTTTTGAGTACGAGTGGTACCGTCGACGCAACGTGCGGGCTGATTGGGTCGGCCACCCGTTCTTCGACAAAGTGGCGGCTGGCCGACTGGACGACCAATTCCTTTCCGAGTGGAGCGGCCGGTCGGGCCGTCCTGTGGCCGTCCTGCCCGGCTCACGCGACCAAGAAATTGCCCACAACTGGCCGCTCATGCTGCACGTCTTGCGACGCGTGGCCGCTCAACACCCGGACGTCCGGTTTCTGGTCGCCTGCTACCGACCGTCACACCAAGAACGTTGCCAAAGGCTACTCCGAGAAACCGCCCCCGACCTTCCCGCTCACTTCTTCGTCGGCCGGACCTCGGAGGTCATTGAACTCGGTCAGTGTGCCTTAATGGTTTCCGGGTCGGTCAGCCTGGAAATGCTGGCCCGAGCCACCCCGGCCGTCGTGCTCTACCACGTCAACTGGTTCACGTTCGCGCTCGGCCGACAACTCATCAACTGCGACTACATTTCCTTGCCGAACTTAATGGCTCGGTGCGACGTTCTGCCGGAGTTTGTTTGTCTAGGGCGGTCGCGGCACGAAGTCCGACAGATTGCCAACCGGCTGAACTGGTGGCTGTCGCACCCCGAGTCACTGGCGGCGGCTCGACGCGAGCTCGAGCAACTGCGGGAGCAGGTGGTTCGGCCGGGAGCCTCGGCTCGAGCCGCGGACGTCATTCTGCGGGAGCTGAGTCGCTCGGGTGCGCCCGACGAAGACTCGACGCTCCGAGCTGCCTGAGACTGCGCGCGGCCGGCCCGCGAAACGCCTTCCAACCTCTCGGCGTCTCGTTTTCGACGCGCCCAGTTCCCCGACAAACCTACCCCACCAGCCACGTTCCGACTGCCGCGACGGCGCACCAAGCCAGCCCAACGCCCAGCACGGCCCGGCTCAGTCGTCGCTTCCAACCCTCGGTCCCTGCTTTGTCAGACTCCCGGCCGTTCCACGGCCGCTCCGCCCACCAGCGCGTCGTCCGCAACAGCCCGACCGCCGCGTAGGCCGTCAACGCTGGAACCAAGGGCAGGACGAACCGGTCTCCGGCGGCAATGGGCACGTACCACGCAAAGACCAGCCAGACCAGCGTCAACCACAGCAAGACCAGCCGTCGTCCTGGCCGAGCCGACGAAAACAGCCCCACGCAGGCCAGGACGAACAACAGCAAGCCGGGCAGGACGCGGGCGTCGTCCCACGGTGCAGGGCCGAGCGACCGAAGCACAATGAACGCCTCCCACGCCAAACCAGACACCTCTCGCCAAACCACCTCGCCCACCGAGTGTCGCTGGAAGTACTGCCGAGCGGCCTGCTGCAGCGAACGGCGCGCCGCCAACCGGGCGGGACTGCGAAACCGGTCCTCGAACAGAAGCTGTGCGTTGACGTTGTAGAACGGCGAGCCGTAAACGCGAACGTTTCGCACCAGCAGCGGGCAGGCGACCACCAACCAAGCGGCCAGCAGCAGTCCGAGGCCCAATGCCAGAGACCCCCGGCTGGCTCCCGCCGCGGCCTCGGCCCGGACGTCGCGACCGGCTCCGCCCGCCTCGTCGCCAGCTCCGGCCGTCCCGACCTCGGGCCCTTCGCTTCGCCTCCGCCCCCGAGCAACCTGTAGCAACTGTCGCGGCCTCACCAGCAGCTCCCCCAGTCCCCACAGCAGCGTGCCCAGCAACAAGAGCAAGCCCGTTCCCTTCGTCAGGTAGCACAGTCCCAACGCGGCTCCCAGTACGAGCCAAGGCCAACGAAGCCGTGCCGACCGAGCGGAGCTCGCGCGAAGCCACTTGGTCGACGCCTCACGCCGCCGACGACCGTTGCGGTCTGCAGGAGGCTCCACGCCGGAACTCGCAGCGTCGCTGTTCGACCCGCCGCACCGCTCGGCCGCCCACCACGCCAGCCCGGCCAACACCAGCAGCAAGCCGTCGCAGACGACTCGCGTCGTCAGCCGGCAGAAGGCCGCGTTCGTGGCCAGCAGAACGGCAAACACCGCGGCCGCGGGTCGGCCGAACTGCCGGTCCACCAGCCACGTCAGCAGCACCGCGCCGGCCGCTCCCACCAACAGCGACAGACGTTTGCCTGCCTCGAACGTCGGAGCCAACGAAAGCAAAGCCACGTACAGCGGGTGCCGGTTGGCTTCCACAAACTCGCCACGCCAAAGCTGCCCCGGCAAGGCCAGCGGCCCGCCAGCGCGTGCCGTCTGCTCGGCCAGTCGAAGAAAGGCCGCTTGGTCGTCCCGGGCGGGAGTCGTGTTGAGCTGGTCGTAGCGAGCCGTCACGAGGACGAACGTAACGGCTGCGGCGGCAAACAGCCAAACCGACCCGCGGACCTGGTTCGGCAACGGCGTCTCGGCGACCTCCTGCCAGCGGCTGCAGACACCGGCCACGACACGCTGCAGTCGAGCGCCCGGCAGAAACGCTGCCGCCAAACCGACGGCTGTCGCCAGCACGGCCGCCAGCGCGGTTGCGACTGCCAGCGGCGAGTCGACCAAAGACGACCCGAAGTGGCTGCAGACCGTCAGCGCGACGGCCGCCGACAAAGCCGCCAGCCACAGCAGCGCCACTCTGTACGGCCACACGTTCACTCCGCGTTCTCCTCTGTGCTCGAGCGACCGGTCGGGCTCGCCCTCGCAGCGATTCTAGCCGTTTCGCCTGCCGTCGGTCGAAGCGAACGGAGCGAGTGAACGCGGTTGGAGGCCAATTCCGTCGAGGCGTAGTCCGAAACGGCGTCGAGCGGTCGACACGACTGGGACAACAGCCGAGCCGCGTCGCCGGCCGCCAGCGAAGCTCGTGACGGGTCCGTGGTCGGGTCGCTCGACGGCTCGGACAACTGTCCGTCCAGCGGAACTGACCGGGCACCGGTTTCTGAGCTCGCGGCCGAGACGCACGTCCCCGACCCGTGCGGCTCGGGCGTTTGTTTGTTTCGCGGCCGTGCGCGTGGTAACCTGTGGCCGGCACGTCCCCTGCCTTCTGCAGGGCCAGCTCGCTCCAAGCCGAAACGGCACGACGTGCGGTGAGAACGCGACGTCGGTGCTTGCCCGAGTGGCCGGCTGCTGCAACACGCAGTCGGCGCGCTCGGCTCGGCCCAAACAGACAAGTCACGACGAGGTCGAAGTCACGGTGTCACGGTTACTCGCAAGACTGTCCAGCCGGGTCTGCGTTCGGCGCTGCTGTGGGCTTTTGCTGACCTGCTGGTTGCTGTCGTTGGTTGCAGGCTGTGGAGCGGACACGTACGAGCGGCGTCTGCAGGAGACGCGAAAGTACTTCGAGTACCTCGACACAATGAACCAGTTGCTGAGCCCGACGCCGTGGAGCGAAATGGGCGTCAGCCTTCGCGTGCCGAAACAGTTCCAGCTGATTCCCGCGCCGGCCAGCCGAACGCCGGACGGAAAGCCCCGTCCCGTCCGGCCCCAGGCCGACCCGCGCCAGCCCAGGTTCCTGAAACTCACGTTGCCCGGCTTGCTGGGCGCGTGGAAGGCGACCGTGCCGGTCGACACCGAAAAGGGCACGGTGCAGGCTCCCGCTTACTTGTACGTGTGCGGGAACCACTACCTGTGGTTGGAGAAAGAGACCAAGCCGGACGTGGACCCGCTGTCGTTCGACCTGGAGCTCGCTCGGCGACTGGCTCCCGTCGTCCACGCTCCGCCTCCGACACCCGACGACGA
Source organism: uncultured Planctomycetaceae bacterium (assembly GCA_964428935.1). Lineage (GTDB taxonomy): Bacteria > Planctomycetota > Planctomycetia > Planctomycetales > Planctomycetaceae > JAADHY01. The sequence continues at coordinate 25,608 of CAYSAG010000021.1, read as the reverse complement.
CTGGCCTTGGACCCACGAACGAATTCCGCCGCCGGGAAGCTACGTCGCCAGCCGTCCCTTCGACACCATTCGCTTCGAGGTGCGCGTGCAAGGACGCCCGTACGACCTGCAGCTCTACCGCTACCACACGGGCAACATTCAAGTCATGATTTTGTACTTGATTCCGCAAGACGTGCCGCGGCGAACCGGCCTGCACCGAGCCATGGAATTGTCGTTGCACACGCTGGAGGTCTCGCCTGAGTTGCCCAGCCAGCAGCCGGCCGCTTCGCCCGTAGTGCCGGGGTTTTGACGGGAACGGGTCGAAAGGTTCGGAAACGGTGCGTCGGAGGGGCGAGCGCGACCACGAGCTTCAACCGGCGGCGTGCAACAGTGGCCGTGGCAACGGAGCTGCGTGGGCTCGAGACGCGACTTCGGAGTCGGCGCCCACCAGACGGAGTCGGCGCCCACCGGACGCCTCGGCCCGGAAAGCGCAGCTGCTCTGCCGGTCAGGCGGACGTTTCGGCCGAGACCGCCGCACACACCGGCCCGCCGCTCAGCGTGCCGCCTGCAAGCTCCAGCCGTCGGGCAACGTGGTGCCTTTCGGAACGACCAGAATTCCGTCGCGAACGTGAACGCCGCCCAACTGGCCGTTCGGCTCCATGCCCTCGAACGGCGCCACCCGCACGTCCCGACCGATTCGACAGTTCTTGTCGACAATGGCCGTGTCAATGACCGTGTTCTCGCCGATTTCCAGGGGAGGCCGCCCGGCGGCCAACGCCTCCGCCCGCTCCTCCGGCGACTCGTAGTAGTCGTTGCCCATGAGAATCGAGTTACGCACGACGGCGCCTCGTTGAATCTGGCACCGCAGACCAATGATGCTGTTCTCAATGACCGCACCGTCGGCAATGAAACAGCCGTCGGCAATCAAGCTGTTGCGAATGGTGGCGTTCCGGACCCGGCTGGGGGGCAGAAACCGAGGCCGTGTGTAAATCGGCCCGTTCTCCGACACAAACTGAAACGGCGGCTCGGGCCCAGCCAACGCCAAGTTCGCTTCGTAGAACGAACGAATGGTTCCGATGTCTTCCCAGTACCCGTCGAACAGGTGCAGTTGGACGTGCCGAGCCCGAATGGCCATGGGAAAGACTTCCTTGCCGAAGTCGCGGTAGGATGAATTTTCCAAGAGCTCGACCAGCACGTCTCGGTTGAACAAGTAAATGCCCATGCTGGCCAGGCATTCGCGGCCGCGGCTTTCGATTCCCTGCCTGTCAATCCAGGCTGGGTCGGTTCGGACCAAGTTGATTTCGGCGTCCGACTGGGGCTTTTCGAGGAACCCTTCGACCCGCCCCGACTCGTTGACCCGCATGATTCCGTAGGAGCCGGCCCGCTCGCGAGAGACCGGCAAGCCAGCAATGGTCACGTCGGCGTTGGTCCGCTGGTGCGTGTGCAGCATTTCGCGAAAGTCCATTCGGTAAAGCTGGTCGCCGGACAGGACCAACACGTAGTCCACGCCACGCTGTTTGACGTACCGCAACTGCTTTCGGACGGCGTCGGCCGTGCCCTGGTACCAGTCCGGCTGCTGCTCGTCTTTCGTCTGCTGCGCGGCCAGAATCTCGACGAAGCCGCCGTGAAACAGGTCGAACTCGTACGTCTGTCGAATGTGCCGGTGTAGGCTGACCGAGTTGAACTGCGTGAGCACGTAAATGCGGTTGATTCCGCTGTTGATGCAGTTCGAGACGGGCACGTCAATCAGGCGGTACTTGCCCGCCAGCGGGACGGCGGGCTTGGAGCGGTACTCGGTGAGCGGACGCAAGCGTGTTCCAGAGCCGCCTCCCAAAACCAAGCAAATGACGTTCTTCACCAGACTGCCTCCCCCTTGCGAGTCGTCGTCTTCGTCGCCGGCACCGAAAAAACGACCGACCTTCCAGCCAAACTGCCCGGCCAGCCGACCGGCTCGACCCGCATTCTACCGGCTGGCCTTGGGTCTTTCTACGAGAGGCCTCCGCTGCGCACGCGGTGACTTCGGCCCGACAGCCTCGCCTGCAACAAAACGCTCCGTTCCGAGGCTGCGACGGTACGCCGTGTGCCTCCGTCCGCCGGTCGAGTTCGCCCCAACGACCACCGAACCGCTCGCGGAACGCCTTGACCTGCGAGTCGCGACGCGCCTTTGCGTTTGTGCCGCCAACGGCGTCTGGGTAAAGTTGGCTACGGTCGACCAGCGCGTCCGTCGTTCACCACCCTTGGCCGAACCAAGCGGTGGTGTGCCGGGCAACCGAAACCAAGCCTGTGGAACAAGCAAGAAGACGGGAGGACCAAGCAATGAAACGGTGGAGGGCTTTGCTGACGGTCCTGGGACTGGCATTCCTCCTGGCGGGGTCGCCGCGGTCAATGGCCGCCGACTTCGAGTGGAAGGTGGGTTTGGCTTCGGCCAAGATTACCCCTCAGAAGCCCGTCTACTTGGCTGGCTACGCTTCGCGAAACCACCCGTTCGAGCGGGTCGAGACGGATTTGTTCGTCAAGGCGTTGGCACTGGAAGACCAAAACGGCTACCGGGCCGTGCTGGTGACGGCCGACATCATTGGCTTTACGGCCGACGTGAGCCAAGAGGTTTGGAAGCGGGTTGAGAAGGCAACCGGGCTGAAGCCGTACCAAGTGCTCTTCAACGCGTCGCACACGCACACCGGTCCGGCCTTGTCTCTGGACCCCACTCCGCGGGCTCGCGACATGACCGAGGAACAAGCTCGCGACACCGTCGAGTACACCCGGTGGCTCATTGACCGGACGGCTGAGACCGTGGCCGAGGCCTGCCGGCGTCTGCAACCCGCTCGCCTTTCGTACGGCGTGGGCGTGGACTTTCACGTCATGAACCGTCGCGAGTACACGCCGCGCGGGGTCGTGCTGGGCGTCAACCCTCGGGGGCTGGCGGACCGAAGTGTGCCGGTGTTGCGTGTCGACGGCGCGGACGGCAAGCTCCTGGCGGTCGTCTTCGGCGTGGCTTGCCACAACACCACGCTGACCGGCCGGCACTACTTCGTTTGCGGCGACTTCGCCGGCTACGCTCAAGCCGAAATTCAGTCGCGTTTGCCGGGCGTGCAAGCCATGTTCGTTCAGAACTGCGGCGGCTCGGCCAACCCGTACCCACGCGGCACGCTGGAAGCGAGCCAGGAGCACGGCCACGAATTGGCCGAGGAAGTTTGTCGCGTGTTGCAAAGCAAGTTGTCGCCGGTCACCGGGCCGCTGAAGACAGTCATGGAAGACGTCACGTTGCCTCTGCAGCCGGCACCGCCGCGCGAGGAGCTGGAAAAACAAGCGAAGCAGGGACGCGGCGCGCACCGCTGGGTCGCTCAGCAAATGCTGAAGGTCCTGGACGAGAAGGGTCGCTTGCCGACCACCTACACGACACCGGTGGCCGTCTGGCAGTTCGGCGACTCGCTGACGTTGGTGGGCCTGCCCATGGAGGTCGTGGTTGACTACGTGCCGCTGTTGGAAGACACCCTCGGCCCGCTCAACTTGTGGATTGCCGCCTACTGCAACGACGTCTCGGGCTACATTCCCTCGCGCAAGACGCTGAAAGAGGGTGGCTACGAGACACGCGGGTTGTACGCACGCAGCATTGGCCTGTTCGCGCCGGAAACCGAAGACGTCCTGACGGCTCACGTGCGCCGACTGGCTGAGGCGGCCGGACGCCAACTGCCCCAGCCGTAGCCGAGCCAGTGGCCTCCAGACGCACGCGGACCAGCGGCCTCAGCCGTGAACGACCGAGGGGCTGCGTGCTCTTCGCAACTGGCCTGGCCGCCAACAACGAGCGAAACCGCAGCCTTCTGTGGCGTCTCACCGCCGGCCGGAACGGGCTGGTGCTTTGGAGCAAGGCGGGCTGGTGCGTTGCCGTGAAGACGGGCTGGTGCCTTGTCGAGCCGAGCGGCAGCGGCCGTCGGTTCAACGCGCCGCGGCTGCGGCTCGGCACGCCGCCGCAAGCGCAGCGGTGTCCCTCCACGCACACTCCGCCACACCGCAGCGAAACGCTCACTCTGTTGTCTACCCTTCAGGGAGGTCAAGCAATGCCGAACCGGTTTGAACTTCGCAAGTCGTTCGTCGTGCTGTTCGGTCTGGCGTTGGTTGCGACTGGGTCGGCCCGAGCCGGCCAGCCGCTGGCTCTTCACCCCGACAACCCGCACTACTTCCTGTGGCAGGGTCGACCAGCCGTGCTGGTGGGGTCGGGCGAACACTACGGAGCCGTGCTCAACCTGGACTTCGACTACGTCACGTACTTGAAGACGCTGCAGGCGGACGGTCTGAATCACACCCGCACGTTCTCGGGCGTCTACCGGGAAGTCCCTTCGTCGTTCCACATTACCGACAACCCCCTGGCCCCCAAACCGAACCGCTACATTTGCCCGTGGGCCCGCAGCGACACACCGGGCTACTACGACGGCGGCAACAAGTTCGACCTGACTCGCTGGGACCCGGTCTACTTCCGCCGGCTGAAGGACTTCCTGCGGTGGGCGGCCCGGTGCGGCGTGGTCGTCGAGTTCAACCTGTTTTGTCCCCTGTACAACGACGAGCTGTGGCGAGCGTCTCCGCTGAACGCGGCCAACAACGTGAACGGCGTCGGCAACTGTCCGCGCACGGAAGTCTACACGCTGAAGCACCCCGACTTGTTGGACGTCCAATTGCGCTTCGTGCGAAAGGTGGTCACGGAACTGCGCGACTTCGACAACTTGTACTACGAGGTGTGCAACGAGCCGTACTTCGGGGGCGTGACGTTGGAGTGGCAACACCGCGTGGTCGACACAATTGTCGAGACCGAGAAAGACTTCCCCAAGCGGCACCTCATTTCCATGAACATTGCCAACGGGCGGAAGCGGGTCGACCGACCCCACCCGAAGGTTTCCATTTTGAACTTCCACTACTGCGTGCCGCCGGACACGGTGGCGTTGAACTACGACTTGAACCGCGTCATTGGAGAGAACGAGACGGGCTTCCGAGGCAAGGCCGACGTGCTGTACCGCACCGAAGCGTGGGACTTTCTGCTCGCCGGTGGAGCCCTCTTCAGTCACCTGGACTACTCTTTCACTCCGGGACACCCCGACGGCACCTTGCGAGACTACCGTTCGCCCGGCGGCGGCAGTCCGGAACTGCGGCGTCAGTTGCGAGTCCTCCGCCAGTTCATGGAAAAGCTGCCGCTGGTCCGCATGAAACCGGACAACTCGGTCGTCTTGTCGGTCCAACCGAAACTGTCGGCCTGGGCGTTGGTGGAGCCGGGCAAGACGTACGCCGTCTCGTTGCACGTGCCTTTGCCTCGCAAGCCGAAAAAACTCGACCAGCTCCTGCGAAAAGACCTGACGTGCCGCGTGACGCTGAAACTCCCGTCCGGCCGGTTCCTGGCTGAGTGGGTCGACACGAAGACGGGACGAACGGTCGGCTCGGAGCAGTTCCAGCACGCCGGCGGCCCACGCGTGTTGGCTTCTCCCGCCTTTGACAACGACATTGCTTTGCGCGTGCAAAGGCTGTGAGCGGGGTCGCGCCCGAACGGTCGGCGGTCGGCCGGAGTTTGGCACCGGGCCGAACGTCCCCGTTCAGACGGAAAGACGGTTGCCCGAGCGAGGTCGGTTGCTGGGCGGAAGCCTGTTTTTCGGGAGCGAATTGACCGAAGAACAACGCCCGCCACAACAGGACAAAACGGAGAGGTCGGCAATGACTGCTGCAAAGAACGCGACAATGAGGTGCTGGGGGTGGCTGTTGGTTCTGCTGGTCGGCGGCCTGGCTTCGGCGGCCGAACGGCCGGTCGGACCACGTGCCGAGCGTTCGCTGAACGGCCAGTGGCAGTTCGTCCGGGTTTCGTCGTTGGACGCCCCGGTTCCCGAGAAAGGCTGGCAAACTGTTGCGGTTCCGGTCGAGCTTCGAGGTTACAACTACGAGCGGGCGTGGTTCCGTCGAGTGTTCCGGGTTCCCAGTCAGTGGCGAGGCCGCCGGGTTCTGCTGCGTTTCGGCGGAGTCAAGTTCAACAGCCGCGTGCTGGTCAACGGTCTGAGCGTGGGCGGCTGCTTCAACGGCTACGACGCTTTCGAGCTGGACATTACAGAGGCAGTCCGCTTTGGGCAGCCCAACACGGTGCTGGTCGGCGTGCACGACTGGACCGGCGTCTTCACCGGAGAACCCGTTGCGTTCCGCCCGGGCATGGACGGGCACGCTTTACGAGCGGCTCCGCGCGACCGCGTGCTCGCCCCAATCGGTGGCCGCTTTTACGACTACGGAATCTGGGACGACGTCACTCTGGTCGCTGTTCCGGCGGTCCGGATTTCTCGGTTGCTGGTGCGTCCGCTGGTGCGTCAGCGGCGTCTGGTGCTGCACGTCACGGTTGTGAATCAGTCCGACCGCTCGTTTGCTGGCCTGGTGGAAGGACGAATTTTCGAGTGGGACGGTCGACAGCCAGACGACGACGGGCTGTGGCCCGTGTCGGGCCGGCCGGTGACGACCGTTGGGCCGGTGCGGGTGAACCTGCAACCGGAAGCGACCACACAGACCGCGTTGCGTCTTTCCGACCCACCGCTCGAGTTCTGGTGGCCTCACCGGCCCAAGCTCTACGTGCTCGAATTGCGTTTGACCCCCGTTGCCGGGCCTCCAGACCGAGGCCGGGCTGGCCCGGCCGGGCACTCCAACCAAGACGCCAGGCCCGTGGACGTCCTGCGCGAACGGTTCGGTTACCGTCAACTGTGGACGGACGGCGGGGACTTCGTCCTGAACGGCCGCAAGGTCCACCTGTTGGCTTCGTCTTGGTGGCCGCCGGCCGAGCCGTTGTCTCGCGACGAAATTGTCTCTCAGCTTCAAGCTCTCAAACGCATGAACGCCGTTTGTTTCCGAACGCACACGCAGCCGTGGCGCCAACGCTGGTACCGGCTGGCCGACGAAGTCGGCCTCATGATGATTCCCGAAGGAGCCGTCTGGAACGACGACAACATTTACCGCGTCGACGACGCTCGGTTCTGGCAAAACTACGCCGCGCACCTGACGGCCATGGTCCGTCACCTTTACAACCACCCGTCGGTGGTCATGTGGAGCTTGGAAAATGAGTTCTACGGTTCGCGGGCGAAAGACGGAACGCCGGTCGAACACGAGCTGGCTCGTTTGGGACGCCTGGTCAAACAGCTCGACCCGACCCGTCCCATTCTCTACGAATCCGACGGCGACCCAGACGGCGTCGCCGACGTCATTGGTCTGCACTACCCGAACCAGTACCCGCAACGGCGGCTTTGGCCAAACGACGCCTACTGGATGGACAAACCACGGCTCGTACACGGCGGCGGGGGAATGTTCTGGGACGGGAAGCCGTTTTTCTGGGACCGGTCCAAGCCGCTTTACATTGGCGAGTACTTGTGGGTGCCCTCGCGAGACCCCTCGCCCCACACCCTCTTCTTCGGCGACGACGCCTACCGAGACCACCGCACCTACCGAACACGGGGCAAGGCCCTGGCGTGGCGAATGCAAATCCTGGCTTACCGACACTACGGGGTCAGCGGCCACTCGCCGTGGACCGTCATTGAACAGGGAGCTTTGGACGAGACCAACCCCTGCTGGGTCGCTCAGCGTGACCTGTACCAACCGTTGGCGGCTTACGTCCGGCAGTTCGACAGCCGGTTTTGGTCGGCCGAGACGGTCGAACGGACCGTCGAGCTTTTCAACGACACCATGGCCGACCAGCCGGCAGTGACGTTCCGCTGGTCGCTGCTCGACGGCGAACGCGAGCTGACGTCCGGTCAGCAGACGTTGGCCTTGCCGAGCGGCGCTCACCGCGAACTGCCCATTCACGTTCCCTTGCCGAGCGTTCGCAGTCGCCGGCGGTTCACCTTGCGGTTGACGCTGACGGTGCGTGGGCAGGAGCGGTTTCGGCGCGACTGGCCAATGGACGTCTTTCCCCGCCCGACGGCGTGGTCCAGCTTGTCCGAGCCGCTGTCGCTGGTGGACCCGGCAGGGACGCTGGCCAAGCGGTGGCGTCGGGACGAACGACCGTTCCGGTTGCTGCAGGCCGTCGACGAATGGGACGGCCGCGGGGTGCTGGTGGTCGGACCAAAGGCGTTGAAGTCGGTGCGGCGCGCCGAGCGGGACGGGGTGTTGTGCACAATTGGCGGCCCGCCCGGCCTGGAGCGGTCGCTGGCGGCTCGAGTGGCCGCTGGCGGCTGCGTGCTGGTCTTGGAGCAAACACCCGAGGCTTCGAACTGGTTGCCGGTCCGACTGACCACCCAAAGCTCCACGTTGGCCTTCCCGCTCCAACCCTCCCACCCCGTGCTCCGCGGGCTGAACGTCGACGACTTCCGGTGGTGGCGCGGCGACCACTTGGTGAGTCACAACGAGCCGCTTCGGCCGGACACCGGCGGCGCTCAAGCGTTGGTCGTCACGGGCGGGCCGGACGGCCTGTCCCACGCTCCGTTGGTCGAAGTGGCGGAGGGTCGGGGCCGTTGGCTGGTTTGTCAACTGGACGTCGTCCGCAAGCTCGACACGGAGCCGGTAGCCCGACTGCTGCTGGAACGAATGCTGTGCTACTTGGACCAGGTTGCACGCAGGGCGTCGGAGCGGACGTCGGTGGAGCAAGAGCCGGCGACGAAAGGAGCCTTCGACGACGCAGCCTCCCCGTTCGCGGCGTCTGAAGCCACTCCAGCCCTTTGCTTCGGACCAGAACCGCTGCGTCGGCAACTGACCGCACTCGACCTCGACTGGCAACCGCTCGACGACTGGCGGCAGCTTCAGCAGACGGCTTCGCGACTGCTGGTCCTGCAGGCGGACGGCCGTTTGGTGGCCGAGCACGCTGACGAGCTGAAGGCGTTCTTGTCCCGAGGCGGTCACGTCTTCTGGCACCGGCCGACGGCCGACGGCTTCGACGCGGCAGCCGAACGGTTGGAGCTGACCGCGGGCGCCGTGGATGCAACCGGCTTCCGCGGGTGGGTGCGGAAACCCGAAGGACACAATTGGTGGTTGGACGCCGTCACGCGCGAAGACCTGTTCTGGGTCGCGCCCGAGAAACGGCCGGCGTGGTACGTGCCGGCACGCCCGGCCGAAGACGTGGTCGAGACGCTCTTCCCGCCCCACCTGAAACAACTGGCCGGTCAGACCGTCGAGGCGGAAAAGAACGTCGAGTTGCAAGGCGACATTGTGCAAGTCCGCGACGGAGAAGTGGTCTTTGCGACGGTCGGGCAGGCAAGCTGGAAGCTGCAACTGTCTCGCAGCGGCCGACACCTGCTCGGCCTTCGCGCCCGTGGAACGCCGCTGGCCGGACAGTTCCCCGTCGCCGAGGTGCGGCTGGACGGTCAACCGGTCGGCCGGGTTTACGTCTGCAGCCGGCAAACGAGGCTTTACGTCCTGCCGTTCCGGGCGACGGCGGGAGCGCACGAGCTGACCGTGCGGTTCGTCAACGACAAAAGCTCGCCGACCGAGGACCGCAACTTGTTCGTCGACTCGCTCGTCGTGGCTCCCGACACCGGCCAGTTGCGCTGGCAACCGCTCACCGACCCGCCGACGTTGGTGCGCGTCCCGGTTCGACGCGGCGACGTGTGGCTGTGCGGCATTCGCTGGGAGAACGTCCGAAAGGCCAGGCGGCTGGTCAGCAGCCTGCTGGGCGTTTTGGGAGCCCGACGCCGACCGGCGGCCGCTCGGGACGTGCTCGAAGCCGAGTGGTTGCAGCCGGGACAGAAACAAGCTTGGTTCCGCCGCGCCAGCGACCACGTGTACCTGGGCTCGAATGGCTTTGTCGAAGGACAAGTCGACGTGGTTCAGGCGGGCCACTACCGAGTGCTCTTGTGGGCCAAGGGAACGCCCGCTGGCGGCGCGTACCCGGAGGTCGTGCTCGAGTGGAACGGTCGACCGTTGGCTCGCTTCCACTGCGCCAGCGACGATTGGGCTCCGCAGCAGGCCGAGGTCGACCTGCCACGCGGCCGGGCGACGGTTCGCCTGCGCTTCGTCAACGACCTGTTCGAACCGCCGCAGGACCGCAACGTTTGGCTGGACCGGCTGGAGTTTGTCCGCGAGCGGTGAGGCGGCCGGCACAGCCGGCGCGGCCTGAAAAAGCGAAGTGGTTAACATCAGCCAGCTGGTGTGGTCACATTGGACCACGCGTGTTGTTGGTTCTCGTCACGTCCAGTTGGGCGAACCGTCCCTGTGCCGTTCGCCCGCCGACCCGCTTGTTGACAGCTTGGGTTGCCAGTCGTAACATCGACGCCCGTCGAGGGCCCGGCGGCTGCGGGCTCTTGACGGAGCTCCGAGCGAGCTTGCAGGGCGGTTCCGACCAGTCTTCGTTCGTCAGCGTGACCTTGCGAAGTCAAGCCTTCAAAGCGGGACGCGAAGGCCGGGCTTTGGCCGTCGCGGTCGCCGCACCCGTCAAAGAAACAACCCGGCGAGAGGCCGAAATTTCGTCGTGGCTCGACAGCGGTTGGTCCGTCTTTCGAGCAGCAGTGGCCGGTTTCGGCCGTGGAGGGTGTGAGCCCGCTGGCCGGAGCGAGCCGTCGCAAGGCCGACCGCACGGGCACGTCCAATGCAAGCGCCGGGCCAGCCCGCTTCGAAACCCGCCAGCCCGCTCAGGCCGAGATTTCTGACAGAAGGAGAGTTGGGAATGTCGAAGGACAAGTCGCAGCCAATCCGGAACGTTTTGACCGAGACTCGCCGGTTCGAACCGCTGGCCGACTTTGCTGCCCAGGCCCACATTGGCAGCATGGACCAGTACCGGCAAATGTGGGACCGGGCGAACGAGGACCCGGAGGGCTTTTGGGGCGAGTTGGCTCGAAACGAACTGGAGTGGCTGGAGCCGTTCGAGCGGGTGTTGGAAGGCGAAATGCCGGAAACCAAGTGGTTCGTCGGGGGAAAGCTCAACGCCAGCGTCCAATGCTTGGACCGCCACGTGACGACGTCGCGTCGGAACAAAGCAGCCATTGTGTGGGAAGGGGAGCCGGGAGACACACGGGTCCTGCGTTACCAAGACCTGCACCGCGAAGTGTGCCAGTTCGCGAACGTCTTGAAAAAGCTGGGCGTCCAGAAGGGCGACCGGGTGACGTTGTACATGCCCATGATTCCCGAGCTGCCGATTGCCATGCTGGCCTGCGCCCGCATTGGCGCCGTGCACTCGGTCGTTTTCGCGGGGTTCAGTGCCGAGGCGTTGTCGGAACGGAACAACGACGCTCAGGCCAAGCTGGTCATTACCGCCGATGGCGGCTGGCGGCGTGGCAAGGAGGTGGGGCTGAAGCGGGCCGTCGACGAAAGCCTGGAAAAGTCGCCGTCGGTCGAGAAGGTTGTCGTCGTGCGGCGCACAGGGGCCGACGTCGACCTGGTGCCGGACCGCGACTTCTGGTGGCACGAGCTCATGGCCGACGCGTCGGCCGAGTGCGAACCCGAACCGGTCGACTCGGAGCACCCGCTGTTCATCCTCTACACCTCGGGCTCCACCGGCAAACCCAAAGGCGTTCTGCACACGACAGCCGGCTACCTGCTGGGAACCATGATGACCTGCCGGTGGGTGTTCGACTTGAAGGAGGACGACCTTTACTGGTGCACGGCCGACATTGGTTGGATTACCGGCCACAGCTACATTGTCTACGGGCCGCTGGCGAACGGAGCGACCGTCTTCATGTACGAGGGGGCTCCCAACTGGCCTGACGAAGGCCGTTTCTGGCAAATGATTGAAAAGTACCGCATTTCCATTTTTTACACGGCCCCGACGGCCATTCGGTCGTTCATTCGTTGGGGAGAGCAGTGGCCTCAGAAGTACGACCTGTCCAGCTTGCGGTTGTTGGGGACGGTTGGCGAGCCAATCAACCCGGAAGCGTGGATGTGGTACCGACGCGTCATTGGACAAGACCGCTGCCCCATTGTCGACACGTGGTGGCAAACGGAAACCGGGGCCATCATGATTAGTCCGTTGCCGGGTGCGACGCCGACCAAGCCCGGCAGTTGCACGCTGCCTTTGCCGGGCGTCGTCCCCGACGTGGTCGACGGCAACGGCAACAGCCTGCCGCCGAATCAGGGCGGGTTCCTGGTCATTCGAAAACCGTGGCCGTCGATGCTGCGCACGTTGTACGGCGACCACGACCGGTTCCTTGCCACGTACTTCACCGAGATTCTGGGGGCCTACTTCACGGGCGACGGGGCTCGCCGAGACGAGGACGGCTACTTCTGGATTCTGGGTCGGGTGGACGACGTGCTGAACGTGTCGGGCCACCGGCTGAGCACCATGGAAATCGAAAGCGCGCTGGTGTCTCACCCGGCCGTGGCCGAGGCGGCCGTCGTCGGCTTCCCGCACGAAATCAAAGGCGAAGGCATTTGCTGCTTTGTGACGCTGAAGTCCGGCGAGGGTAGTGAGGAGCTGAAGAAGGAACTGATTGAACACGTGCGGAAACAGATCGGAGCCATTGCGACGCCGGACCAAATTCGCTTCACGACCGCCGTGCCGAAGACTCGCAGCGGAAAAATCATGCGGCGGTTGTTGCGCGACATTGCCGCCGGACGCGAACAGGTGGGCGACACGACGACGCTGGAAGACTACTCGGTGCTGGCTCGACTGCGGGAGCAGGAGGGCTGAGAGGGAGCTCGCGTCTGCGCAGAGAGGCGTCGCTCCCGCCGACCGCGGCGACGGCCTGGCGTGCGTGTCCAACGGGACCGGACCGGCGGTCCAGTCCGTGACGAAACGCGGCAAAGCTCCTCGCGTCGGACGGCGAGCGCCGCGGGTTCGGGCGGCCGGCGTTCGAGCGAGAAGAAGCCCGAGGAAAGCCTGCCGTCGCGACGCACCCCAGAAGCGGCCGCAGGCGTCGGGGCGGTCGACGTCCGAAAAAAGGCGAGCCGCTCGGCGCTGTCCGCCTCAGCTCACCAACGGCCTCAAAAACTCAATGCTCCGTTCGGCCTGCTCAATCGTGCCGCACTCAACGCTAAAAACGATTTCGTCGCGGTGCTCAATGGACTTGCAAATCTCCACTACCCGCTTCCAGTCGATGACTCCGTCGCCGCAGGCGCAGCCGACCGCCGTGCCAGTCACTCTGCCTCGCTCTGCATCCGACTGCTCCACCGAAATGTCTTTCGCGTGCAAGTGGATCAGCCGGTCCTTCACGCGTTCCAGCCACGCGTAGGGGTCCTGTCCGGCCAGGTAGCTGTTGCCCGTGTCGAAGTTGATGCCAATCGAGGGTGAGTCGACCAGTTGGTAAATGCGGTCCAGTCCTTCGGGCGTCTTGCTGTACTGCTGGTGGGGTTCCAAGCCAATGAGCACGCCTCGCGGCTCAGCCACCGCGGCCACTTCTTTCAGCACGTAGCGCATCAGAACGAAGTCTTCTTCCTCGGTCGTCCAGCTGGGCTTTGGTCCTTCGTCCGTGTTGACAATATTGGTTCCGATTTCGGCGGCGAAACGGACCGCCTGCTTCAGGTACTCGGTGCTGATTTCGGGCTTGCACAGAGGTGAATGGGCGGACAAGCCAGAAATTTTCAGACCGGCCTTTTCACAGGCTCGGAGAATGCGGTAGGGGTCGTCGAGCATGGAGACGCTGTGAAAGTAGCCCGCTTCGCTCAGCAGCTCCCTTCCCCAGTGCACCATCGGTTCGACGTACTCGTACCCCAACTCGGCCGCCTTCTCGACTCCCCATTCGAACGGCTTGTCGGCGTGCCGAACGAATTCCATGTTGACGCCCAACGCAATGCGTGCCATGACCCTCGCCTCCTCGAGAATCAGCCAGAATTTCCAAAACGTCCGTCGACAAGCAAAGACCTCACCTCTCCCGTCAACTCGACGACTGCAAGCTCCAGTCGCCGCGCAGCACCACTGGGTCGAAGCGGAGCCTACCAAGCCACGAAGCGGACGGCAACCTGCCGGCGGCGAAGGCGCACGCAAGAGGGCTCGCGCCGACAAGGGGCTCGGCACAGAAGCATCAGCCCACCATGGAGCTGAGTTTGAAAATGGGCAGGAGCATGGCCAGAGCGATTCCGCCGACCATGCCTCCCATCAGAGCAACCATCAATGGTTCGATGAGGGCGGTGACTTGTTTCAGTGTCAGCGCGACTTCGCGGTCCAAGTGGTCGGCCACTTTTTCCAGAACGTAGGCCAGTTTGCCGGTCTGCTCGCCCGAGGCAATCATTTGCACCAGCGTCTCCGGGAACAGCTGGTTGCCTCGCATGGTCTCGTGGATTTGTTTGCCTGCCGTCACTTGTTCGCTGACGGCAAGCCACGCCTCTTCGAAAAACACGTTGTTGGACACTCCGGCGCACAGCCGCAAGGCCTCCAGCATGGGAACCCCTGCGGCGACGGTGGTGGCGAGCGTCCGAATGGACCGGCTGACGGCCACCTTTTGGGCGAGCTTTCCGACGAGCGGCAGCCGCAACCACAGCCAGTCGAACAATCGACGTCCCCAAGGCTGCCGTCTCGACCACCACAAGCCCGCGGCCAAGGCCACCACCGCAGCCAGAACGAAGTACCACTGGTTCCGCAACAGGTCAGAGACGGCAATCAGCACGCGAGTCGGCGTCGGAATCTCTTCCTCGCGTCCCGCGAACATGGGCAACAGTTTCGGGAAAACGTACGTCAGCAGGAAGACGCAGACGCCGACGCAAAGCACGAACATGACGGCCGGGTACATCATGGCTCCCTGGACTCGCTTGGCCAGCTCCAACTGCTCGCGGGCCTGCGCCGCAATCCGCTCCAGCATGGGAGCCAACGTGCCGCTCGCCTCACTGGCTCGCACCAAATTCACGTACGTCTGGTCGAAGGACTGCGGGTGCTTGGCCAGCGCAGTCGAGAAGTCTTCTCCGCTGGTCAGGTCACGGCGAATTTGCTGCAGCATTTCGCGCAGGGTGAGGTTGTTCGTTTGGCGGGCCAGTCCGTCCAGCGCGTCGGCCAGTGGAATGCCTGCGTCGACCATGACCGCCAACTGGCTGGTCATGTCAATCAGCTCGGCCCGGCTGGGTCTTTTTCTCAGCAGCCGGGTCCGGTTGACGTCGCCCTCGCCGAGCGGCTCGACCGACAGAACGTAAAGCCCTTGCTGGCGCAGCTTCTGCGCGGCTTCGGCCTGGGTGGCCGCCGCCACCTCGCCAGTGCGAAGCTGACCGTTGGCTTCACGAGCTTGGTACGTGAAGTTCATGACGCCGCTCCCGTTGGCGCGCTGCGCC
>CAYSAG010000021.1:0-10412 GCA_964428935.1 uncultured Planctomycetaceae bacterium | reverse complement strand
CTTTCGGCTCTTCTGTTCCTCTCCCTCAGCGTCTCTTCGTTCCCCCTGTTTGCTTCGCTTGGACGCTCACACGCACACCTCCGCCGGCCGCTCGGCCGACCACTCCTCCAACACCTCCATCGACACCAATCCGTTCAACGCCAGCTCCCGCACCGCCTGTTCCATTGTCTGCATCCCATGTTTTCGTCCGGTCGAGATCATTCCGGGGATCAGGTGGCCCTGCCCTTCGCGAATGGCCGAGCGAATGGCCTGAGTGGCAACAAGCACTTCGACGGCGACGACCCGCCCGTGCCCGTCCGCTGACGGAAACAGACGCTGCGTCAGGACGGCCCGCAGACACTCCGCCAAGTGCGTGCGAATCTGTGTCTGCTCTTCGGCCGGGAACACTTCGACGATTCGGTCTACGGCGCCGGCGGCGCTGGAAGAGTGGAGCGTGGCCAGGACCAAGTGGCCGGTCTCGGCCGCCTGCAGGGCCGTGCGAATGGTCTCCAGGTCCCGCAACTCGCCCACCAGAATGACGTCCGGGTCTTGCCGCAACACATGCCTCAGCCCAGAGGCAAAGCTGGGGCAGTCGACGCCGATTTCCCGCTGCTCGACCAGCGACTTGGCGTGAGCGTGCTGGTACTCGATCGGGTCTTCCAAGGTAATGATGTGTTTGGCGTCGCGTCGGTTGATCAAGTCGATCATGGCCGCCAGCGTGGTGGATTTGCCCGAGCCGGTCTGTCCGGTCACCAAGACCAAACCGTCGGTCAAGTGCGTCAGCCGCTCCACTACCGACGGCAAACGCAACTCCTCCAAGGACGGAATGCTGTTGGCCAGGTACCGGATGGCGGCAGCGGGCGACCGTTTCTGCCAGTGGACGTTGAAGCGAAACCGGCCGAGCCCGGGGACGGTGACCGAGAAGTCGACGTCTTTGTCCCTCTGCAGTCGCTCCCACTGGTCGCTCGACAACACCTCCCGGCACAGCGCTTCAATGTCCGGCGGGGTCAGCGCCGGCAACGGAGCCGGCTCCAACCGACCGGCGACTCGAAAGACGGGTGGAGCTCCACTGACGAGCAGAATGTCGCTGGCGCCGCTGTCGACGGCTGCGTGCAGAAGGTCATTGATTTCCATTGGTCTGCGCTCCGGTCTGTTCTTCTCGCCCGGGACCGCCGGTGGCTCCGTCTGGCGCCGAGCCGTCTGCAGTGGAACGAGCAGAGTCTGAGCCGGCGGTGCCCCGCCCCGCCTTGGCCGGCGGCCACCCTTCGCTCGTCACACGCAGAACCTCTTCGAAAGTGGTGATTCCTTCGCGGACTTTGCACAGGCCGTCGTAGCGAAGAGTGGGGATGCCGATTCGGCGAGCGTAGTCCTCCACGGCGTGTCGAGTGGGGGTCATGGCAATGATTTCGCGCAGTTGGTCGTCGATGACCAACAGCTCGTGAATGGCAATCCGGCCGGAGAACCCCGTGTTGCGACAGCGCTTGCAGCCCGACCCCCGGTAGTAAGTTTCCAGCGTCAGGCCCATTCGTTCCATTTCCCGCAGCACGGGCTTGGGCGGCTCGACGCTGACTCGGCACCGGGTGCAAATGCGTCGGCACAGCCGCTGGGCCAGGACTACGTTGAGCGCCGCTCCGAGCAAGTACCCTTCGATTCCCATGTCGAGCAGTCGGGTAACGGTGGAGCAGGCGTCGTTGGTGTGCAGAGTGCTGAAGACCAAGTGCCCAGTCAGAGCCGCCTGAATGGCGATTCGAGCGGTCTCTTCGTCGCGAATCTCGCCCACCAGAATCACGTCGGGGTCCTGCCGGAGCAGGCTCCGCAAAATGTTCGCAAAAGTCAGGCCGATCTTCTCGTTGACCTGAAACTGATTGACCAACGGCAGTTGGTACTCGATTGGGTCCTCGACGGTGCAGACGTTGTTCTCCATGGAGGCGACGGCGTTCAGCGCGGCGTACAGTGTGGTGCTCTTGCCGCTGCCGGTCGGACCGGTCACTAGGATCATGCCGTTGGGTTTCTTCAGCTGCGCAGAGAACTTTTCCAGGATGTCGGCGCTGAAGCCGAGCTGTTCCAGCGAGAAACTGATGCTGTGGCTGTCGAAAATTCGCAGGACGACCTTCTCGCCGAAGTTGCCCGGCAGGGTGCTGACACGCAGGTCGATCGGCCGTCCTTCCATCAAGACATGGATGCGACCGTCCTGAGGCAACCGCCGTTCGCTGATGTCGAGGTTGGCCATGATCTTGATGCGGGAGGCGACGGCCGGAGCCAGGTGGACGGGCGGCTCCAGCGCCAGCCGGAGCGCACCGTCGATTCGGTAGCGAACCCGCAACTGCCGTTCGGTCGGCTCGATGTGAATGTCGCTGGCTCCTTCCTTGACCGCGTTGTAAATGATGTAGTTGACCAGCTTGATGATGGGGCTCAACCCGGCGACGTCTGCGTCCGCGCCGATGTCTTCGATTTCCTCTTCGATCAGCTCGACCGCGTCGCCGCTGGCGTCGTCGATGATGTCGTCGATGACGAAAACCCGCTTGTTCGGCACGTACGTCTGCACCATCCGCCGGATGTCTTTGGCGGAGGCAAACGCCAGTTGCACCTCGCACCCGGCCAGGTCTCTCAGCTCGTCCAGCAGAAAGACGTTCGTCGGCTCCGCCACCGCGACGGTCAGCACGTCGCGCACTTTGAACAGCGGCAGCACCGTGTGTTTTTCGATGAAGTCGCGCGGCAGCGTGTCGAAGATTTTCGGGTCGAAGAGTCGGCTGTCGAGCTTGACGTGCGGAATGTCGAACTCGACGGCCAGGCATTCCAGAATCTGCTCCTCGGTGCAGTAGCCCAGCTCAATCAACACCTCCCCCAGCAGCTTGCTGCCGGCCGACGCCCGCTGCTCCTCCAGCGCCTGTTCGAGCTGCTCGGGGGAAAGGTAACCCTTTTCCACGAGCAGATCGCCGAGTCGCAGCTTGGGTCGGACGACCGAGCCTTGCATGGCTTGCCTGCACCTCAATCGCTTCCGCCGTTCTGCTTTGGCTCTCTTCGTCGGCCACGCCGGGTCGGTCCGGTGCCGCGTCATTGGAAACTGGACACGGCGTCAATGACCGACTCGAAAACGTCAAACCGTTGGTCCAGCCGAGTCACTTCGAAAATTTTCTTCGCGTGGTCGGTCAGCGCGCACAGCTTCAAGTTGCCGCCACGTTCTCGCAGCAAGTCCTGAATGTCCAGCAACGTCGTCAATCCGACGCTGTCGAAAAACTCGCTGCGGTCCATTTGTGCCACCAAGTTCGCAATGCCCTTCCCGAGCGCGGACTGGGCCGTCGCGAGCAGACGGTCCGACGTCTCCTCCGTCACCTCTTCGGGCGTGTGGACGACCATTACGTTGCCGAAGGTTTCGGTCGTAATTTGCATGGGTCGAGTCTTTCGTGGGTTCCGTGTTGCGGCCCGGTCGACCGTCGCGAACCGAGGCGGTCGGGTGGTTGACCGAGTTGCCCGACCCTAGTCGATTGGTTGTCCGGTACTGCTCGACGTCACTTCCGCCGACGAACCGGACGGGTCGAAGACCACGACCCGATTCCGGCCCAGTCGTTTGGCCTCGTACAAAGCCCCGTCCGCGTCACGGACCAAGTCGTCTGCCGTTTCAGCGCCCTCCCGCCGCTCGGCCACGCCGAAGCTTGCGGTGACCTGCAGGACCTGGCCTTGAAACACGACGGGCAACCGCTCCAGCTCCTCCCGCAGTTGCTCAGCCAGTTCGCTCGCAGCCAGCGTGTCGTAGCCTGGCAAGGCAATGATGAACTCTTCCCCTCCGTAACGTCCCAGCACGGCCCGCTCGGGTGCCAACGCCTTCCACAGTCGCGCCACGCTCCTCAATACTTCGTCGCCGGCCTGGTGTCCGTAGGTGTCGTTGAACTTCTTGAAGTGGTCCACGTCGCTCATGATTACGGCCAACGGCTCGTTCCGTTCCCCCGACCGCCGTGCCAGCTCGGACAACTCTTCCTGGAAACTGGCGTGGTTCAGCAGGCCGGTCAGTCCGTCGTGCCGAGCCATTGCCTCGATGCGTTTGAACAACTGAGCGTTCTTGATGCCCAAGGCACAGTTGTGCGAAAGAATGTAGAGCATTCGCACGAACGTAATGGACTTGTCCTCCACGCCGTCGACCACCAGCAAGCCCACCAGCTCGCCTCCCACGGTCAGCGGCGCAATGGCGTCGGGCATGTCTGGGTCTTCTTTCAGCAGCGGGCACAGTGTGTAGTCGGTTTCGACGCTGTGGCGTGTGAGGATGTGTCCGTGTTCGATGACCCAACGAGCCGCTCCCCGCTCCGGGTCGGGAACGTAGCCCGTGCAGTCGTCTCGTTTTCCCGTCGCCGCAGGCCGCAGGGTACGTGTGGCCGGGTCCCACAGGTAGAGGTCGCAAGTTCGGCATTTCAGCGACGCTCGCGCAATGTCGACAATCGTTGGCACCAACGTTTCCAGGTGCAGGTTGGCCGAAATTCGCTGGGCTACGTCTTGCAGGGTCAGCAGCAGCATGGCGAAGTTAATGACGTCTCCTTGAGACAACACGTGGCTGCCGGCCAGTCCGTCGCCGTCGTGCGGCGCGTGGGGCCGAGCCGTGTGGGTGTGCGGTCCGGGCTGGCGGCACTTTTCCTGCTCGTACAGCTTGCGCACCCACCGACTCGCCTGTTCTCGCATTTTCTCGACGCACCCGTCCAAGTGCTCCACCACCGACAAGATCATTCCTCCCACCACCACCAGCGAGGCTGCGGCGACCGTGGAGGAGACGAGGTTCCAGCCCGGCAGGGACCACCCCAACGAGCCGACTGCGGCTGCCGCGGCCAGCATGGTCGCGACCGCAGTCGTTCGACGCCCGGACAGGGCCGCCGCGCAGACGGCAATTCCCGTCAAGGCCAGCGCCGAACTGGCCGAGACGGCGCCGCCCCCAGCCACCGTCGCCACCGGCACGGCAGCGAACACAACCAGCAGGTACGTCCACAGAGGAATCAGTTTCAACAGACTCCGCATGGGTGCGTCTTGACCTGATGTCTACTCAACCAGCCGTCTGCCCCAACAGCTGCCGACCCTTCGCCCAACGGCGTCCGTCAGAGGTCGCAAAGCCGTCGTGACGCTCGGCGCGTTTTCCCGCCAGTTCGAACTGTCTTCCAAGCCTTTGCCAGCGACCCTCTGTGCGTTGCGACGCGCCTGCCGCTTCCCCGTTCTGGCTCGAGGAACCGGCCGCAAGGGTTCGCAAACAAAGAAGCCGCCAGCGTCTCCGTTCCTGCGGTGCTGGTCGCTCAGCGTCAGCCGCGCGAGCGGTCCTGTTTTCCTCTCGTGTTGTGTTTCTTTTTCCGGCCGAGTCGCTCCGTCGACGCCCCGGCCCCGGTCGGCCCTGCACCACCGCGAACGCGGCCCGCCAGCTCACGCTCCGGCTCAGCCCCGCTCGCCTCGTGAACCAGTCTTGACCCGTCGCCGCCGACCTACGCGCCGGCCGTGACGGCTGCGGCGGCCGAGAGGGAACAGGTTTGCTCCGACGCGGGCGACGCCTCCTCCAACAGCCCTTGGACAGTCCGAAGCAGCTCGCGCGGGCTGAACGGCTTGACCACGACCGTGTCGATGCCCAGTTGCTGACGAAGCTGCTGCTCGTCGACCTCGAAGCCTTTCGCCGTCAGCAGGATGACTGGCGTGGCGGCCGTTCGGTCTTCCTCCCGCATTCGACGGACCAACTCCAAGCCGTCCATTCGCGGCATTTGCAAGTCGGTGACGACTACGTCCGGCGGGTCTGCCTGAATCAGTTGCCACGCTTCCAACCCGTCGGACGCCGTTTGCACGTCGATTCCCGCCTTGCTCAACTTCATTTCAATGGCTCGCTGAATGTGAGCCTCGTCGTCGCACACAACCACTCGACCACCCATTGGGGTTCTCCTCAAACAACCAGTTCTGGTTTCGTGCTCCTTTTCGACCGAAGGCTTTGGACTCTGGGGTTCCAGTTTCCGACCGCGCTGTCTTGCGTCTGGCCCCGCCGCAACCGACGTGGCAAGCACTTCATTTGGCCGCCGCACACAGACCGGCCGCGTCTTTGCGCGTCGACTCCACGTGCCCCAACGGCAGTCGAACCGAGAAGCACGTTCCCTGGTCGACTTTCGACGTGACGGAAATCGACCCGTTGTGGACGTCGGTCACAATGTAGTGCACCAAAGCCAGTCCCAGCCCGGTGCCCGAGGCCGCCTTGTTGTTTTGGGGCACTCGGTAGAACCGGTCGAACACGTGCGGCAACGCCTCTTCTGGAATGCCGATTCCCGTGTCTTGGACTTCAATGACCGCCACGTCTTCGTCCAAGCGGCTCCGCAGTCGCACCGTTCCGCCTTCCGGGGTGTACTTGACAGCGTTGGACAGCAAGTTGACGACAGCCTGCCCCAACAGCTCGCGGTCGGCGTAAACCGGCAAGTACAACTCGCTCAGCTCCGTCACGAACCGTTGACGCTTGTCTTCGGCCACGGGCCGCACCACCTCCGCGGCCTTCTGCAGGACCTCGTTCAGGTCGCAGTTCTCCCGCTGCACCTTAATGACACCGCTTTCAATGCGAGCCAGGTTGAGCATTTCATTGATCATTCGAGTGAGACGGTCGACCTGCATTTCAATGAAGCCCAACAGCTCGCGCTGCTCTTCCGGGTCGACGACGTCGCCGTCCTGGAGCATTTCGACGAAGGCTTTCACGCTGGACAGGGGCGTTTTCATTTCGTGAGACACGGCCGAAACAAACTCGGCGTGACGAGTCTTGGCCAACCGCTCGTCCCGAATGTCCGACAAGACAGTGACGACGCCCAGGTAAACGCCCCGGTCGTCGTACACGTTCACGGCCGTCGCGCGGTAGACGGCCCGTTCCTCCTCCAAGGGCATTTCCAGCTCGCGAGTGCGTTGCGGCGTGGCGTCGCGGCGAGTGCGGGTCTCCACGACCAGCTCGTGCAGCGCCGGCAGCGAGCGAAGGTCGAACTGCTCCTGGTCGGCGGCACCGGTGTGTCCCGCGTGGTCGATGCGGAGCGTCTCCGACGTGCGTCGGTCCGACGCGGCACGCCCACCGGCGGCCGCGTTGCAAGGCTCGTACGGCTCGCCAGCCGCTTGCCCGCCGGCAGCCGCCGAAGCCTGCAACAAGCGACGAGCCGCTCGGTTCACGTACAGCAGCTCGTCTTGAGGGTCGGTCACCAGGACCGGGTGCTGCAGCGTGTCCAAAACCAACTCCAAGCGGCGCAGCTTCTGGTTCCGCAGGTTGACAAGCGCTTCCAACTGGACCCGCTCGTCCCGCTCCCGCTCGACGCCCTGCCGCTGTCGAAGCAGCTCGCGACGAGCGGCCTGCAGTAGGGGGTGGAGCGGGTTGAGCGTCCAGCGGGCCAGCCGAACCGGTCCGGACTGGTGGAGCGACCGCGCGGCACAAACGGCGGCGGCTCGGGCTCCCAGCCACACAGCCACTGCTCCCGCCGTCCACGACGCCAAGCACAGAGCCACCGGCCCGACCGAGTGCCAGACGAACCACGCCACCACCGCCAACAACACGCCAGCTCCGGCCGCCGCTGGCACCCACACGCACGGTCGCTTCGCCGCCTGCTCGGAACCAGACATTCGGACCTCCTGACTCCTCTCCACTTCTTGCGTGACCGGCCTGCACAAGTCCGTTTTCTTCTGCCGCCCGACCGCTTCGTCCTGTGCACGCCCGGCCCAGACGTCGAGAGCACACACAGCCGGACGAACATTGCCACGGCCGGCGGCGCGGAGTGAAAGTCGCCACCGACCGGCCCCCGAGACTTTCACAAAGTGAAGCCAGACCAACTCTAGGTCACGAACCGGCTGCTGTCCAAAGCCGCGCTCGACCTGTCCGTTCTGCCGCAGAAAGACCGGTCGTTCGGAAAGCACCGGCCAAACGGAACACAAGGCTTGGGACGTCGAAACGCGTCGAGCGGCCTGGAAGGGCAGAGGACCTTTCACAACGAAGGCCGCGCGGCCGAAGGGAGCGCCCGCGTGAGGAGCTGGAACGGTGCTGCGTCGAGCCGCTCGTGCCACGCCCCGAGGGAAGACGCTGCGGCTCGACAGGCCTTCGGTCCTCGCGTCGCAGCGTGTCGGTCGTCCGTCCCGGGCCCGAAAGGAAAAAAACCGGGTGGCTCGGACCGGTCCTTGTCGGGACTTTCTTTTTTCCGCCACCTTCGGCATGATCGTTAGCAGGAGTGTGCAGGTGAGCGGGCGACGTCGGCGTTGGCGCACCAACTCCGTCCGCCGGGGGCTGTCGACGGAGTCGCAGGCGGCGGGCGAGCGTGTCGGCTCGGCAGCAAACGAGGACCGGCGGCGCGGTCAGGCTGCCGGTCGTCCAGACGCGTGCAGACCGCTCACTGCACCGATTGCCGGACAAACACGTCCCGAAAACAACCGCGCCGGCGCGAACGGAAGGCGGGCCGGAAAGGGTGAGTCTGGTGTTCGTTTCGTCGCTCCACGCTGCGAAAAAGCGTGAACCAGTCGGGGAGTGAAATTGTCGGTGTTCGCTTGGGTCCGGCCCGAGAGGCTCCAACTCGACGACGGCGGCGCCACGGCCAAGGCTTGGCGGCGGAGGTGGCTCCGGGTGTGCCCGCCGTCTGGGACAGAGCGGCAGCCGACGAAGCAAGGCGGCGCGGCACTCCTGCCAGCGGTCGCCTTGGCCTGCCTCCTGTGCTCGGGTTGCGACGGCGTCTCGGAGCTTCCCGGCAAGTCGCTGGAGGAGCCGGCTTCGCCCATTGTGACCCTGGCACCGGAAGTGGACGCCGTTCTTCGCCGGCAGCTGGAGCTTCTGCAGCCACTGGCCACGGACCCTCGGATTCTGTCTCGGGTGAGAAGAGCGAACTTGAAGCATGCCGAGCTGGAGCCGAGTCAGATTGACGAGTTGGAGCGCGAATTCCAGGACGCCCCGGTTGATTCTCCCTTGCTCCGGTCCTTGCTGCAGAACCCGGCGGCCGAGGCGTTGAAGGAGTTCCAGCGGCAACACCCGGGCTACTCGGAAATTTTCGTCACGGACCACTCGGGACTGATTGTGGCTGCCACGAACAAGACGACCGACTACTACCAGGCCGACGAACGCTGGTGGAAGGCGGCCCTGTTGGCCGGACCTCGCTACGGCACCATTGAGTACGACCAAAGCTCGCAGACCGAAGCCGTGTCGTTGTACCTTCCCATTCGCGCTCCGGAAAAACCTGGTCCAATCGGAGTCTTGAAGGCCGTGTTCCGGCTGGAGGCGATTGTCGAGGAGCTTTAGCCGGATGTTTTCTTCCGACAGCATCCGCGGCAAGCTGATTTTCACCATGATTGTCGTGGCGTCGCTGGCGCTGCTGACGGCCACGTTCGGGGCGTGGATGATCAACCGGCTGTCGTACACGGCCGAGACGGTGCTGGAACGCTACGTGCCGTACTCCCGCTGCTGCGAGCAGGCCTTGCTGACCGTCGCCGAAAACTCGGTCATTCTGAACAAGCTCCGTCTGCTCCGCCCCGGTGCTCCGGAAGAGCCGTTCCGCGAGCTCGAGTCGCAGCTGCAGCGCAACACCAATCGGTTCGACATGTTCATGAAGGCCATGATTTGGGGCAGCGAGAGCGAGCCGTTCAGTCGAGCCAAAGGCGGACTGCTGCTTTCGCAGTGGGAGGCGGAGCGGTGGCAGAAGCAAATGACCGTGGTGCAAGCCCCCGACCCCATTCGCCACGCGGCCGGCGTCGCCAGTCTTTACTACGGGGCTTTCGTCAAGTACGCACGACGGGTCATTGACGACCAACGCCGACTGGCTGCTGCGGAAACCGACCGACAGACGGAACAGGTCGAACGCCTGCGCCAGCAGTTGGACGAAGACTTCAAACACGCCGACCGGTTTGCCCGTTTGGCCAACAATACGTTGGAAGAGACTGTCGCCAGCATTCACGCTCAGCTCGCCCTGGCCATGAACCAGGTTCGAGAAACGCAGTCCTTTGCCAAACGGGCGCTGGCCGCCTTCGCCTCGGCAACGTTCGTCGTCAGCATTCTGCTGGGACTGGCCTTCGCCAACCGAACCATTTTGCGACCCCTGCGCCGTCTGAGACAGGGAGTTCGTGTCGTCGGCGGCGGAAACTTGGACTTCCAAATCCCAGTGCGCGGCGACGACGAAATCGCTCAGCTCTCCCGAGCCTTCAACCAAATGACGGCCAGCTTGAAAGAGATTACCGCGTCGCGAGACGAACTGCAGCGAGCCCGCGACGCAGCGGAAGCGGCCAGCCGAGCCAAAACGGCGTTTCTGGCCAACATGAGCCACGAAATGCGCACACCGCTCAACGCCGTCCTGGGAATGACCGAACTGCTGCTGGACAGCGACGTTTCAGCCGAACAGGCCGAGTACTTGCGAACCATTCAGCGGTCGGGCGAGACGCTGTTGCGGCTCATCAACGACGTGCTCGACATCTCGCGAATCGAAGCCGGCCGCCTGACG
>CAYSAG010000020.1:0-31065 GCA_964428935.1 uncultured Planctomycetaceae bacterium | reverse complement strand
AAAGGAGGAAGATGGAACCGCAGCCGCCTTGGGACAAGGCGGCTTTTTTCGTGCGCGCTGCGGCCGGCGGGACCTCGGACGGCGACGGCCACTTGGGACGAGCCGTTCGGCAGGTCGACACTGGGTTGCGGTGGCTCGCGTGTTAGAATAGGTTGTGAGCCCAATGCAAGGCGGGCTCGAGTCTTGTTTCCGCGCAGCTCTTTGAGCCGTCGCCAGTCCGTCCGCTCGCGTTGGACACAGACCTCATGACGCGCGTTCCACCGACCACAAACCCGGCCCAGAAACAAGGCGAATCCTCGCCGTCGAACGCGACTGGGGAAAAGTACGCACGGCTGGTTTTCCGCGGGCGGGACGGCAAGCAGGTCATCAAGAACGTGCTTCGCCCGACCACACTGATTGGCTCGTCGCCCAAGTGCAACATTCAGCTCGTCTCGGAATCCGTCTCACACTTTCACGCCATTCTGACGCTCGACGACGACACCCTCCGCGTTCGCGACTTGCGAAGCCGGACCGGAACCAAAGTCAACGGCACCTTCGTGGACGTGGCCGAAGTCTGGGACGGCGACACCATTGAAATCGGTCCCTTCCGGTTCGTCGTCGAGACGAACCTCGGGGTGGAAGTGGAAGGCCCTGAGCCGGCGGAGCAACCTGAGCGGGCACGGCTCTTTCCCGGCGGCGGCCGCACGCAAGTGGGCTCTTACCGAGTCCTGGACATTCTGGGCCGCGGCGGCATGGCGTGGTTGTACCTGGCCGAGCACGTCGAAACCGGCCAGAAGTGCGTGTTGAAAGTCCTGCCCGAAGAGGAAGGCAAGGACGCCGGCATTCGCGCCCGTTTCCTCCTCGAAGCCGAAACGGGCATGAAGCTGGACCACCCGCACATTGTCAAGACGTTGGCCGTCGACTGCACGCAGGGCCTCTACTATGACATTCACTACGCCGTGCTCGAGTTCATCGAAGGCATTACGCTGCTCGAGCTGGTTCAACGTTGCGGGCCTTTGCCGTGGCGACAGGTTTGCGACATCATTCGTCAGGCGGCCGTCGGACTGGAGTACGTCCACCGGTCAGGAATCATTCACCGAGACGTCAAGCCCTCGAACCTGCTGATTGACCGAACCGGTCACGTCAAGATTCTGGACTTCGGCCTGGCCAAGTGGGACGAGGAGGGTGACGAATTCTCGCTGGCCATGATTTTCGGCCACAACTGCCTGGGGACGGCGGACTTCATTGCCCCGGAGCAGACTCGAGACAGCTACACGGTCGACGTGACGGCCGACATTTTCAGCCTGGGTGGAACCATGTACTTCGCGCTGACCGGGCGAGTTCCCTTCCCGGGCAAGACGATTCGCGAGAAGCTGGAGGCGGCTCGCGTCAAAGACCCGAAACCCATTAAGGAACTCGCGCCGTCCGTGCCCACCGAAGTCGCTCGAATTGTCGACAAAATGATGGCCAAGTCGCCCGGCGACCGGTTCCAGTCGGCGGCGGAAGTGGCTCGAGCGCTGAGCCCGTTCTGCGAACGGCGGCCGGTGGAGTTCGACTTTTCGGAGCTGTTGGAAGCCCGGCAGCAGGAGGCACTGCAGCGCACCGGGACGACGGAAAACGGAGAGACGGTCCTGCGAGACCCACTGAGTTCGCTCTCGCGTTTGGCCGTGGCCGCTGAGGCCAGTTCCGCGCTGACGGGCAACTCCGACGGCCAGTCACACCGGCCGTCGAAGTCCAAACGGAGCGAAACGTCGCAGCCCAAGGTCCCCGCTGAGTTGCTGGAGCAAGTACGGGACGTCTCGCCCGAGCTGGTCGAGGTCGTCAAGCGGTGGCCGGAGCTGCCGCCGAACATTCGACGCGGCATTCTGGCCCTGCTGGACACCTCGGGGCAGTGAGCAGACGAGCCCGCGGCTTCGTCGCTCGCAGCCGTCGTTCCCTCACCGTCCACCCTCCCCTGCCCAAGCTGCCGGGAACACCGCACGGACCGGTAGTCCAAGCCACCAACAGACGAAGGAGACTGACCATGCAGCGTCGTGACGCCGGCTTGCAGCCTCGTCGAAAACACGCCCACACCGTTGTGCCTTCGCAAGGGACGGCAACAGCAGCCAGCGGCTCGAGCCAACCGCCGGAGGCTGCCGACCAGAAAACCGGCTCGGGACTCCAGCCCGGCGGCACAGC
Source organism: uncultured Planctomycetaceae bacterium (assembly GCA_964428935.1). GTDB lineage: Bacteria > Planctomycetota > Planctomycetia > Planctomycetales > Planctomycetaceae > JAADHY01. The sequence continues at coordinate 28,908 of CAYSAG010000020.1, read as the reverse complement.
AGCCGACGGCCCGTCGTCCACGCCACCGCGCCGAGACCAACCGACACGCCGCGACGTGTTGGCTTGGAGCACTCGGCTGGTGACGGCCGGAGCCGCAGCGGGCGCTCTGTTGGAAGCTCGGACCACCGCTGCCGCAGCGCACGCGCCGACCGACCCCGGACCGGCCCGCTTCTCGGTTCGCTACTGTTTGAACACGGCCACGATTCGAGGACAAAACCTGACGGTCGAGGAGGAAATCGACGTTGCGGCGGCAGCCGGCTACGACTCGATTGAGCTGTGGACGTCGAAGCTGGACCGGTTCGTCCAGTCCGGCGGGAAGCTGAGCGACCTGCGAAAACGGCTCGAAGACCACGGGCTCACCGTCGAGAGTGCCATTGGTTTCCCCACGTGGGTCGTCAACGAACTCGACCGGCGGCAGCGTGGGTTCGAAGCCGTCAAGCGAGACATGGACCTGCTGGCGCAGATTGGCGGCCTGCGCTTGGCGGCACCGCCGGCCGGAGCCAACCGCACCGGTGGCGTTTCGTTGGCGGCGGCGGCTGAGCGTTACCGTCAGCTGCTGGAGTTGGGCGACCAGTTCGGCGTCGTCCCGCAGCTCGAAATGTGGGGCTCGTCGAAAGTGCTGTCGCGTTTAAGCGAAGGGCTGTACGTGGCAGCGGAGAGCGGACACCCGAAGGCGTGCTTGCTTCCGGACGTTTTCCACATTTACAAGTCCGGCGGCAACTTCGACGCCCTGCGACTGGTGGCCGGCCGGGCGGTCCACGTCTTTCACCTGAACGACTACCCCGACCAGCCTCCACGGGAAACCATTCGCGACACCAGTCGGGTCTTGCCCGGCGACGGGGTCGCTCCGCTCGACAAAGTCTTCTCGATTCTCAAGCAGAACGGTTTCTGCGGCGTGCTGTCGCTGGAGCTGTTCAACCCGAACTACTGGAAGCAAGACCCGCTGGTCGTGGCGCGCACGGGCCTGCAGAAAATGAAGGACGCGGTGGCCCGAGCCGTCTCGGGTTGAGCCGGTGGCAGCGTGGAACGCCGAGCCGACCCGTGCCCGCCGTCCGAACGGTGCGGGTCCGGCTCCGAGTGGCCACCGCCGTCCGGACGTCGGCTTCCGCCGGACGGCGCGGCAGCCGGCGTCGGTCGCCGTGTTCCGACGGCTCCCGCCAGCGCCTCAAAGCAGTTTCCGGAAGAACGCCAGGTCCTGCTGCGTTTGCTTCAGGCATTCCTCGGTCGACAGGTCCCGGAAGCTGTGCCGCCCTTTGTACTCGCTGTGCAACGAGTACACACCTTGGAAGCCGAGTTTTTTCAACGCCTGGACGAAGTCGGGAATGGGTGAAATTCCGTCGGCCACCGGCACCACCTCGGTTGTCCAGCGCTGCTGCCCGAATCGGTCACGCTCCAGCTTCTTCCAGTCGAAGTTCTTGACGGCGCACAGAGTGAGCCAGGGAGCCAGCAGGTCGAGCCCTTGTCGCCAACCGTCTCGCCCTCCCTCCAAAACCATGTGCAGCATGTCGACGTAGGCACCAATCTGGTCGGGCTCGAAGTCTCGAATCAGTTCGTACAGCAACGTGCCGTGCGACGGCAAGTACGGCCCCGAGTGCACGTGGACGCACGGCTTGACCCCGAACTGGGCCGCCAGTCGCACAATCCCTTTCAGTCGCCGGCGAACCTCGTCCATTTGCCGACGAATGGTGCCGAACTGGGTGTAGCGGAAGTAGCCCAGTTTGGCGCACCGGATTCCGAGCCGCCCAGCCGTTTCGAACAGGACGGCCGCCTGCTTGTCGGCTTCGGTAATGGCCGTCGTAATCATTGGAATGGACACGTTTGCCTGCTTCGCAGCCTCGACCGCCTTCGGCAATTGCTCCGCGACGTCTTTCGGGTCAATGTGGCCGCGAGGTCGAACCGTCAGGTCCAAGCCGTCCAAACCAATCGACTGGAACGCTCGACACACTTTCGGAATGGGCCAGTCTTGAAAGCTTTTGGTGAAGGCGACGACAACCGGTCGCGACGCCGACCGGTCACCGGCGACCGCCATTCCCGCTCCCAGCGCGCAAGCGACCCCAACGGTTTCGGCAACGAACTGTCTTCGAGTGACTGCGGTCATGAGAAACCTCCTCGTGGGTGAGCAAACCTCGTTCGTTTTTCGTTTCCGCGTCTGCGGTTGTTTTCCACCCGGCGCCGGCTGCGGTTCTGCGCCCGCCGAGTCCCGACGGGCCGCTTCGCACGGCGCGGCCGTTTGCGTTCGCGTCGGCCTTCCAACACCGTACTGCAATTTGGGCCGCTCTGCCACACAGCCAGACGCAAGCTCCAGCGGCTACTGCGTCGAGGCGTCGGCGAGTCGACGGCGTCGGAAATTGACACCCTTCGGTGGCTTGCGTACAGTCCGTGGGAGAGGGCGCGTCGAACGGGTCCAGGCGGCCGAAGACGAGAACGTCCGGCGCTGCCCGGGCCGCTCAGCACGCGTCCCAGTCGTTCTGCTCATTCCGAGCCCACCGGCAGAAGCAGTCAAACGGAGGTGGCGGCAATGGCGAGAGCGTGGTGGACGGCGGTCGGCCGAAAGGCTGTCGGGGCGGTCAGCGTGCTGGCGTTGACCTTTTGGTCCGGCCTTTCGCTCGGACAAGTGCCGACCGCGAGCAGCGACGTGCCGTTTACGGAGGTTTACGTCGAGCTGCTCGCTCGAGGCAGCGCGGCGGCCAGCGTCGCGGCCCGCCAGTGGGCCGACGTCTTTCAGCAGCTCAACGTGCCGGTCCGCATTCGACCGCCAATCCTGGACGACAAGCCGGAAGTCAAGGAGCAGCGTTTCGGACGAATTCGTCGCGTGACGGCCATTGGCGAGCTAGACCGAACGGGAAAGATTACCTTTCCAGACCACACCTTCACGCTGCAAGAGGTCGACCGGTTGACGGAGTGGATTCGCGAGCTTCGCACCTACGGGGCGCTGGGGTCTCCCGAGGGCAAGCCGCTGTTCGGACTCAGTCGCGCTCAGTTTCACGACCTGCTGTTGGCTTTGTCCGAGCGCGTCGAAGCCGCCCCGGCTGGCAAACCGCTCCGCGAGGCGCTGGCCGCGCTGCCTCTTCCCAAGACCTACCCCCTTCGGTTTTCCGTCTCGGCCGAACGCTGGTTGGAGCAGCACGGCGAGGGCGAGTCAAGCCAGCCGGTCGAGGGGCTGGCGGTCGGAACGGCGCTGGCGGCCGTGCTGAATGAGTTTGGCTTGGGCTTTCGTCCGTGGAGGACCCCGGCCGGCGCGGTCGAACTGAGAGTCGAGCCGCTGGACGAGGAGCACGACCACTGGCCCGTCGGCTGGGACGTTCCCCCCGAGACCCCACGGCTGAAGCTCAGCCGCGAACTGTTTCGCTTGCGGCCCGTTCAGCTGCAAGACGTGCCGCTGACGGAACTGCTCCAGCGCATTTCCACGCAAGCAGACGTCCCCATTCTGCTGGACCGGCACCGAATCGAAAAAGAGGGCCTCGACCTAGACCAGATTCGAGTGACGGTTGCCGGCCGGCAAATGACGTGGAGCTCCCTGCTGCGAACGGCCACCGTCCCGCACAAACTGAACCGCGTCTTCCGCCTGGACGAAACCGGTCGGCTTCTGGTGTGGGTCACCACGCTGCAACACACGTTGCGCGCCACTCCGCGTTACCTGCCGAAATGACCGACCGCAGTCGAGCTTCGCGGCGTCTCACCGGCTGCTGTCCCGAATGGCTCGGAACAGAGCCAAAATGTTTTCGGTCGGCGTGTTGCCCTGAATGTTGTGCACGGCGTTGAACACGAAGCCGCCGCCGGGTGCGAAAATTTCGATTCGTTCTCGCACCTCGCGGTAGACCTCCTCGGGCGTCCCGAAAGCCATGGTTTTTTGTGTGTCGACGCCCCCACCCCAGAAGACGACCTGGTCGCCGAATTCCCGCTTCAGCGTGCGAGCGTCCATTTTGGCGGCCGAACACTGCACTGGGTTGAGAATGTCGAAACCGGCTTCAATGAAGTCGGGAATCAGGTCGAAGACGGAGCCGCACGAGTGAATGAACGTTTTCCAATTGCTCCGTGAATGAATCAGGTCGTTGACCTGCTTGTGGAACGGAAAGTAAAGCTCGCGGTACGTCTGACGCGAAATGAACGGGCCACGCTGAGTGCCGAAGTCTGTTCCAGTGACGTAAGCCACTTGCACGCGGTCACCGAAAAGGTCGATTAACGTCTCAATGTTTTGAAGAGCAATCTCGCACTGCTTCTCGAACACCTTCAGGACGTAGTCCTTTCGGGTGACCGTCGAAATGTACCACTCTTCGACGTCGCGAATGCCCTTCGGGTGCTTCAGGAACGTGGCCGGCACCAGAGCAATGTCGCCAAAGCCGGTGCCGGGAATGATGAGCACGGCCCCGTACTGCGACCGCTCGTCCAGCCACTGCAACTGTTGTCTGTAGTACTGCAGGTCTTCGTCGCTCAGCGGCCCGAACTCTTCCAAGTTGTCCGCCGGGTCCAGCTTTGCGTCGTCGATTGGCTCTTGTCGAATAATGGCGTCGAAGAAGTAGCCGCCCTTCGGCATTCGACCGCTTGGGGGGACCGACGTGTCGCCCTCGGGGTAAATGAGCAAGTCGCCCGTGCCTTCCTCGACCGTTACGTTGAAGTCACCACTGACCAGCACCTCGGTGCCGTCGAACAGCGTAAAGGGCTTCCATTTCGTGTTCACGGTGCCGAACAAGGTTTTTCGCGGCTGAACGCCGACGACGTCAATGCCGAGAGCCTCTCGGAGCTCGTCGTCGATTTCACCGAGCATTTGGTACGGCTCGACCACCTTCACGCGGTAGTCGGGGTCGCCCAGGACCTCGCGTCTGAGCCGACTGACCGCCGACGCGTGCATTCCCGTCACCGGCGTCGCACCGAAGTCGACGCACACCCGGTCGGGCTCCTGGTGGTTCAGCGTGGCCTGCAACCTTTCTCGGCCGTTCATGGTTCTCTTCCTCGCTCGCTTCCTTCCCGACGTTCCTTCCTCGACGTTTCTCTGTTTCTCTTGCCGCTTTCTCCTGCCGCTCGACGCTTCTCCTCCCGCGACAGCCGCGTGCCGAACTCCGCGCGGAGCTCGCAAGAACGGTCCGGTCGAGTCCCGCGACGCGGTGTCCGCTAGTCTAAACCCCGGCCAAAAGACAAACAACGACGCCGCGGCCGTTCGAGCGCCCGACCGGTCCTCGGACGCAGTCCGCGGCCAACCGTCGTCCGGGCGGTGGCCGTCACGCCGGAGGCGGGGTCGGAGCGGAACCGCCTTCGCTCGAACCGTGCCGCTCCCTCGACCACCGTGGCGGCACCACCAACCAGCTTGCCACAACGGCCAACGCGAACACGACGTACGCGGCGTTCAAGACGCTCGGGTCGACCTCCACGTAAAGAAGCTCGTGAATCCACCGACCAACGAACGAACCCGGGTAGACGGCTCCACCGGCCAGCCGACGCAACTGCCCTTCCCATTCGGTCAGCGGACAGGGCCGACCGAGCGCGGCCTCCACCGCGACAAACAGCACGTACGCCAAATGCAGCCCGCGGAACCAGACGTTCCGGACCCACTGCCACCGCCGCCACCCGCCGAGCAGCGTCAGCAACAAGCCGCCGACAGCAAACAGCACCAGCGCGGCGTGCACGGCCACCAAGACGTCGGCCGCGAACTGCAACAGCCACGGCGGAAGCATGCGTCAACTCCCGAAGCTTCGTCGCCAGAGCCCTCGCCAGCGGGAAAAGCCAGCAGTGACTGAAGGCACTGGCACCACGGACCCGTGCCTGCCTCGCAGGTTAGCACTTTCCAACAGGTCGTGCACGTGCGGGCTTGCTGCGGCGGTGCCGAAAGCGGGCGAGCTGCGTGCGCCGCCGGTTTGCAGCTTCCTTTTGGGCTAATTGAGGGTGTCCGGAAATTCGTCCGCGTTTCTCCAGGGATTCGCGGGTTTTTGAGCGACCGGAGGCGTCTTCTTGAGCAGGCTTGGAGACACGAACCGCCAGCGGCCACGACGGAGCGTGGCCCTCCAATTCCCGGACAACCTCGGGCTACTTGGGCGTTTCGAGTCATTTGGCTGCCCGCTTGTCTTTGCAAGGCCCAACGGCCACACTTGGCGTTGAGCGGCTGGCCGAGTGCAGGGGGAGCCGCTCGGGCCGCGAAAGGGCACCGTGCTCACGACGCGCGGTGCCGCGACGTGTCGACCACGAACCAACGGTTGGGAAGGGGCGGCCGTCCAGGCGACGAGCGGACGCCTGAACTGGGTCAACCGGAACCGTGCGGCGGGAGAAAGCGAAAATGGCCACGCCGGAGCAAGCCGAGAGGGGCGAAGAACGTTCGTCGGGTGCCGTCCGAGCGACCACGTTCGACGGCGACGTCCTGCCGGTTTCGCACTCGCGAGACGAAACGCGAGCGCTCTACGACCGCTTGGCCGGCGTTTACGACCTGCTGGCGGAACGGTCGGAGCAGCCTTTGCGGGAGAAAGCCCTGCAGCTGCTGGCGGCTGCCCCCGGCGAAACGGTTCTGGAGATTGGTCCCGGCACCGGCCGCTCGTTGGTCCAGTTGGCTCGGTCGGTCCAAGCCGCCGGCCGCGTTGTGGGGCTAGACCTCTCGTTGCGAATGCTCAGCCGCTGTCAGGCTCGCGTGCGAGCCAACGCGCTGGACGGCCGGGTACACTTGCTCTGCGCCGACGCGACGCAACTGCCGTTGGTCGAAGGTGGCGTCGACGGCGTGTTCATGAGCTTTGTGTTGGAGCTGTTCGACGCGCCGGACATGGTCGCGGTGCTGTCCGAGTGCCGCCGTGTGCTCCGACCTGGAGGCCGGCTGGCCGTGGTTTCGCTCACCAAAGAACCCGGCCCGTGCTGGCGAGTGCGCGCGTACGAGTGGATTCACCGCCACTTTCCGAAGCTGGTCGACTGCCGTCCCATTTACGTTCGGCGGGCGGTCGAAGCGGCGGGCCTGGAGGTCGTTCACTCGGAACTCGACTCCATGTGGGTCCCGGTCGAAATTGTTCTGGCCCGTCGCCCTCGAACCGCCTGACGCCTGGTCGGCTTTGTGGGACCAGCGCGCTGGCCGAGCGCCGGCAAAACCTGCGCGGACGGAAACCGCGCGTCGGCCAAGCCGGTCGCGCTACGTTTGCGGTTCGCCCTCGCCGCGTTCCCGGCGAGCTTTCTCGGCCAGCACCGTCGTGTTCTCGGCAATTCGGAACAGGACGGCAATCACTTCCAGCCACACGCGGGCAATCAGCACGTAAACAAAGAACACGACGACGGCCAGAATCAGTCCGACCAGCACTCCGCCTACGCCACCGCGGCTGCAAGCGCCCAGTGTCACCAATGCCGCCACCGCGGCTGCCAAAACCGCCAACGCGTACAGAACCCGAATGACTCGCAGTGTGACGAACCGACTGAACGAGAAATCAAACAGTCCGGCGAAGAAACCTTCGTCCTCCATTGCCACACCTCCCCTTGGAAAACACAGTCCTCGTCTCCGGTCAAGCTTCCACGCTTGCCAGTCCACCGGTCCCAGGCCAGCCCCGGACGCGGGAACGGTGTTCCGGCCGGAAGTCGCTCGCGTTGCGAAGCGTCCCGCCTTGTTGCGACCCACGTGCTCGAGCGTCGCCTTTTCGGTTTCGGCACACTGCTTTGTCCTGGCCGGCGCGCCGCGCCGTGCTGTCCGCTGGACGGTTTGACGTTTTTCCGGCACCAGTTCTGTTGTCCGACCGGTTCGGTCAGGGCGTGGACTGCTCGGCCGCCTCTTTCGGGCCGACGCAAAGCACCGAACCGCTCGTGGTCGAGACGAACACCCGGCCCCGGGCCGCCGCCAGACCGTCGAAGACCGGAGCTTCGTCGAGCTTCAGCCGCTGCAGAGTCTTTCCGTCCGTTGCGGACAGCACCAACAATTCCGCCCCCAGTTCCCCTTTCAGTGCCGCCTCTTGCTTTTCGAGCAACGCTCGTGTGGCTGGGTCGCCAATTTTCGCAGCGGCTTCGTTTTCGTCGACCAAGTCCGGCGGGCCGGCCAGGACCAACTGGTCGCCGGCCAGAGCCAGCCCCAGCACGAAAACCGGCACCCGCTCGGACCACCGCCACTCGAACCGTGTCCGCTCGGGCCGTTGTTGGCTTCGGCGAGCCTTCCTCGCCTTCGCACTCCGGCCGGCCAGCGGCACGACCTTGGGCCGTTTGTCGGCGGCAAACACGTGGTACTCCATTGGCGTCGTCCACCGGTAGTACTCCGGCAGTCGGCCGTAGCCGAACACGGTCGTGTCGTTGAAGACCAGGGGCCGACCAGCCGGCATTCGCTGGCCAGCCAAGTAGTAGCCGCTCCAGCCCGAAATGAAGCTTCGTCCGAAGACCCAGTACGAACGGTGCCACAGCTCGTCGTCCAGAAAGCCGCTGGGGCAGAAGAGGTGAGCGTCGTCGCCGGGCGTGCGTGTCAGGTCCTCGTACTTCGTGCGCAGCCACTGTCCGTCTGGGCTGAGCGGCAAGGAACGCATGTAGATTCGCTTGCCGTCGCTGGAGAGGACGTCCGGCAGGGCGGTGAGCATGTTGAGCCAGTCGACGGTCTGTTGCAGGTCTTTGCCCGTGGCGGGGTTACGGCTGTCGAACACTTTTTCGAGCACCGGTTGGCCGGTCTCGGCCTTCAGTCGCAAGAACCGCAGTCCGCCGTCGAGGAACATGGACCGCCCCGTCACACAAAACACCTCGTCGCCCAACGTCAGCACGCTGCCGTGCACGGGCCACACCGACTCCAGCTGGTTGTCGACGACCAGCCGCTGGTCGGCCGGAGCCGCTCGAAAACGCCAAACCAACGCTCCGTCGCTCACGCGCAAGCAGTAGACCCACCCGTCCGCGCAGCCGAACAGCACCCGTCCCCACCACAGAGTGGGTGGGGAGTCGATTCGGCCGCCCGCCGTGAAGCTCCACACTTCCTCGCCGTCGGCAGCATTCAAGGCGTGCAGCGTGTGCTGGTCGACTCGAGCCACGAAAACCAGGCCGTTGCCGACCACCGGGGGCGTCAAGCGGCCTCCCAAAGTGGTCTTCCACGCCGTGGCGACGGGGAGCCGGAGCGGCTCGGGAGCGGCACCGCTGCGAGCCGCGTCGTAGCGGTAGGTCAGCCAGTCGCGAGCGGGGTCGAACTGAGGCGTGGGCTGGTCGAGCGGCGTGCCGTAGGCCGGGCCACGCTCCCACCGTCCACTCCAGTCGCCCGGCTCCGACAGCTCGACCGACGTCCGGCTGGACGCCAGCGCCGAGAACCCGTTCAGCTTCGACTCCAAGTAACACGCACACGGGTGGGGCGGAGCGTAAACCAGCCCGTTGGCCGGCAGGACGCCGTAGAGGCACGCGCCGCGAACCCAGTGGTTAATGTCCCAGTGCTTCTTCTTCAGGTCGACGAACTCAATGCCCGTCCGCGACGTCAACACGAAGCGGTCGGTTGCCTTGGCCCGGTGGCAGCGGTGGTGGAACCAGTAGGTTTGAACGTCCGGAGCGAACTCCACTCGCACTTCTCCCGTGTGCAAGTCCCGGCCCGTGAAGACCCCCGACAGGCCTCCGCTTGTCGTCGCCCCGAACCACACCAGCCCGTCCACCACCAGCACGTCTTCGGGCGACTTGTAGCCGGACGGCGGGTGCGGCGCCTTCCACAAGAGCCGGCCCGTGGCCGCGTCCACGGCGAACAGGGTGTCGTTGCCTCCCCCGTCGTCGTTTCGGGTCGAGCCGGGGTCGGGACTACCGCCGGAAAAGAGCAGGACGTCGTCGGCCAGAACCAGCGTCGGTGCGTAGAAGCTGCGAATGAACTTGCGGCGCGCCAGCGGCTGGGAACGCCACACCGGTTTGCCGTCTTTGCGGCTCAAGGCAACCAGCCGCTCGCCGTCGTGGAAGTAAACCCGTCGCGGACCGACCGTCAACGTCAACGGCAAAATGTGCGTCTGGCGTTTCCACAAGAGCTTTCCCGTGTCGGCTTCCAGGGCCAACACCGTGCGCTCGTGCTCACTCCACGGCTGGTTCCGAGCCACCGCTTTGATTTGCCCGACCGACGGCTTGTCGGTGTCCCAGCCGGCCAACCACTTGGCGCCCGGGTCCACCACCAGGAACAACGTGCCGTTGTCGACAAGAATTTCTTCGGTGGCGGCCGTTCCGTCGTACTGGCGGAGCGTCCGGCCGGTGGCGGCGTCCAGCCGGACGACGGGCCCGTCCAGACGCAGCGTGACGTAAACCGAGTCGCCCACGGCCACCAGACGACGCGGCAGCTCGGCCGGTCCGTGTTTCAACGGCCAGAACTGCGTGTGCCAGCGGGGAATGGGGCGTTTCCACAACAGCGTCCCGTTGAACGCGTCTCGGGCAATCAAGGACCAGCGGCTCGGCAATTCAATCGACGCGCGCGAACCCTCGTCGAAAATGTAGAAAATTCGGCCGGCCGCCGAGACCACCGCCGACACGCTCGACATGTGGTCGTGGTGCCGGGAGTAGCGTGGACCAGCCCACCACTGCAAATGCCGCGGCGGGCCGACACGCTGGTCGTGAGCGACGGCGTTGTTGGTCGGGTCGTGCAGGTAGTGTGTCCACTGGTCCGTGTCGGTGGGCCACGGCTTGACCAGCGTTTTCCAGCCGTCGGCCGTGCGAATGCAGGCCACGCCGTTCGGAACCAGCACCCGCAGCAGCTCCGCCTCGGGCAGCTTCGCTTCCTTCTCCACCACCAGCAGGTTCACGCAGTTGTCGACGTACGGCAGCCGCTCACCGCGCAGTTGGTCCACTGCAACCGGCCCGTAAAGGCCTTTGGACTGCAGGTAGCGTCGGGCTTGCTCGACGTCTTGCCGGTCCGCGTCCAGACCGTGCACCAGAAACGAGTCGCTTGCTTTGAGGGCCGCGGTCAAACGACCGTGACCGCAGCCGACGTGGACGACGAGCCCTCCCGAGACCCGGGAAAGTCGGAGCAGCTTTGCGGCCTCGGCCGAGGCGCCCGCCTCGTCGCTCTGCTCGCTGTTCGCCGCCCGGCTGCCAGTCAAAAGCACGCAGAGCAACGCGACCATGCACCCGCAACGGGGTGGCCGCAAGAGCCACGACAACGGTTTCACCGTTCGTCCCTTTCGTGTCTTGCTCGACGCGCCGCCGGTCCCGGCTGGTCACGTCCGGTCGTGTCGCGCTGCCGTCCGAACCCGCGGACGACTCATTGCCCGACGGCGGTCGCCTGGCCCGGCCTCGTCCGGCCCTTTCGGACCGGCCACGCGGTCGGGTCGGGCCGGGCCAGTCGCACCTGGTCCCACCTCGGAAAACTTCAGTGCTCCTCGGACTGCTTCTTGGCTCGCCGGCGCTTGCTTTTTCCCTTGTGCTCGACCACCTTCGGCTCGTGGACCCGTCGGTGCGGCAGCTCCTTCAGCTCACGCACCCAAATGTTGCGGAAGCGAACCGGGTTGCCGTGCCACTGCAGCCCAATGGGGCCTTTGGGCGGGTGCGGCGTGTAGCGAGGCGGCCGGTTGTACGGCGTGTCGCCTTGCAGCTCGAAGTGGTTCTGAATCACCACGCCGTTGTGCAGCACCGTCACGTAGGCCGGGCTGACCAGCTTGCCGTCCTTGTCGAAGCGAGGAGCGGTCCAAATGATGTCGTAGGTCTGCCACTCGCCCGGCTTGCGGCACGCGTTGACCAGCGGCGGGTGCTGCTTGTAAATGGCTCCGCACTGACCGTCGTAGTAGGTTTCGTTGTTGTACGAGTCGAGGATTTGAATTTCGTACCGACCCATCATGAAGACGCCGCTGTTGCCGCGAGCTTGCCCCGTCCCTTTCGCCTCGGGTGGCGTGGCAAACTCCAAATGGAGCTGGCAGTCGCCGAACTCTTTCTTCGAGACAATGGAGCCCGGGCCGGCAATGACGTAACCGTCCTGCACCTTCCACTTCTCCGCACCAATCCACTCCGACATGTCCTTTCCGTCGAACAGAACGACGGCGTCCGACGGCGGACCTCCCGGCGGTCCCGGGTCGACGACCGGCGGCTTCGACCACTGAATGCCGCTCAAGTACTCGCCCGCCGTCCCCAGACAACTCCACACGACCGCAACGGCCAAACCGGCTGCAACCCACAGAGTTTTCCTCATCGCTTCGTGCTCCCCAACACGTTCGTCTGACACAACCTTCGCCACGGCCCGAACGCCACGGAGGCGGCCGGACCAACCCCGCCGCGACCCGCTTCGACCTCGCCGGCCGCAGCAACGACAACCAAACGCCTCACTCTACCACCACCGACCCAAAACCGACAACCAACCGAGTCCGTTTTGGCTCTGTCGGACCCCCGCCGAAAAACGGGCCGTGCTGAGAACGAACGCCGCTCAGTTGCTCTGCGCGCCAACAGCGTCTTACCATGGCCGGGTCGGCCAGAGGTAAAGCCAGCGCCGACCGAAGACACTTGCGCCGCAAGGGGTCGTGCCGTGAAACGGCCGGGGCGCGGCGAACTCGGGGCGCCACGACGGGCGGCGGTTCGTTGGCACGAAGACCGACCGCTGGTTGGGGCGGACCGAGGACGCTGGCGTCGGGACGGCCAGGGCCGTGAGCGGCAAACGGGGAGGTGTGCCATGGGCAGAAACAGACTGCTACTGTTGGGAGCCGTCTGCACGGTTCTTGCCGTGGTTCGCAGCGGCTGGGCCGGCGAGACGGTCGAAGAGCTAACGCGAAAGCTGTGGCCAAGGGAGCGGATTCTGGCGGCACTGGAACAGGTCGAGCGGCTGCACCGGCTCGGCATGATGAGCGACGACCACTACCGGCGAAAGAAGCAAATGCTCCAGCAGCGCTTGGCCGGAACGTTCCACCCCACCATGCTGGCGACGACCAACCCGCCGCTCAACCTGATTCAAAACGCTGGCTTTGAAGACATCAACCGCAATTCGGCGCCAAACCGGTCGCGGTGGCTTTGGTGGCGAGGCTGGAGCTGGGGCGGCGAGTACGAGAACTTCTGGGAGGACCGTCCGGCCTACGTTCACTCCGGCCACTACTCTGCCCGCATTCGCTGCTTGGGACAGCCGGGCCGCATCGGCATCTTCACGCCCAAGATTCCCGTAGTCGGTGACGCTCAGGAGTACGAATTCAGCATCTGGGCCAAGGGCGAAGGCGAGAACCGACTATTCATCAACTTCGAGTCGGGAGCGCGCGGGTCTTTTCGGGGACGCGTCGGCCCACAGTGGCAGCGAATCGTCGTCCGTGGGAAACTTCAGCCGGGCGCCGACGGGTGTGCGGTCTACCTGTACTCAATCGGCAAGGGCACCATTTGGCTCGACGACGCTCGCCTGGTGCCTGTGGGCGTTGAGGAGACAGAGGAGGGGGCGAAGCCATGAGATGGGTTCTGCTTTGCTGTTTGACGCTCCTGGCCACGCTGACCGCGGCAGCCGCCAAGGCGGCCGACGCCAACGTCGACGCAGTGGCTGGCTCGGACGTCGACCTCTACGTCACGGACTGCAACGCCAAGCAAGTCGTCGGCGAAGAGAAACCGTTGGGCGGTCAGAAAACCAACTCAGTGGCCCTTTTTGCCAGTCCGGGCGAGTACGAACCGTTCAGCTTCGCTCTGCAGCCGAAAGTGCGACTGACCGACGTCTGGATTCAGGCCGAAGCCCTCTCCGGGCCGGCTGGCGTGATTCCAGCAAACGAAGTGGTTGTGCGGTCGGCCGAAGGTGGGTTTGGAGCCAACCGGCTGCTTTTGCGACTGGGACGGTCGTGGGACATGCCGGCTTGGAGCAAGGAGCTGTTCTGGGTGACGGTGCACGTGCCGCTCGGGACGCGTCCTGGGACTTACTCCGGCCGTGTTGTCGTCACCAGCGACGGCCAACCGGTTGCTCATGTGAACGTGTCGCTGGAGGTGCTGCCGATCGAGCTGGAAGAGCCGCCTTTCCTATTGGGTTGGCACTACGCGTGGCCCGGCAGCGTCGAGCTTCTGCGGCGGACGCTGAAGGACATGCGCGAACACGGCATGACCAACGTCGGCCCGCTCTACGGCTTCCACATGCCCATCCATGACGACGACACGAGCCAGTTGGGCCTGTTCATCGAGGAGTACAAGAAGGCTGGCTTCACCAAGCCAATCATGTTCGCCGCGCCCATGAACTTGACGGTGTCGGACCTGGTCGGCTACGGGCCGCTGAACAGCAAGCGTTTCCAGCAGAAGTACATTGAGGTCATGCTGAAGCTGCACCGGGAGACGCTGAAACACGACGTGCCGGTCATTTTCAGCATCGGCGACGAGTTCACAAACAAGGGACGGAAAGGCGTTGAGTACGCGGGGCAGTTGGCGAAGTTCGTCTTCGAGGAGTTGCCGGAAATCTGCGTGACCAGTGACATGAACGGCTACATGGAAGTCCTGGCGATGGCTCCGTACCTCAACTATGCCAACTTCAACAACGGTTGGGACGGCATCGACAACCACAACCGCGGCCGGCGACTGCTCAACGCCGATTTCATTCAAGAGCTGAAGCAGAAGACGGGCGCGATTCCGCACTTCGTCAACGCGGGGAAAGGCCGGTTCCCGTTCGGCTTCTTCTTTTGGCGAATGAGCCAGTACGGCGTGGTCGGCAAGGTGGAATGGTTCTACAACCTGCAGGGGACCGGCGGCGGAAGAGGGTCGGTGGTCAAGATCCGCGGCCAGACCATCATTCCGACGGTCGACTACGAGCTGAGCCGCGAAGGCGTGGACGACCTGAAGTACCTTTGCAAACTGGAAAAGCTCATTCGGCAGGCCAAGACCGAACGGAAAGGCTTGGAAGAAGCGGGCACGGCAGAGCGTTTCCTGCAGGGGCTCCGAGAATCGATCATTCCGAACTGGACGGCTTACAGTCGTGGGGGCATGAAATGGCCGCCGGACGGAATGGAGCAGCTCGACCCACAGAAAGTCGCCCGATTCGGCTCGCTCAATTCGCTCCGGCGAACCGTCGCCGACCACATTCTGAGGTTGCAAGCCGCTTTGGACGGAAAGGCTTCAGACTGACCGGCCTGTCGCCACGGGAGGGGCAAGGCCTTCGCGCTGAAAGCCGCACGCTGTACGAACAGCCGTCGCGTTCGCTCAGCCACCGAACGCTCCTCGCGCTGCGACTTTTCGGACGGGCAGTCGGCTGACCGCCCCTCGGGCTCAAAGAATGGATCGAATCTTTTCCAGAAATTCCGCGTTGGTCTTGAACTTCGACAGTTTGTTAATCAGCTCTTCCATGGCCTCCACAGGGCTCAGCGAGACCAGGGCCCGGCGGAGTCGGGTGACGGCTTCGTACTCTTCCGGCGAGAACAGCTTCTCTTCGTGCCGCGTGCCCGACTGAGTGATGTCGATGGCCGGCCAGATTCGTCGGTCAGCCAGCTCGCGGCTGAGCACCATTTCCATGTTCCCGGTGCCTTTGAACTCCTGGAAAATTGCGTCGTCCATTCGGCTCCCGGTTTCGATCAGAGCCGTTGCGACGACGGTCAGCGAGCCGCCTTCGTCGAATCGGCGAGCGGTTCCGAACATTTTCCGGGGGATTTCCATGGCGCGGACGTCCAACCCGCCGGTCATGGTTCGGCCGGTGTTCCCGATCCATTTGTTGAAGGCCCGGGCGGTCCGTGTGATGCTGTCCAGGAGAATCAGAACGTCCTTTCCGGCCTCGGCCAACCGCTTGCCGCGTTCGAAGACCAGCTGGCTGATTCGCACGTGGCTCTCGATGTCCTTGTCCATCGACGAGGCGATGACGTCGCCGCGTACATGCCGACGCATCTCCGTCACCTCTTCCGGCCGTTCGTCGATGAGCAACACGATCAAGTGGATTTCCGGGTGGTTGGTGGCGACGGCGTCGGCGATTTGACGCAGAAGGATGGTCTTTCCGGAGCGCGGAGGAGCCACGATCAACGCGCGCTGGCCTTTGCCGAGCGGCGTCAGCAGGTCCATGACGCGCATGGTAATCGGCTCCGGTCCGGTCTCCAGTCGAATCCGCTCGAACGGCGTAATCGGCGTCAGTTCGTCAAAGTGCTTCAGCTTCTGGTACTCTTCGATGGTCATGCCGTCGATCGATTCGATGGACTTCAGGCGTGGGCCTTGGCCTTTGTTGCCGGGTCCGACTTCGCCGCGAATCAGCAGACCTTCCCGAAGGCCGTACCGCTCGATCAAAGAACTGGAGACGAACGGGTCGGTTTCTTTGGACGAGTAGTCGTTGGCGATGTCGCGCAAGAACCCGTAGCCCTTGGGGTGCATTTCCAGCACACCCTCAATGGTTCCGGTGATTTCTCGCCCGTTTTTCGCCTTGGCCACTGGCATCGGTTTCGCTCCTGAGTTCCGATTGCGAGATCGGTTGGACCGAGACCGCGACGAACCCGAAGAGCTCGTTGTGGAACGATGTCGGCGACGGCGGCGATTCCGCGTGGAGGAGGTGCGTCCGCTGTTTTGCATGGTCGGGCTTCCGTTCCCAGAGGTTCGCTTCCGGCGGTTGTCCCCAGCAACCGGTGGCCGGTCCGGCTGGCCAGCCCCAGAGCCTATGGCGTCCGGTGGTTGCTGCGGGCGAGTCTCCTCGCGAAGCTCGCTCGTACTCTCAAGCGCGTGTGAAAACTTTGACATAAACCTTTCCTGTCCAAGGGCGAGCGTCGTCGCCTGCTCGTGGTTGGGCGCCGCGCAGCGCCACAGATCGAACCGGCGCCGGACGAGTTCGCACTGCGGCGTGCTACGGCGGGTCCGACGGAATCGTTGAGCCGTCGGTAGTGAGACAGCGAAACGAGTCCGCTTCAGACGGATGCCGCGCCGTGTCGACGCAGCCGTCAGAATGCGCCGTGCGCTCGCCTAAGCAGCGACGCAGCGAAACAGCGCACCAGAGAACTTTGGTTCCATTCTCCGAAGCTCAGGCCGAGCCCAGCCGACGCTTGACGTCCCGTTCGAGCACACCCAAACCGGGCCCATTAAATTCGGAAGCTCGCACGCCCGCGGCTGGCCTGCTGACCTGGCGAAACAAGACGGATGTTCCATGAACTGGCCGGAGGAAGGGGGCGTGACCAACCTCAGCTCACTGGGCAGCCCATTCGGCTGCTCGTCCCAGTCTCCCCTTCGTTCGCAAGCCAACCGACTGGCTCAAGCCCTCTCCGCTTTCGAAGACTCTTTCACGTCGTCCACGTCAACCGGCCGGGAACCAATTGGCTTGCTTCAGACTCCCGGCCTCTGGGCTGCCAGCCGTCGAGCCGACCTTGTGCGGGCTCTTCTGCGAAGCTCGCAGGCTCTAGCCACAAGTCAGCCAGTGCTGGTGAACTAAGACCAGCCATATCTTACCTTCCGCCCCAGTTCTGTCAATTCATCTCTCGCTCAAACTCCCCCCACTCTCGCATATTTCCACAAATCCGTAGCGTCCAGTCCACCTCTCTGGTAGCCTAGAAATCCTGCTTCCAACAGCCACACTCGACCGCTTCCGACCGGCGTTTGCCTCACCGCGGTCGTCCGCTCGTTGTTGTGAAGCACTGACGCTCTGCCAAGCGGTGCCCGCGAGCGGGCGGAACGCCAGCCGCTCTCCAGCCCCGCTCATTTCGTCTCGGGCACAGCCGTTCTTCCGATTGGTCGACACGCGCCGCCTCGCCTTCTGTCGCTGCGGCCTGTTCGCAACGCAGGCGGCTCAAGAAGACTCGTTTCAACACGAAGCAAGGCTTGACGAAAGCGGGAGCACCTCAGTGATGCGAGCACCTTTTCCCAGCCGACACGTCTCTTCACAGACTCAGTCCGCCGCCGTTGGCCGCGCTGGTGCAACCAATCACCCCGCCGGCCAGCCCGCGCCGAACTGGCCTGTGCGCGTCGCCACCGCGCCGCGTCGTGTCATTTCATTGATCGGCCTGGTAACGGCCGTTCTTTCGTTCTGTTCGCTAATTCTGCTGCGGCCGTCAAGTCCGTTAGAAGCGACGGTTCCGCGTCAGCCCGGTTTCCACCCGACCTGTGTGGCGTTGGTCGACGCCACCGTGACGGTTGCCCCCGGGAAAACCCTGCAGCACGCGACGCTGGTCCTTCGGGACGGCCGCGTCGCAGCAGTCGGCTCTGACGTCCAGCCGCCGCCTGAAGCCGAACGAATCGACGCCAGCGGCCTGTTTGTCTACCCGGGCTTCATCGACGCCGGCTCCAGCTCTCCGTTGCCCGACGACGTTTCGCCTCAGCCCCGGCCCGGACGCCCCATGGACTTCGGTTCCGACGTCCTAGCCGCCACGCGGCCGGACAACCGGAACGGTCTGACGCCCGAGTTTCGCGTGGCCGCTCTGTCCAAGCTGGACGAAAAGAAACTGCTGTCGTGGCAGCAGACCGGTTTCACGGCCGTGCACGTCGTGCCGAGCGGACGAATCGCCAGCGGGCAGTCGGCGCTGGTGACGACCAGCGGAGTGCCGCTGCGCGAGGCCGTTCTACGTCCCGACGTCTGTGTCGAGCTGCGTCTGTTCGTCCCCCGTGGCTCTCGCTACCCGGCGACGTTGATGGGAGCCGTCGCTCACCTGCGGCAAGCTTTGCTCGACGCACGCCGCTACCAGCAACACTGGCAACTGTTCGAGCAGTCGCCGCAGTCCGTGCCGCGCCCGCCCTTCGACCCCGCGTTGGAAGCACTCGCCTCGGTAGCCTCGGGCCAGCAAGCCGTTTTGTTCCTCGCGACGTCGCGAGACGACATCCACCGAGCCCTGGACTTTGCTCGAGAACAAAAGCTGAAGGTGGCCGCGTTGTGGGGAGCGACGCAAGCGGGCGAGTGTTTGACCCGACTTCGTCAACTCCGGACACCGCTGCTGGTGCAGCTCGACTTTGGCGACGAGCCGAAAGTCAAGAAGCCGGCCCAAACGGAAGAGCTCCAACCCGACACCCAGCCGCCGCTGCGCGTGCAAGAGGACAAACGACGCCGCTGGCTGGAACGAATCCAGACGTTGACCAAGTTGGAAAAAGCGAGAATTCCGTTCGCGTTCTCCTCGCGCGGGCTGAAGTCGCCGTCCGAGCTGCTCAAGCAGGTCCGGCTGGCCGTGGAGCACGGACTTTCGCCCAAAACGGCCCTGGCCGCCCTCACCGTGAACGCCGCTCGAATTCTGGGCGTCGAGAACCAGCTCGGCACGCTCCAACCGGGCAAATTGGCTCACGTCGTCGTCTTCAACGGGCCGTTTGAAGACAAGCGGTCTCTGGTCCATTACGTGTTTGTCGACGGACTGAAGTTCCAGTTCAACCGGGAAGCCAAGCCGCTGGCGAAAAGCGAAGAAAAGGCCAAGAGCTCCAAAGAGCCCAAAGCAAAGCCCGGCAACGCCCAGGCCAAGAACAAGTCGGCTTCAAAACCGGTGGAACTGACCGGCGTGGAGACTGTGGAACAACCGAAGTCCGCCGGCGCCGGTCGGGGTGCCTCGCAAAAGCAGAAAGCCTCCAAGCCGGAAAGTCCGCCGCAGAAATCGGTGTCAGCCTCGGGGAAGAGGCCGGCGGGTAAAAAGGCAGGTGGTGGAAAGGTCGCAGCCACCCCGGCCGAACAACCCACCGAACTGGAGTCCGACCGACTGGCCGGTCAACGGGGGAACGGAAACTTGTTCGTCCGAGGCGGCACGGTTTGGACCGGCACGGGCGTGACGCTTCAGAACGCTTCGATTTTGATTGAGCGGGGAAGGATCAAAGCCATTGGTCAGGGACTGCGGCCGCCGAAAGGCTTCTTGGTGGTCGACGCTCGCGGTCGGTACATCATTCCCGGCATTGTCGACCCGCACAGTCACATCATGATTTCGGGCGGAGCAAACGAGGGCACGCAGTCGATCGTGTGCGAAGTCCGCGTTCGCGACGCCGTCCGTACGGACGACGTGGCCGAGTACCGCGCTTTGGCCGGTGGTGTCACGACGGTTCGTCTGCTTCACGGCTCGGCGAACGTCATTGGCGGCCAAAACGCGGTGGTCAAGCTGAAGTACGGCCGCACGGCGCGCGAGCATTTGGTCCGAGCACCTCAGGGAGTCAAGTTCGCTCTGGGCGAGAACGTCAAGGGGCGCCCGGGGCGGTTTCCGAACACACGGTTGGGCGTGGAAGCGACGTTGCGCCGGGCTTTCGCCGAGGCAGCGGCCTACCGCGACCGGTGGTTGGCGTACGAGAAGTCGAAAGACAAGAGCCGATTGTTGCCGCCGCGTCGGGACCTGCGTCTGGAGACACTGGCCGACATTCTCCAAGAACGGAAGCTGATTGACTGCCACTGCTACCGGTCGGACGAAATTTTAATGGTGCTGCGGGTTGCCGAGTCGCTGGGCATTCGAGTCAATTCGTTGCAGCACGCGTTGGAGGCTTACAAGGTCGCGCCGGAAATTGCGCGGCACGGAGCCAGCGTCAGCACGTTCTCGGACTGGTGGGCGTACAAAGTCGAGGCCTACGACGCGACTCCGTACAACGCCGCCCTGCTCCTTCGCGCCGGCGTCAACGCGTGCCTGAAGAGCGACAACGCTGAACTCATGCGGCACCTTTACCAAGAGGCGGCGAAGTTGATTCGCTACGGAAACGTCCCGCCCGACGAGGCCCTGCGCACCGTCACCTTGAACCCGGCGCGCGAGCTGGGTCTGGACCGTCGCATTGGAACAATCGAAGTCGGCAAGGACGGCGACCTGGCCATTTTCAACGGTCACCCGTTGAACGCCTTTTCGCGCTGTGAAATGACAATCATTGAAGGGGTCGTTTACTTCGACCGTAGCAAGCAGCCGACGGCCATGTCTGGTTCGGCCGTTCGACGCACTCGGCGAGCCGGTCCGTTGCCGGCCGCGGCTCGTTCGGCTCCCAGCCGCTCGCTGGACCTGTCGCTCAGCCCCAACGGACGCTACGCCATTGTCAACGCGACCGTTCACCCGGTGGACCGGCCGACCTGGAAACGGGCCACGGTGGTCATTGACGGCGGCCGGATTGCAGCCGTCGGGCCGAAGGTCCCGGTGCCCGACGACGCGAAAGTCATTGACGCCACCGGACTGCACGTCTACCCGGGGCTGATTGACGCTGGCACCACGCTGGGCCTGACGGAAATCGGCAAGGTCGCGGAGACCCACGACTACGCGGAAATCGGTTTGTTCCACCCAGACCTGCGGGCGGGCGTCGCCGTGAACCCCGACTCGGAGCTGGTGGCGGTGGCTCGTGCAGGCGGCATTACTACGGTCCTGGCCACTCCCACCGGCGGCGTCGTCTGCGGACAGGCGTCGCTGGTCAACCTGGCCGGTTGGACCGCTCCGGAAATGACCCTCCAACTCGAAGCCGGACTGGTCATTCGCTGGCCGCGCGGCGAGTCGGCGAAGAAACGAATCGACCAACTGCGCGAGCTGTTCGGCCGGGCCCGCGTCTACGAGCGAGCTCGACAACGCAAAGGCACGACGACCCTGCTGGACCCGCGGCTGGAGGCTCTGCTTCCGTACCTGCACGGCCAAAAGCCGGTGCTGGTCGAGGCTCACTCACGCAAGCAAATTGTCCAGGCGCTGCAGTTTGCCGAGCAGCAAAAGCTGCGGTTGGTGCTGGTCGGCGCCACAGACGCGTGGAAGGTGGCGTCCGAGCTGAAGCGACGCAAGGTGCCGGTCATTGTCGGCAAGGTCATGCGTGGCCCGGTCGAGTCGTACGACCCGTCCGACGCCGCCTACGCGAACGCCGGCCGACTGTACGAGGCGGGCGTGCGTTTCTGCTTCCGCTCCGACAGCTCGACGAACAGCCGCAACCTGCCGTTCGAGGCAGCCATGGCCGTGGCCTTCGGACTGCCCGAGTCGGCGGCGCTGCGGGCGTTGACCCTGTCGGCGGCCGAAATTCTCGACGTGCGCGACCAACTGGGCTCGATTACTCCCGGCAAGCTGGCCAACCTGGTCATTACGGACGGCTCGCCGTTGCAGCCAGCCACTCACATTCTGGGCGTTTTCATTGCCGGACGCCCCTACCCGCCCGAGAGCCGCCACACGCGGTTGTACCGCCGGTACCGTCAGCGTTTGCAACAGGTGACGGCAGCCGAGAGCCAGCGGCAGTGAG
This sequence comes from uncultured Planctomycetaceae bacterium, assembly GCA_964428935.1. GTDB lineage: Bacteria > Planctomycetota > Planctomycetia > Planctomycetales > Planctomycetaceae > JAADHY01. Next base: position 7,023 of record CAYSAG010000020.1, on the reverse strand, counting down.
CTCGGCGTGTCGTGGGTGAGGACCGTGTCGCGCGTGAGGACGGCGTTCGTCCGCGCGGGCGGTCGGCGGAGCGGAACCGCGCCGGTTGGACGGCCGGTCCGCACGGACCGCCACGCCGGCCGAACGCCACGCCCCGCCGGAAATCTTGTGCCGCCCACCGGCGACGTGTAACTTTTCCGCATGGCAAAGATTCCACGACTGACACCAGACCAACCGCTGCCGTCGCCGTTTCGACGCAACTGGCTGTGGTTTTCTTGCCAGCTGGTGCTCCGCAGCCTTTTCGTCGTCTGGCTGCGCTACCGAGCTCGCGGGCACGAGCGGCTGCCCGCGGACCGCGGCGCGCTGTTGCTGATTAACCACCAAAGCCACCTGGACCCGCTGCTGGTGGGTTTGCCGTTGGAGCGACCGATCAGTTACGTCGCTCGCCACAACCTTTTTCCGTTGCCCGTCCTGGGCTGGATTTTGCGGAACACGTACGTCATGCCCATTAACCAGCAGCGGCCGGGTGCGGCTGTGGTGCGGGAGTGTGTGCGGCGACTGGAGCACGGTTTCTTGGTCGGCTTTTTTCCCGAGGGAAGTCGAACGCGAGACGGCCAAATTGCTCCGCTGAAGCCGGGCTTTGCCATGATTCTTCGCCGTGCGCGTGTGCCCGTTTTTCCGGTGGGCGTGGCCGGCGCGTACCAGGCGTTTCGACGCGGGTCGCGAATGGTTCGGCCTGGCGCGGTTCGGGTTGTGTTCGGCAAGCCGCTGGACTGGGAGGAGCTGGAACCGCTCCTGCCACGAGAACGCGAACCGGAGCTCTTGCGACTGGTGCGTCGGCGAATTGTCGGATGTCACGAGGAAGCGGAGCGGTGGAGACAGCGGGCTCGACGCCGAGACGGCCCGTGACCGGCGTCTGTCCGACAAACCGCCCACGGCACGCTCCACTTCACCCGCTCCCAGCGCGTAAACTTTCCCGACGGCAAGACGCTCGGGCCTTGGCCGGTCCGGCCGCGAGGCTCAACTTCTCCGCCGCGGCCCGCGCCGAGTGGCCGCCTGCGTCACGCCAAGCACTGCGGAAAGTTGCCCAACAAACTGTGGTTGCCCGAAGAGGACTGGCCCATGCCGCTGTACGAGTACCAATGTCGAAAGTGCGAGAAGCGGTTCGAGCTGTTGGTTCGAAGTGACGACCAGCCCGTTTGTCCGGAGTGCGGGTCGAAGGAATTGACCAAGCTCTTCAGCACCCCGGCCGTGCACACCAGCGGCGGCTCCGACCCGACCGGCCCGGCCTGTCCGTACTCGGGGACGTCGAAATGCGAGCCGGGGTCGTGTCCCCTGCAGTGAGCGGCGGCCGGTAGCGGAAGCGGTCGGAGTCACGAAGGGGTTGGACTCACGAAGCGGTCGGGGCCACCTGCCGCGAACGCTCGACGGCGGGTCGAGGAAGCGACAAGCACTCCGGACTGTCCGACTCGCGCTGGAGCAGCACGGCCCGTCAGCGTTTTCGGCCGCCGCTCGGCTTCAGTGGAGCCAGTGGAACTGGCCCCCGGTCCGTTCCGCCAGCGTCCGGAGCACCCGCTCGGCCTCGGCCAGTTCGACGGCCTTCCGCACCACGCTGCGACGGTACTTCCGCCTCGCCTCGTCCAGGCGACCGCTGGCGACCAAAGCTTTCGCTTCGGCCAGCTCCGGGTCCACGTCCGGCTGGAACGAAAACGTGTGGACGACCACGCCGGCCGGCACGGCTCGCAGCAGCTCCTCCGAGACCTCCTTTGCGAACAGTCCGTCGCTCAGCAGGCAGACGACCTCCGGACGAAGCGACAAGGCCAGCCGGAGTGCCTCGCGCGGGTCGGTCGAGCCGTCGGCCTTCACCTGAGCCAGCCACGCGGCGCACTGCCGAGCGGCCTGGGCCGAGGCTGGCCACCAGCCGCTAGCGGGCGGCACCAGCGGGTGCTCGTTGAAAAACACAACGAAAAACCGACCGTCGGCGGGCAGCGACTGCAGCGACTTCAGCACCTCCAGCTTCACCCGTCCCAGCCGTGTCCGAGCCGGTCCCGGGTGCGGGTAGTTCATGCTGCGCGACGCGTCCAGCACGAAGGCGACTCGCCGAGCCGACAGACGAACACCGAAAAACCCCTCGCCGGTCGAAGCGCCCGAGCCGAGCCGTTGCGACGCTCCGGCCGCCGGGGCCACTTCCCCTTCCGCCGTCTGTTGCTTGGGCGTGCCGGCAGCGACGCCGCCGAACCTAGCGAGCGTCCGGCCGTCGGGGCGACCCGCGTCCGGGCCGGCTCCGGCCGGTCGCTGCTCCAGCCGGCTCAGCACACGCCCGACCTGCTGCCAAACGGCTTCGTCCGTCGCAACGGTTTCGTCCGCAGTCGGCGGCGAAAAAGTCGTCGAGACGAGCTCTAAGCTGGCAGCCGCCAACGCGCTCGCTAGCCGAGCCGGTTTCGCGTCACGAACCGGCGGCTGGTTCGAGCTCAGTCGGTCCGGCGCCGAGAACGCAACGGAAACCGTCGACGGCGGCGGGGCTGGCGAGAGCGACACAACCGTCGCCAGCCGTTCGCTTGGCGTGCGGTTGGTCTGAAGCCTCCACGCAGCCAGCAGCAAAAGCAGCAAAGTGTGCAACAGCAGCGAGACGAGCAAAGCCGTCGGCCGGGCGTCGCGGTTGAGCCCCCAGCGGACACGGCCACCGTGCCCCCAGCCACGACGCTCCGACAACGGCCGCCCCTGCCCCGCCCCTGTCCGGGAACACGGGCCTTGCGCCGGCACGCGAACCGACCGCGGACGGCCCGAGCCCCCAGCCGACCCCAGGCGGTCAGCCACCCGGGTCGGTGTGGCCACCGACGTTGCGGAAACGGCTGCAGGAGCGTCGTCGAGCACCGCGGTTCTCCGCTTGCTGCGTTCGTGGTTTGTCCAACGAAGAAAGGACGGGCAAGATTCGTTTTCGTTGCCGCAGCACTTCCCGCGTTTCAACAACGGTCGGGCCGGTCTTGCTGGCTGCAGCGGTTGCAACGGCTGGCCGGCCCCCTTTTGCCCGACAACCGACTGCACTATTCTAACAGCCTGTGGTCGGACACGGCTCCGGAATGATTCTCTGCGTGTCCGAGAACGGACCTGTTCGGCTCCGGCCATTCGGTTTCGGCCGGCTTGCCCGCGGCCCTACCCTTCTTCGTCGGCAGCCGTACCGGTCGGACGCGAGCCGGACGGGTCGAACGCAGTCTTTCCGGCTCAAGACCTGTGCGCAAGACGTTCTCTGGAGCGCCGAGCGGACTGCTCGGTGCAACGGACTGCCGTCGCGGACGCGCAACCAGACGCACGCGACACGCGTCGCCGCTCTGGTCGGCGGCGCATTGGCAGCGAAGCTCAGAGGGGCTAGGAGCGGCACTCATGACCGACAAACACGACGCAACGGAAAGCACGAGCCAACCGGAGGGTTCGAACACGGCCGCGCAGCAGACGGAACCGCAGACGGCTGGCCGCAAGCGACGGTTTCGGTGGCGTCTGGGCGTGCTGCTGCTGGCCTGCGGGGCGGTGGGTGAAGTCGTGGTTTGGAAGGCCTTTGCGCCAGACCGAACCATGCAAGTGTTTGCCTCACTGCCCGTCCTCTTCGGCACGCTGCTGCTGCTGGTGCTGTGGTGGCTGTGTTGGTCCGGGCTGTCGCGGAAGGAGAAAGCGGCCGGACTGGTCGTGACGGGCTTGGCCCTCTGCGTGTTGGCGGCGTTGGTCCGCGTCGAGGGTTTCGAAGGAGCCATGATTCCTCGGTTCACGTGGCGGTGGTCGAAGACCACAGACCAGTTGCCGGAGAGCTACTGGAAGGCGTTGCAGGCCAAGCCGACCGAGCTCGGCTCCGTGCAAACGGTCCAAGTGAGCGACTCGGATTGGCCCGGCTTCCGAGGCCCCAGGCGGGACGGCGTGGTGCGCGGCGTCACGCTGCGAACGGACTGGGACGAGCGTCCGCCGAAGCGGTTGTGGCGTCACGCGGTCGGCCTGGGGTGGTGTTCGTTCGCCGTGGCCGACGGGCTGGCGTTTACGCTGGAGCAACGTGGTCAGGACGAAGTGACGGTCTGCTACCAGGTCGACACGGGAAAGCAGGTGTGGGCTCACCACACCACGGCTCGGTTCAGCGAAGTTTTGGGCGGCGACGGCCCGCGTGCCACGCCGCTCATTCACGACGGCCGCGTGTACTCGCTGGGAGCGGAAGGGCATTTGAACTGCTTGGACGCAGCAACGGGGCAGCTGGTTTGGAGCCGCAACATTCTGAAGGACGCAGGAGCTCGCAACCTGCAGTGGGGCATGGCCGCTTCTCCGTTGGCCTACAAGCACTGGGTCATTGTGGTTCCCGGCGGACGCGACGGCCGTCAGGTCATTGCCTACGACTGCCGGACAGGAGAAATTGCTTGGACAGCCGGGTCGCGCCGCGCAGCCTACTCGGCACCGCGCGTCGAAACGGTCAACGGCGTGACCGAGCTGCTGGTCTTCGGCGGCGACGGTCTGAGCGGCTTCGACCCGGAAACCGGACGCGAGCTCTGGTTCATTCCGTGGCCGACCAACCAGGGAATCAATGTGGCTCAGCCCATTCTTTACCAGGACAAAGCTCTGCTGATTGGCAGCGGCTACGGACGCGGCACGGCTTGCTTCGACCTGGTCTGGGAAGACGGTGTGTGGAAGCCGAAGCAACCGGCTCGCTGGCACACCACTCAACTGAAGCTGAAGTTCAACGACGCCGTGCTGAAAGGGGACTTCGTCTACGGTTTGGACGAAGGCATTCTGGCTTGCTTGGACGTCCGAACCGGCAAACGCCGGTGGAAACATGGCCGGTTCGGCTACGGGCAACTGCTGCTGGTCGGCGACTGCCTGCTGGTGCAAGCGGAAGACGGAGCGGTGGTGTTAGTGGAGGCCACGCCCGAACGGTTCCGCGAAGTAGCTCGGTTTCAAGCCATTGAAGGGAAGACGTGGAACCACCCGGTTCTGTGGCGCGGGCGTTTGCTGGTTCGGAACTCTGAGGAAGCCGCGTGCTACTCGGTGGAGTGAGCCGTAAGGTCAGGGGCTTGGACCAGGCACACGGCGTGGGCGCTCGGGTGGCCGTCCGACCTGGGCCGTCGTCGGCCAGGCTGCGGCCGTGAGCACAATTGGGGCTGCGTGTGACGACCCAAGGCGGACAGCGAAGTGGTTGCGTCAATGGTAGCTTGACGGAATGGCCGGCGAGTGTTAGTGTTCGATCCCTCATTGCCAAGGTTGACCCGGGTGGTCTTGTTGCGCGCCCGGGCGGCGGATGGGCCACGGCCGAGCGGTTGGTTCTGGACGGTGCAAGGCTGAGCGGTCCAAGACGGTGCTTCTGCAGGACCGCCCACGGAAACGCTCAGTAAACGGGGAATTCTTTTTGCTTAAAGGATCGGCGCGATGAGTAAGAAATACGTCTACTTTTTCGGCGGCGGGAAGGCAGAAGGCAGCGCGGACATGCGCGACTTGCTGGGCGGAAAAGGAGCGAACCTGGCGGAAATGGCGAACCTGGGACTGCCCGTCCCGGCCGGCTTCACCATTACGACCGAGGTGTGCACGTACTTCATGAAGACCGGAGGTCAGTACCCCGAAGGGCTGAAGGAGCAGGTGGACGAGGCTCTGCGCAAGGTCGAAGAAATCATGGGCATGAAGTACGGCGACCCCGAGAACCCGCTGTTGGTCTCGTGCCGCTCGGGCGCTCGCCAGTCCATGCCCGGCATGATGGAAACCGTGCTCAACGTCGGACTGTGCTCCAAGACCATCCCGGGCCTGATCAAGAAGACGAACAACGAGCGGTTCGTTTACGACGCCTACCGCCGCCTGATCACCATGTACTCGGACGTGGTCATGGAAAAGGCGGAAGGGATTGAGCCGGAGGACGGCCGCGGCATCCGTGTCCAGCTGGAAGAAATCATGGACAAGATGAAGGAGGAGAAAGGCTACAAGCAGGACACGGACCTGACGGCCGACGATCTGAAGGAGCTGTGCGAGCTGTACAAGCAAAAGGTCAAGGAGGTTTTGGGACGGGAGTTCCCGGACGATCCGGAAGAGCAGCTCTGGGGCGGAATCGCGGCCGTCTTCAAGAGCTGGAACGGCAAACGGGCGGTCGCCTACCGACGCATCGAAGGCATTCCGGACGACTGGGGCACGGCGACCAACGTGCAGAGCATGGTTTTCGGGAACATGGGCGAGACGTCGGCTACCGGCGTGGCCTTCACTCGTAACCCGGCGACGGGCGAGAACAAGTTTTACGGCGAGTGGCTGCCGAACGCGCAGGGCGAAGACGTCGTGGCCGGCATCCGAACGCCCAACCCGCTGAACGAAGACACGAAAACCGAGCAGAACAAACACCTGCCCTCGCTCGAGACGGCGTTCCCCGAACTGTACAAGCAGCTTCTCGAAATCCGCGAGAAGCTGGAAAAGCACTACCGCGACATGCAGGACATCGAGTTTACGATCCAGGAGGGACGCCTTTGGATGCTTCAGTGCCGCTCGGGCAAACGAACCGGAACGGCCGCTTTGAACATGGCCATGGACATGTTGGACGAGGGCCTGATCGACGAGGCGACGGCCGTCTTGCGGCTCTCGCCGAAGCAGCTGGACGAGCTGCTGCACCCGATCGTCGACGCCGAAGAAGAGAAGAAGGCCGAGCAGGAAGGCCGCTTGTTCGCCACGGGTCTGCCCGCCGGTCCGGGCGGCGCGGTCGGTGAGATTGTGCTGACGTCGGCCGAGGCGGTGGAAGCGGCGAAGGCCGGACGGCAGGTCGTGCTGGTTCGACCGGAAACCAATCCGGAAGACGTGGAAGGCATGCGAGCGGCCGTCGGCATTTTGACGCAGCGAGGCGGCATGACCAGCCACGCCGCGCTGGTGGCTCGCGGCTGGGGCAAATGCTGCATTGTCGGCGCGGGCGAGATTCGCATCGACGAACAAGCCCGAACCGTCACTGCCGGCGGCAAGACGCTCAAGGCCGGAGACATCGTCACGCTGAACGGCACGGCCGGAAAAGCCTACGTGGGGGCCATTCGGCTAATCAGTGCGTCGGAAAACCCG
>CAYSAG010000019.1:0-31078 GCA_964428935.1 uncultured Planctomycetaceae bacterium | reverse complement strand
ACGGGCAACCCACAGAAAACAACAACGGGCCGACAGAGGCCGAGCGGACCAAGTCAGACCGGCAGGTGAATCAATGGGCGACGACACGAAAAAGTCAAAAGGCAACGGCAAGCCAATGATTGAGTCGCGCGGGCTGAGCAAGTTTTACGGCTCGTTCGCCGCAGTCCGCAGCGTCTCGTTTACGGTTCCGCGGGGCCAGGTCTGTGCCTTCCTGGGGCCAAACGGCGCTGGCAAGTCCACAACCATGCGTCTCCTGACCGGGTACCTGGCTCCGACCGAAGGCATGGCCCTGATTGGCGGCTTCGACGTGGCGACCCAGCGAGTCGAAGCCAGCCGGTTGATTGGCTACCTTCCGGAGAATGGACCTCTCTACACCGAAATGACTCCGCGAGCCCTTTTGAAATACCTCGGTGAAGCTCGTGGAATGTCTAAAGGCTTCCTGGACGAACGGTTGGACTTCGTCGCCGAGAAGTGCGCGCTCCAAACCGTCTGGGGCAAACCCATTAGTAAGCTGTCGAAGGGGTACCGGCAGCGGGTCGGAATGGCTCAGGCCCTTTTGCACGACCCCGAAGTCCTCATTTTGGACGAGCCGACCGCCGGCCTGGACCCCAACCAAGTGCACGACGTCCGCCAACTCATTCGCAGCCTGGGCCAAACGAAAACGATCCTTGTTTCGACGCACATTCTGCGCGAGGTGCAGGTCATGTGCAGTCGAGTTATTTTGATCAACCTGGGCCGAATTGTCTTGGATGGACCGGTTTCAGAACTGGGGCAAAACGAGTCGGAAATGGAGGAGCGGTTCCGTCGGCTGACCATGGGGTTCGGTCGACCAGCTCCGGCTGCCTGACTCGACGGACAGCAGTGAGGCCGCGGTGCCGTCGAGTCGCAGTTGGGCGACTTGTTCCGCTGCAGCCCTAAACCGGCAACACGACGTCAACCCTTAGAAGCGCCAATGGGCACGGAATAAGAAGAGCCATGTTAAGAAAGCACGTCATCAACGCCGTTTTCAAACGGAACCTGGCGGCTTACTTTTCTGGGGTCTTAGGCTACCTGTTCATCGTCGTCTTTGTGGTGGCCTGTGCAGCCTTTGCCTTTAGCCCCGAATTTTTCGCGGCGAACCTGGCCAACCTGGACCAGCTGAGCCGCTATTACCCGCTGCTGCTGCTGTTCATCGTCCCGGCCATTACAATGGGGTCCTGGGCCGAAGAAAAGAAGCTCGGGACGGACGAACTGCTCTTCACGCTTCCAGCCACGGACTTCGAGATCTTGCTGGGCAAGTACCTGGCCGTCCTGTGCGTTTACACCGTGGCGCTCATGTTCTCGCTGACCCAGCTGGGCGTTCTGGCTTGGTACGCCGACCCCGATTGGGGCATGTTGATTGCTACCTACTTGGGCTACTGGCTGGCCGGCGCCGCTTTAGTGGCCGCCGGCATGTTTGCGTCGGTCCTGACGAGCAGCAACACAGTCGCTTTTGTCCTTGGAGCGGCCATTTGCGCCATTCCCGTCTTCATCGACCGGCTGGCTCCCGGAAATGAGCTGCTCAAAAGCGTCAGCCTGCCGGAGCAAATGCAGGAGTTTACCATGGGCATTGTTCCGGTGAGCTCCATTGTTTACTTCGCCTCACTGGCGGCGTTCATGCTGTACTTGAATGCTGTCATCATCGGGCGACGGCACTGGAGCAGCGGCCGGGAAGGCCAGCTGATGGAGGTGCAATTTGGGCTCCGGGCTTTGTCGCTGGCCGTCATTTTGGCCTGCATGAACTTCGTAGTCGGCAAGGGGAGCGAGGTGCTGGGCCTGCAATTCGACATGACGGCCGAAAAGGCCTTTACGCTGTCCGACACCACGCTGAAGCTGCTGAAAGGACTCAGCAAAGACCGGCCCATTTTGATTCAGGCGTTCATGAGCGTCGACGTTCCACGCGAGTTCGTCTGGAAGAAAAGAAGGCTGCGCGGGCTCCTGCGGCAGTACGACCGCATTGGCGGCAGTCGCATTTCGGTCCGGTTTGTGGACGTGGAACCGTTTAGTGAGGAGGCGGAAGAGGCACGAAGTTACGGCATTGAGCCGTTGCGGGTTCAAACCCAACGGGAAGGCCGTTTTGAGGAACAAGACGTCTACCTGGGAGCCGTCGTCAGCAGCCCGTACGACGAAGTGGTCATTCCAATCTTCGAAGAAGGGACCCCGATTGAGTACGAGCTGACGCGGTCGATTCGAACCGTCTCGCAAGAGAAGCGGCTGACGGTGGGCATTTTACAGACGGACGCTTTGGTCACGGGTGGCTTTCGAATGGCCACGTTCACCAGCCAGCCCGAGTGGCGGATTTCGAAAGAGCTGAAAAAGCAGTACCGAGTGCAGCCTGTCTCGCCGGACTCGCCCATTGACACCGAAAAGTACGACGTGCTGATTGCCGTGCTGCCGTCGTCGTTGACGCAGCCGCAAATGGAAAACTTTGTGAACTACGTCAAGTCGGGCAAGCCGGTGCTCATTTTCGACGACCCGCTCACCTGGTACGACAACGGACTGAACTCGCCGCGCATGCCCAAACCGCGACCGGGGGGAATGTTCGGGGGACCGACCGAGGAAAAGGCGGACGGCGGACGCGCCACCACGCTGTGCAACGCTTTGGGCATTGCCTGGAACAACGGCGAGGTGGTGTGGGACTTGGTCGGTCAGACGTTGCACCCCCGCTTTGCCCAGGTCTGGCCGCCGGAGTTTGTTTTCATTTCGCCGTTGAGCGGCGTCAAAGGGGCGTTCAACGAAAGTAGTCCCGTGACCAGCGGGCTGCAGGAGGTGCTGGCTCTGTACCCAGGCCGAATTCGTCCACGGGAAGGGTCTGACTTGATTTTTGAGCCCTTGCTTCGCACCAGCACACACTCTGGCGTGTTGAAGTGGGACGAAATTACTCGCCCCGCCTTCTTCGGAATGGGCATCGAAATCAATCCGAACCCGGCGCGGTTCGTCGACAATGAGTCGCACGTGATTGCCGCTCGAATTCGCTCGAAAGAAATCAAGCCCGGCGACGGCATCAACGTGATTTACGTCGCGGACGTCGACTTGGTTTCGGACCTGTTGTTCACGGTCGAGCGGCGCGAGGCGGCCGACCTGAAACTGGACAACGTCAAGTTCGTGTTGAACGCCGTCGACGTGCTGGCGGGCGACGAGTCGTACGTCGAGCTGCGGAAGCGGCGGATTCGGCAGCGAACGCTGGTGGAGATTGAACGTCAGGCGGCCGAGTACCGTCGGCGACGGGCGGAAGAAGAGCAGAAGGCCGAGCAGGAGGCACGCGAGCAACTGGCCAAACGGCGCGAAAGCCTCGAAAAAATCGCTCGGCAAATCGAAGAAGACCCAACCCTCAGCCCGCTGGAAAAACAGCAAAAGCTCGAAATCGCCAAGCAGACCGAGCAGCGACGGCTGGACGTCGCACGGGCCGAAATCGAGCAGGAAAAGCAGCGGAAGATCGAAGAGCTTCGAGCGCGCGAACAGCGACAGATTCGTGAGCTGGAGAACCGAATTCGCTGGCGAGCCGTTTCTCTGCCACCGGTACCGGCGGTCCTGCTAGGAATCATCGTCTTGCTGGTGCGGGTCAACACCGAGCTGCGGTACATCGAAGAAGCCCGCCGCGTGAAGCGGTGACGGAACCGGCGACGCTCGGCGCCCGTCGGTGTCCCTTCAAGAACCGCACCCGCAACACGGGACCGGTTCTGAAAGAAGCGGCGTGTGTCCTCTCCTAAGACAGTCGGACAGTCAGAGCAAACGGACTGACGGCAATGAGTCAGGCAAAGAAAACGATCTTTTTCGTGGCTGCGGCAGTCTTCTCGCTGACGCTGGCGATCGTCGTCGATTGGGTCACCCGTCCCAAGCCGATCGCCGGGTTTGAGAAGGTCGGGCAGGAGTTCTACCCGGACTTCAAGGACCCAAGCGAGGCCACGGCTCTGCGCGTCGTGGTCTACGACGAAGACACCGCGTCGGCCAAGCCGTTCATGGTGGAGTACAAGGACGGGGCGTGGCGAATTCCCTCTCACCACAACTACCCGGCCGACGCAAAGGAACGGCTCGCCCGCACCGCCGCCTCGCTCATCGGCATCAAGCGGGAAGCCTTGGCTAGCCGTCGGCCCACCGACCACGCCCGGTTTGGCGTGATCGACCCGTTGGACGAATCCAACCCCTCGTTGAAAGGCCGCGGTCACCGAATCACGCTTTTCAAGAACGGCAACATTCTGGTGGACTTCATCATCGGCAAGAAGGTCGAAGGGACGGAAAACGAGTACTACATTCGCCGCGCTGACGAAAACGAAGTCTACCGGGCGAAGCTGAACCTCGACGTGTCGACCAAGTTCGCCGATTGGGTCGAACCGAACCTGCTCAAGCTGGACCGCTACGACCTGGTCAAAATCGCCGAGTCGAAGCCAATCATCGACCCCACGACCGGTCGAATGGTCGGCGAAGAAACGTTCGAGCTGACCCGAAACAGCTCAACCGACGACTGGAAGCTGGCCGGCTTGAACGAGCAGACCGAAGAGCTGGACAAGAGCAAGATCACGTCGCTGGAGTTCGCATTGCAAGACCTTCGTCTGGTCGGAGTCCGTCCCAAGCCCCAGTACGAAGGCAAACCGCTTTTGACGGCCGACCTGACGTTCAACCCACCCGACGCAATCAAGAACAACCCGCAGGCCCTGCAGGTGGTCATTGAGCAACTGCGAAACAACTTGGCCGAACGCGGCTTCTTCCTTGGACCGGACCAGCGAGACCCCAAGAAGACTCGCGTTTACTCGCGCGAGGGTGAGCTGACGGCCTACACGAATAAAGGGGTCGTCTACCACTTGCACTTCGGAAACGTGTTCGAAGGCACGGAAGAAGAGATTGAAATCGGCAAGAGCTCGAAAAAGGAAGCCAAGAGCAAAGACCAGTCGAAGAAAGGCTCGGAGCAGTCGGCGAGCGACCAATCGAAGAGTGCGTCGAAAGACGCAGCGGGCGAGAAGACCGAACAGGAGAAGAAAGAGTCGTCTGAAAGCGACTCGGGCACGAAGCTGAGCAAGAGCCGTTACTTGTTCGTTCGCGTGGAGTTCGACGAATCGCTTTTGGGAAAGAAGCCGGTGGCCCCAAAGAAACCGAAGAAGCCCGCCGGCGTAGACATCGACAAGCTCGGTGCCGACGAAGCCTTGCAGGAAGACAAAGGCAAGTCGGCCGAGGAACGCAAGAAGGAACAGGCAGAGAAAGAAAAACTGCGTAAGCAGTACGAGGAGGCTTTGAAGAAGTACGAGGAGGCCAAGAGTAAGTACGAACAGGACCTGAAGGAGTACAACCGCAAAGTCAAGGAGGGGAAGGAAAAGGTTGCCGAGCTGAACGAGCGGTTCGCAAACTGGTACTTCGTCATTTCGGAAGACAGCTTCAAGAAGCTCCGCCTGACACGGGCCGACCTGGTCAAGCCGAAGAAGCAGGAGGAAAAGAAAGAGGAGCAAGCCGGCAGCCAGAAGGAGACGTCCCCAAAGGCAACCGCGAAGCAGCCAGCTGGCGAGGCTCAGCAAAACAAGGCCGGCGCTGCCCAGCAAAAGGCAAAGCAACAGGCCAAGGAACAACAGAAAGCCAAGCCAAAAGCTGGGTCTGCGGCGGCCAAGGGGCAGAAGGAAAAGACGACCGGTCCGGCCAAGGCCAAACCGAGCGGCGAAGGAGCCTCGGCGGAGGGTGTGAAGCCTCAGACCGAGCAGCCCGCGTCGTCGCAGAAAAACAAGCCACAAGCGGCAGGTTCCGCGCCACCTGCAAAAGAAAAACCGAAGACTGCTCCCAAGCCCGGCTCGTCCGCACAGGCGCCGTCTGGCGGGCCAGGTCCGAAACAAGGGAGCACGTCGAAGCCTGACACGAAACAGCAAGAGCCCACTGCCTCGCAGCCGGCCGCAGCCAAGAAGGCTGCCGAGAAGAAGTAAAGGTCGGACGGCGCGGTTCCCGCCCCGGCACTACGCCTCTTCCCGTCCCCTCCCACTCTTGGGCGACTGCTGCCGGGACTCGACTGGCCGTTTCCGGTCCAAGACCAGGTGCGCGCACCCCAGTCCGTCTGCAGCTGGAACCGCAAGTGGCCGGGACGTGGTTGGGTTCTCAAGTTCCCGGTCCTCTTCAACCGAGCCTTTGCACGAACGGACAAACCAGCTCGGGAGGTCCCGTTCGCGCGACACGGGCCCGTGCCCCGCTTTCGCCACTGAGGGAACCACGAACTCGCACGCAACGGTTCGGTCACCGCGTGGTCGCACCACTCACCGCTCGCCCAGTCCGTGTGACCTGACGCTGTGTGCGTCCCCCAAAACGCCCCAAAGAGTCGAGCCGTGTCTCTCTCCCTGTGCTGGCCCTGGTTCCGCTTCGGCCGTCTGCGACGCTTTGGTGAGCCGACCGCCGGTCCGGCTTGTTGACCCGCGCGACGCCTGGTCCCATAATCGGCTCCGTGTGGCTCGGCGTCACTCGACGGGGCCGACGGTCGCGCGTTTGGCTGCGCCGCCACTGGCCTTCGGTTTCCGAAAGGGGGGGAGGCATTCCATGAACGTTGTGCGGTTGGCTCGTCGTTTCGTCGGTTTGTTGGCCGTCGTGGCCTTCTTGGCTGCTCTTGCGCGTGACGACACCAACGGCAAAGCCCGCGCGGACACAAACCTGCAAACCCTGCAAGCGCCCGGTGCCGGACCGGTCCAAGTGGACGTTCTGCCGGACCGGCGCGTCCGGGTGACCTCCCGCTACTGGCGGTTGGAGTTCGACCTTCGTCACGGCGGCGTGCTGGACACGGTTGTCTTCCTGCACGGCTCGGGCAGAAACCTGTTGACCGAACCGTTCCACACGTACGTCGACGGGTGGTCGGACCAGAACACTTCGACGGTCCAGTTCCGCTCCACCAGGCAAGGCGACGTTGTCCAGTTGGTGTTCTCCGGCCGACTGGCGGACGGAAACGGCCGACAGGCTCCGGTCGCTTTCCGGACTGTGTGGACTCTGTCCGGGTTCGTCGTGCGGGTCGACCACGAGCTTCGGTTTCTGGAAGAGACGCCCGTCCGTGTGGTTGGAGTCGGGTCGACGGCCGTGCGTGGGGAGCTGAACGAGTACGGGGTGCGAGTCGGGCCGGCAGAAGACTCAAGTCGCCGCAAAATGGCGCCAGCTCGGTTCGGAAAGGTGCAGGGGAGCGACGGTGTGCTGTACTCGCTGCGTCACGCCCCACTGTACCTGCTGTTCTTCGACCGCGGGACGGAAGGATTCGACCTCACGACCGCGTCCGACCTGGCCACCTGGGAAAGTGGACTGACCGGCCAGACCGGCGTTGGGCGTTACGAGGCCCGAGTGGCAGACGACGGCCGTGTCATTCGGCTGTGGCGTGAGCCGCTCCGGGTCGCTCAACCCGTGACGGTCTCGCAAGGCCGGTACACGTTCAGCTACTGGCTAGGGCTGCCACGGATTGTCGAGCGGGCGGCTCGCAAGTGGCGTCACCTTTCGTTCGGCAACCACCCGTGGCCGTCGGACCAACGCATTGCCGAGTGGGCGGCCAGCGGGGTGAACATTGTCCGGCTGCACAACGACTACGCGGAGGACGAGAACTTCTGGCACGACGGCGCCTGGCCTCCGTACGACGAGCACGGCATGGCCGAACTGCGGCGAATGATTGCCACTTGCCACCGCTACCGGATTCGCGTGGTTCCGTACTTTTCGATTCACGAGTTTCACCCCAAGGCGCAGGGGTACCGGGAACACGAACAGGAATGGAAGCGCAGTACGGACGCGGCCGGCACGGTTTTTCACAACTACCACGGGAAGGGCGAATTCGGAGCGCAAATGTGTCCGCAGTCGGGGTGGCTCGAGCGGCGGAAGCGAGACATCGAGCAGGCCTACCGCGAGCTGGGAATGGACGGAATCTACTTCGACTGGGTCATGTCCCTGCCTTGCAACAACAAGCACCACAACCCGCGCTGGCACGTCGGCGCCGACGGCGTGGTCGAGCTGCTCGCTTGGACCCGTCGACTGATTGCCCCCAACGGCACGCTCATTCTTCACATTTACGGAAAGATGCCGTCGATTGCTTTCGAGAACTTTGCCGACCTGGTTGTGAACATGGAGGAGCTTTCCAGCTCACCAAAAATGTTGCGAATGAGCGACGTGCCTCTGGTGACCGTGCTGGCTGAAAGCATTCCTCGCTCACCGTGCCCCTCTTACCGACGCGACCGGACCCGAGAGCGAAACCAGAACAACATTGCTCACCACGTCGTGCTGGGCATGTTTCCGTGGTCAGGCGGGACGGGCGGCCCCGTCTACGAGGAAACGCTCAAATTGTTTCGAACATTCAAACCGTACCGGCTGGAAAACTACCGGTTCCACAGTGCGTTGACAGGAGCCGTGCAGACGTCCCGCGACGACGTCTTCGGTGCGGTGTACGGGTCCTCGACCGACGCCCTTGTCGTCCTTTCGAACACCAGCGCCGAAAGGCGCGACGACGTGAGCTGGACGGTTCGGCCGGAAGCGTTGGGGTTTGACGTCGCTGGCTGGCTCGAGCTGAAAGACACGAAAACAGGCCAAAGCCAAAAGGTTCGTCGGGCCACCCTCACCAGCGGGACGCTCCGAGTGGAACTGGGCCCGTACGAGTACCGGCTGTTCGAGGTGCGACCCGCAAAGTAGCGAGTGCGTCGGGTTTGCTCGGCGTGCGGGCAACTGCGGGTCAACCGGTTCCGGGCAACCCGTCGTCGAGCCGAGAGGCTCAATGTCCTCGGTTCCGGTTCGGCGGCGGGGGCCAGTCGGACGCCTTGGCCGAACGCAAGACCGCGCCCAATCAGGGCCCGCGGGTCACGAGCAACGGCGTCTTCTCGCAGCGTCGGTCTGACTTCGGGCTCAGCCAGCGGCCTGCGCCGCGCCGTTGGACCCTCGCTCGGACAGCCAACGGTGTCCCTCGCGGTTGCCCACCCGCCGTTCTTTGCCTACCGCTCCGCCTCGACCAGGACGGCCCAGTCGCCCGCTTGGGGCGCACGCAACGTGAGAACCGGCCCTGGCTGCGGAGCCGCTTGTCGGCGTTGGCCGGTGCGCGGGTCAATCCAAGTGACCCGGTAGCGCCGGCCGTCTGACAGCTTTGTCGCCCGCAGCTGGGTGACGCCGCCGTCGGGCAAGTAAACCAAGTAGACCCGTTTGGGCAAAGCGAGGCAGAAGGCTCCGGTGCCGACCAAGTCATTCCGCGGGACCATGTCAACGAACGGCAACGACTCGAACGTTTGGCGGAGCCAACGGAGCTGAGCCGGTGCTCGTCCTTTTCCGACGTGGCCCGTGTAGAAGGGAGCCCCCGTCGTCCAGTCGCCGTAAGTCGCGTAGCCGCCGGCCAGAGCAATGGACCAATGGCACTTGCGCACCCAGTCGGTGTTCTGTCCGTGTCCGGGTTTGTCGAGGGAACCCTCGTAGCCGTACTCCTCGTTGACGTACGGCTTCGGGACGTCCCGGTACTTCAGGACCCAACCGTTGACCGTTTCGCAGTCGCCGTACTGTTGGGTAATGATGAAGTCGGCCCACTCGTCGTTGTCGTACACCCAGTCGGCGTAGGCGTGAGCGGAACAGAGTCGGTCGTACGGGTCCCACTGCTTGACCAGTTGTCCCATGCGACGGGCCCACTCCGGAGTGCGGTACTCGTTGTGCTCGTTGCCCAAGTCCCACCAGACGTTCGAGAAAGCTGCCAGTCGGGCGACGGCGTAACGGTAGAGCCGCTTTTCGTCGTCGGTCAAAGCCCCGTACTCTTTCGGCAGCTTCTGTTTCTCAATGGTGAAAATGCACGTGGCGACAATGCCCCGGCGTCTCATGGCTGCAACGGCCCGGTCCACTTTCTGCCAGTACAACACGTTGAAGCGGGTAAAGTCGTAGCGGTGAGGCTTGCCAAGCCACGCCGGCAAAGGGTTCACCTCGCCCGGCAACGCTCCGTAATTGATTTGCTTCCACGGGTTGCCGCTCGACGGCACCCGGCTTCCGCGCGGCCGCCGGTCCGTGTCGCGCGGGTAGCCCGTCAGTAGGAACCGCACCTTGTTGAAGCCGTGAGCCGTGCAGTAGTCGAACAACTGCTCGATTTGACGGTCGTCGTTGGTCGGGTCCAGCAGGTGGTAAGCCGTTAGTCCCATGTGGAAGAAGGGCCGCTCGGTGCCGGCCAGCACGAAGTGCTTCGGACGTCTCGGGTCAACGACCACCGGCGGCATTCCGGTCGGCTCCGTCGTTCGGAATGAGCCGGTGAAAGCCCGGTCGCCCGAAAGATTGGTTGTCACAGCGAACGAGTACTCGGCGCCGGCCTGCGTTGGGCAAAATCGGACTCGGAAGACCCGCCCGGCCTGGTCGTCGCAAAAGCCGTCCACCGGCACGGGCGGTTGTCCTTCGGTCCGGAAAACCGCGCGGACCTCGACGTCGGTGAACGGGTTGCCTCGAGGCGGCGGGTCGAAGCGAACAGTGACTTCGTACAAGCCGAAGCACGGAACCACGTCCGGTCCCGGCACCACAGACACGTCGGCCTTGACCGCTGAAAGCGCACCGGCCAGCACCAGCAAAACGAACCAACGGAACCTCATTGAACCCCCTCCGCGCACCGCCGTTTCTTGGAAACTCCAAAGTCCTGCTTGCGAAGGCCGGCCAACCGTCGCGCTCGCCCCCGCGGCCCGCTCACTTCCGCACGGACCGTTCCGCTTCCGTAATGGCCTGCAAGATTCCCTCCCACGTGTAGACTTTGGCTTCGGCGTTCACCGGCAAGCCCACCTTCAAAGCGGCTTCGGTTGTGACCGGACTAATCGTGGCCACTCGGACCGGCCCGCCCAGCCGAGCCAGAGCCTTCGGCGTCAGCAAGTTGAACAGGCTGCGGGCAATCGACGGCGAACTCAGGCCAACCCAGTCCAACTGGCCGTTTTCAATCAAAGACAGTTCTTCGGGCGAGAGCTGCTGGCGGTCGACGTTCTGGTAGACAATGCATTGTTCCAATTGGGCTCCGGCTGCTTGCAGCTCCTTCGGCAGCACGTCGCGAGCTCGCGTCGACCGCACCCAGAGCACGCGTCGGCCAGCGACGTGCGGTCGAAGCACGCGAGCCAACTCCTCGGCCCGAAACGAGTCCGGCACCACGTCCGGACGCAAGCCGTACTGCTGCAGTGCGTCGGCCGTCGCCTCGCCAATGACCGCCAGCTTGGCGCCGGACAGCGCTCGCACGTCGCGTCCGGTCTGCCACAGCCGCTCGAAAAGCCCGCGGACTCCGTTCGCGCTGGTGAAAATCAGCCACTCGAACTCGTTCAGCCGTTCCAACGTCCGGTCCACTGAGGACCAGTCGTCCGGCGGAAGAATTTCAATGGTCGGCAGCAAGACCGGCTGTCCGCCCAGCTCCAGCACCCGCTCAATGACTTCGTCTGCCTGTTGAGCTGGTCGAGTAATTCCGATTCGTTTGCCGAACAGCGGCAACCGCTCGAACCACAGCACCTTTTCGCGCAGCCGGACACACTGACCGACGACAATCAAACTGGGCGGTTCCAGCCCGGCCTGTTTGACGGCCGTCGGCAGTTGCTTCAACGACGTCGTCACCGTTCGTTGGCTCGGCCACGTGGCTCGGCTGACGACGGCGGCCGGAGTGTTCGGGTCTTTGCCGTTCTTGAGCAAGTCGCCGACAATTCGGTCCAGCCGGTCCAGACCCATGTAGAACACGAGCGTTCCGGGGAAGCGGGCCAGCAGTGCGTAGTCGATTTGTTCGCCCTCTTTGCCCGGGTGCTCGTGGCCGGTAATGAAGGCCACGGCTGAGGCGCAGTCGCGGTGGGTGAGCGAGAAGCCGGCGTAGGCTCCCGCGGCCGTTGCGGCCGTCACACCCGGCACGACCTCGAAGGGAACGCCGGCCTCGGCCAGAGCCGCCGCCTCTTCGCTGCCGCGGCCGAAAATGTACGGGTCTCCGCCTTTAAGGCGAACGACCGTCTTGCCTTGCCGAGCCGCCTCAATCAGCCGCCGGTTGATTTCCTGCTGACTCATGGCCGGCCCCAGCGGCGAAGCCTTTCGACTCGTCCGCTCGGCCGACGCCGAACTGAAACGTAGAATCAGCGGGTTGACCAGCCCGTCGTACAGAATCAGGTCCGCTCGTTGAAGGCACTTCAGCCCCTTCAGGGTAATGAGCCCGGGGTCACCCGGACCAGCTCCCACCAAATACACTTTCCCCTTCTCTGACATGGCTGCAGAAGTTCCTGAACGGGGTGACGCTTGTTGGCTGGTGTTGGAGTCGGCGTGAGCGGTTCCGACGCTGCGCCGCAAGAACTTCGACAGAGCGTCTCACGGCTTGCCCGGCCCAACCTCCACAAAGCGGACCTTGGTCACTCTAGCCGTCGACCCAGCCGCTGGCAATCGAAAGAAAAGGCAGCGACGCGCCGACCGAGCCGCTGCAGTGGACCGTTTCCAGTTGTGGGTGCCGGCTGCGGCTGTCGTCGAGACGTCGGCGCGAAGCGCAAGCGCCGCGCGGTTCGAATGCAGAACGACCGGCTGAAGAAAGTCGGCTTCGCAGCTCAACCGTTGCTCGAGTCGTCTTTCGACGACGAACCGTCGGACGCCGGACGTCGCCCCAGCAAGAACTTCAGCCAGCGTCGGTTTTGAGCCGGCTGCTGGTCTTCGTCCGACGGGTCGTCCAGTTGCAGGCCGTACTGCTTCAGCTTTTGCTCCAGTTGAGCCTCGCGCTGACGCAAGGCGGCTTCCTGCCGAGCCAGTCTGGCTCGTTCCAGCGACAAGTCCACTTCGGCCAGGCGGAGTTTGTCGTTGAGCTGCCGCTCCAGTTCCTCCAGCCGTTTGCGAAGCTCGTCCGGAACGTTTTGGAGTGACTGCCAGTCGGTCGGAAGCTGCGGTGTTGGAGCGAGCTTTAGCTTTTTCAGCAGGTACGAAATGTAGGCGTCGCGTGTCTCGACCGCCTCGCGCAACTGCTCCAGGCTGGCCGTTTCCGGGTCGATTGGCTCTGGCGGCGGAACCTCGTTGATTGGTTCGGTGTCGGCCGAGTCGCCTGGGCTGGAGCGTTCGGCTGTGTCTGCTGCTGAGTTCTGCTGGTTCGACGCGCCAGCCGCGGCGGCTGCCAGGGCAGCGGTCAAGGACGCACCGGCCGGTTCGGACTCCTCGGGCGTGGCCGATTCGCCGGAAAGCAGTTGAGCCTTCAGAGCTTCCCAGCTTCCTGCAGCGGCCTTCAAGTCGTTCGCGGTCGGCGTTTGCGGCGCGCCACCGGTTTCGCCACGGGCCGGCGTCGAGGAACCGGACGCGAGCGGCGCACCGGCACTGGGCGCGGGAGCCTGCTCGGTCAGCGTCACAATCAGGTCCCGCAGCTCCGCCAGTTGCATTTCAATGCGGCCCAAGGCGGCGGCCGCCTGCATGTTCTCCCACTGGTCCACCGCCTCCTTCAACCGCTCGGCCAATTCCCGTTGCACAGCGACCAGCTCGGCCGGCAGCCCGGGAACGCGCAAGGCTCGGTCCGCACCGGTTCGGTGTAGTCGGTCCAGTTGCTCCGCCGCTTGCTCCAGCCGCTCCGTCAGCGCGGCCACCAGCCTTTCTTTTTCGGCCAGTTGCTGCTGCAGCTCGGCTACCTGCTGCTCGAGCTCGCTGGGCGAGCCGGCTGGTGGCGTCTGAGGTTGTCGGCTTTCGAGCGCCGCTGACTGCTCGTCGGAGCCTTCGTCGGCACAAGCGGTTTGCTCGAGCGTCGCGGCCGTTTCTTCCACCGACTTTGTCGCGGAGTGCTGTTCCATGCTCGGTCCTCGCGTGCTTGAAACTTGTTTCGAAAAAGCTACGGTGGTTGGTTCGCGTCGAGAGCGGAGCGTGGGCGCACGCGGACCCTCCCGCTTCTCACCCCAACTGTAGCTCATGCCAAGCCCGGCCGCGGGCTTGCGGCGGCAGCAAGCCGCTCGGTTCCTGCAAACCGGCGCCGACCAAGAGCGAAAGACGGGGGCGTTGAACGCCGAGGCAGTCTGACCGTCACTGCCTCAGTCGGACGGGGCGCGGGGACGGACGGTACGGGCTGGACGAGCCGCTCGTGCCGTTTGTGGCGGAAAAACGGAGTTGGCAGAGCGTGAAGATTGGTGAGCCGGTTACGTGCTACATTTCTTTGGGCGGCAACGTCGGAGACGCTCGGCGGTGTCTGACCCGCGCGCTGGACCGGCTGAACCGTTCGTCCGACGTGGCCGTCGACCAGGTGAGCTCGTTCTACGTGACTGAGCCGGTCGGACGGCACGCCGGAGGCGAGTTTGTGAATGCCGTCGCGGTGTTGAGCGTGCGGCTGGAGCCGCTCGAGCTACTCGAGCTGCTGCAGCGTGTCGAGCGGGAATTGGGACGGCAACGCTCGGTTCGCTGGGGACCTCGCACCGTCGACCTGGACCTGCTGTTCTACGGCGAACGGCTTGTCCGCTCGGACCGGCTGCAGGTTCCACACCCGCGCTGTTGGTACCGGCGGTTCGTGCTGGAGCCGCTGGTCGAAATCGCCCCGCACGCTCGTCACCCGGAACGACAAGCGACGGCCGCTCAGCTGTTGACCTCTCTGAACCGACGCCCGTTGGCTTGGGCCTTTCTAAACCGCGACCTGCCCGACGCAGCGAGGAAGCTGGAGCGGGAGTTCGGCGCTGTCCGAGCGGTGACGGTGCGCTCGCTGGAGCAGCTTCCGGCCGAGGTGGCCTTCGTCACGCTGTGGCCGAGCGACAACGGCCAGGAGGACCACGTCCCTCCGGACGCTCCGTGGTCGCCCCCCCACCACGACCCGGTCGCCGCGACGCAGCCGGCCGACACGTCGTTGCCGCACCCGCGCTGGCTGTCGACCCCAGAAGGCGTTGGCGCGGCCGAGCAATTCTGGCGCGAGGTGTTCCAGTCGGCCTTGGGACGGTGCGAGAGGCAGCCTTCGTGAGCGGCCCGCCGCGTCCGACCGCCTGCCGACGGAACCCTTCACACCGCCGCTCACGGACGCCCCGAAGAAGCCGAGCCGTCTGTCCGCGGCCAGTGGTTGCCTCGGACGACGTGGGCGTCCGTCGAATCAATCTGCGGAGCGCGGTCGAACAAGTTGTCGACAATCAGGTTCCCGCGGCCGCCGGTCACGCGAAGCGGAACACTGCTGGAGCCTTTCCGGTCGTCGCGAATCAGACAGTCCGAGAGCCGGCTGTCTCGAACGTTCTTCAGCCAAATGCCGACGTGGTCGCAGTCCAGGACCGTGCACGCCGTCACGTTGAAGCGACGGCAATTTTCAATGAGCAGCCCGGCCGGCGAACGCCACACCGAGTTGATGTGCAAACCGGTCAACGTGCAGTCCTGACAGTTGCGAAAGACCAGCGCGTCGTTGGCGTCCAAAGCGTTGCCGTAGTCGTAGCGCGGGTTGCGGTCGAAATTGTTCGGTCCGACAACCACGTTCGACGAGTCCTCGACCAACAGGTCGTGCTGGTAGCCCATCCAAAACGTGTTGCCAACCACGGTCACCCCGCGGCAGTCCTTCAGGTGGATGTTCGTCTGCACGTCGCTCAGCACATTACCGGTAATCGTGACGTTCCCTTCTCGGACCAGCTTCCGCTTCTCCGTCGGTTCGCTTCGACCAATGATGCGAATGTTGGCCGAGTTGGGCGAGCGACTGTTGTGTTGAATGGTGCAACCGGTAATGGCCACTTCGCCGGTTCCGTGCTTGCTGCCCCGGCAGTCAATCAAAATGTTCGCCGTGGGCGGTTGGTCCGGGTCCATGTTGCTTTCCAAGTCGCAGCCGCTGACGTGAATGTTTCGCACGTTACCCGCGCGGCAGACAATTCCGCCGCCTCCGTTGTAGCTGATGTGGCAGCCAACAATGTTCGACTGGTGCAGGTTGACGTCGTCGTAGAAAATGCCGACCCCGCGGTTGTGGTAAATGTGGCTGTTGGCAATGACAATGTTGCGGTTGTTTTGCACCAAGTGCACTCCGTGCAACAGACGCCGCAGGTGCACCCGGCTAATGGTCAGTTGCATGGTTCCGACGGCTTCAATGCCGACCGCCTTCTCGTTGGCCCCTTCAATGGCCAACCCGTCAATCAGCGGCATTCGCTCCTTGAGCCACACTCGTGCCTGAAAGCGCTCTGGGTCGGCCGAGCTGAAGTGAGTTCCGACGACGCGAATGGCAGGTCCCGGACCGGCCATGACCAACCGAGCCACGCCGTCGCCACGAAGAGCGGTGTAACCGATTTTGCTGAGGTCGACGACCAACGGCCGAGTGATTCGGTAGACGCCCTTCGGGAAACGGACGACCGCCAAGCCGGAATCGATGGCTCGTTGTAGGGCCTCGGTGTCGTCGGTGACGCCGTCGCCGCGAGCTCCAAAAGAACGAACGTCGGCCACGCCGCTCGGTTCGTCCGTTTGAGCTGCGTTCCCGACTGCGCTCAACCCGGTCCGCGTCGCTCCTCCAAAGCAAGCAAGCCACCAGGCGAGAAACACCGACCCGCTCACCACGCTGCACCAGCCGACCCGCTTTGCATTCATGGATTGCCTCTCCCCTGCTTTGGTCTCCTCTCGCCGGACCGCGCACGCGACGCGCCTGGCGGAGCGAACGAGGCCCCGCTTCCTCGCCCACGCGTACTGGCCCAGCCGTCTGCCTTCCCCGGCCGCTCCCGGCCAAGCGCTCCGAACGCTGCAGAAAACGACGCCGGTCCGCCGTCAGTTGCCTTGGTACTCGATTCGAAACGCCGCTTCGTACTTCCCGAAGACCCGCACGACCAAGTCGCCGCGGTAGCCTTGAATGTTCTCAATGCGAATGCTCAGCAGCTCACCCTCCTTCTCTTCCGGAGCCTCTTGGAACGGGACGTCGATCAGCGGCTTTTTGGGAGCGCCGAAAACGTAAAGCCGCCAGTCGTCCTCGCCCAGGCGTCGGCCGGACAATAAGAAGCATTTGATTTCCCGTCGGTTGCCCTTCTTGTCCTCCATTTTGACGGTTCGCACCTGGTCGCTGGAAAGAGCCGTGCCGTTCACGACGGGAACGAACTCTTCGGACAAGAACAGGTAGGCGAACCCTTTTCCGTTCGGTTGGTCCACTTCGTCCGTCTCCAAGTCCGGCGACAGACCTTGCATGGGAACAATCAGGATTCCCTGCTTGCGAAAGCTGAGACCCGAAGCCTTCGACGGGTCGGCCTGAATGGTGACTTGCGGAGCTTGAATGGACTGGGCGGCCTTCACGAGCCGCTCAGCGATTCTTTGAGCTTCGTCTGCGGGGATTTCCGAGAGCTCGGCAGCTCGCACCCTCAGGACCGCACTCGCAACAAGCGCCAGAACCAGCACAGCAACCGTCGTTCGTCTGTTCATGTCACACCTCGCTTTCCTTCGCCCCGTGGTTCACCGGCCCGACCAACCCGCGCGCCGCTCACGCAGCCGCGTGCCGAAGACGGCAAGCTGGTGGCCGGACCCGTCGCACCAAGCCCGTTCGTCTTGTCGTTCGAATTTTCTTGCTTCGCGCTACGGCGTCCCGCGGCGTTGGAGCGAGCGCAGTACCAATACCACGAGCCGACAGCGTCCACAACCCACGGCCGGAACCAGGCGTCAGGTCGCTGCAGAACGGCTGGCCCGCTGGCACGTCGGTGCCGGCAACGCTTCGCACACGGAACGGCGCGAACCGTCTTGAGCCAGTGCGTTGACAGCGACTGCGTGGCAGTGGCAAACTGGGGTTCCAAAGGTTGAGCCTGGTCAGCCGAACCTGGGCTGGCGTTTGGCCGGCGCAAAGTCGGCTTGCGCCGGTGAACGCGACGACTGCCAGCGTCCGACGGAAGTGCCGCCGGACTGGCGGCGGTTCGCGTGAAGGTCAGGGGGCGAGAACGAGCAAGGCCTGCAGCGGCTCACCCGTGTCGAACTCCCCGTGGGGCCGGCAGTGTAGTCCGTTCGGTCGGGCCGGGCCTGGCCGACGGTTTCGCGAGCGCTTCAGCCGGTTCTCGCCCGTTCCGCAAACGTTCCGACACAGCCGAATTCATTTTGTGGAGGAAAGGGGTCCAATGGCAGCTGGAACCAAATTGACACGTCGTCTTTTCTTGAAGACGGCCGCGGCCGGCAGCGCCGCCCTGGCCGCTCCTTTGGTCGTGCCGGCGCGCGCCCTGGGACGCGACGGCGCGGTCGCTCCGAGCGAGCGAATTGTCATGGGCGGCCTGGGAATCGGGCGACGGGGCGGCTACGACTTGGGCATCTTCCTGCAGCAGCCGGACGTGCAATTCGTGGCCATTTGCGACGCTCGCCGCGAACGCCGCGAGGCGGTCAAGCAAATGGCCGACAAGACCTACGGCAACAAAGACTGCCGCATGTACGACAACATGTGGGACTTTCTGGACCGGCGCGACATCGACGCGGTCCTCATTGCCACGGGCGACCGCTGGCACACAATGGCTTCCATTCTGGTCGCCAAGTCCGGCAAAGACATTTACTGCGAGAAGCCGTGTTCCATGACCATTGCCGAGAGCCAGGCTTTGGCCGACACGATTCGTCGCTACGGACGGGTCTACCAGGCGGGTACGCAACGGCGGAACATTGGCAACTTCGTGTTGGCGGTCCAGCTGGCTCACAGCGGCAAGCTGGGACGCATTCACACCGTCCACGCCAACACGCTGAACCCGCGAACGACTCAGGACTGGTTGCCCGCCGAGCCGCAGCCACCGAAAAGCGAGGTGGACTGGGACTGGTGGTTGGGACCGGCTCCGTGGCGTCCCTACAACAGCCGCTACGTCCGCGGTGGGTGGCGAGGTTTCTGGGACTTCCACGGCGGAGGCATTTTGGAGTGGGGTGCTCACACGGTCGACCTCTGTCAGTGGGCCAATCAGGCCGATGACACCGTGCCGATTGAGTACGAGCCGCAAGGGACCAGCGTCATTTGTCGCTACGCGAACGGCGTGAAGCTGGTCATGCGAGACACCGGCTGGCTCGGACTGGGCACGTGCAGCGTCCGGTTCGAAGGCGACGAGGGTTGGGTGGAGACCGGCGACAGCGGACAAATGATGCTGGGGCCGACGAAGATGCGAGCGGAGCACCGGGTCTTCACCGAACGCGGCACCACTCCAACCAACCACATTCGTCAATTCCTGGACTGCGTGAAGACGCGCGGCCTGACGCGGTCGAACGCCGACGTTACCGCCAAGTCGCACATTGCCTGCCACTGTGCCTACATTGCCTGGCAGCTCGGGCGGAAACTGCGGTTCGACCCCGAGAAGGTCGAGTTCATCAACGACGACGAGGCCAACCGCATGCGGTCGCGAGCCATGCGGGACCCGTGGCGAATTTGACGCGGTCCGGTCGCGCGGGTTGCGGCCCGGACGTTCCATGTCCTCGAACGGCGGAAACCTCCTCACGAAGGTGTGGGCACTGACAAGTTGGGAGAGACCAAAGTGAAACGGAACCGGAAAGCTCAGAAGGCGTGGCTGGCCGCCGTCTTGACGGCGCTGGTGCTGTTGCCGCTGGCGGCCCAAGCGCAGAACTCGGAGTTGCCCTTGCAGGCCGGTCAGAAAGTCGACGAAGAAATCGCCAAGCTGACGGCACTGCTTCAGTCGCCCGACGCGTCGCTGCACGACAAAGCGGTCGCGTGCAAGCGGCTGGGTTTGTTCGGAGACAAGCGAGCCGTGCCGGTGCTGGCCAGCCTGCTCACCGACGAAAAGCTCTCGCACTACGCGCGAATGGGACTCGAACCCATTCCCGACCCGGCGGTCGACGAGGCGTTGCGAGCCGCCTTGTCGAAGGTTAAAGGCCGCCTGCTGGTCGGCGTCATTAACTCGATTGGCAACCGGCAGGACGAAAAAGCCGTTGGCGACTTGCAGCGGTTGTTGTCGTCGGCCGACTCGGACGTGGCCGCAGCCGCTGCGGCTGCACTGGGACGCATTGCCACGGTCCAAACGGCGGGCATTCTGAAAGAGCAGCTCGGGCAGTCGTCCGGACGTCTGCGCACGGCCGTCGCCGACGCCAGCCTCACGTGCGCCGAACTGCTACTGAAGAAAGGCGAAAAAGACGCCGCAATCCAGTTGTACGACACGCTCCGGCAAGCCGACGTGCCCAAGCACATTCAAGTGGCCGCTACTTTTGGAGCCGTTCGCTCGCGGGGAGCAGCGGGCATTTCGATTGTTCGTGAGCTGCTCGGCTCGCCCGACGAAGCTCTGTTCGACGTCGGGCTGAAGGCGGCTCGAGAGCTGGGCGGCGAGGCGGCGGCCGACGCTCTGGCCGCTCGTCTGGAGAAAGCGTCACCTCTTCGCAAAGCGAAGCTGATTTTGGCTTTGAGCGACGTGGGTGGGCCGAAGGCCGCCAAGCTGGTCCTCCAGGCCGCCCGGTCCGGTCCCGCCGTAGTCCGCGACGCCGCCGCTCGCGGACTGCGGAAAGTCGGCAGCGCCGACGCTCTTCCCGTGCTGTTGGACATGGCCACCGGCGACGACCCGCAGCTGGCACAAACGGCCGTCAACACGTTGGAGTTGCTTCCGGGCGACCAGGTGGACGCGGCGATTCAACGGGCCGTCGGTCGGGCCGGCTCGGCGTCGTTGCCGCTTCTGCTGGACCTGATTGGCCGCCGACGCATTCAGGGCGCGTTGCCGGTGTTGTTGGACGCGGTCGATTCGCCGGACGTCCGAGTCCGGGTGGCCGCCCTTCGCTCTCTCGGCGAAATGGCCGGTCCAGACAAACTGGACCTGCTGTGGCAGCGGTGGCTGTCGGCGAAAGACAACGACGAGAAAGCAGCGGCCAAGCAGGCCGTGCTGGCTCTTTGCGTTCGCTCGACCCAGCCGGACCAGTGCGTCGCAAAGCTGGCTGAGTTTCTGCGGTCGGCACCGGAGCCGGGGCAGGCTTACGCATTGGAGCTGATGGAAAAAATCGGCGGCCGGGCGGCTTTGCGAGCGGTCGTGAAAGCCGCTCAGAGTTCGAACCCGAAGCTGCGGGACACGGCCACTCGCGTGCTGGGCGAATGGATGACGGCCGACGTGGCTCCCGCGCTGCTCGACCTGGCTCAAACGCTGCCCGAGCGGAAGTACAAGATTCGTTGTCTTCGCGGGGCGCTTCGAGCGGCTCGGCAGTTGGCCATGACGGAAGACCAGCGGTTGCAGGTCTGCCGTGAAGCGCTGCAGCTGGCCGACCGGCCGGACGAGAAACGTCTGGTCCTCGACGTCCTGGCACGCTACCCGTCGGCCCGGTCGCTCGAACTGGCTCTGGCCGCCTTGTCCGACAAGGACGTCAAAGGGTACGCGGCTCGGCGAGCGGTCGACATTGCCGAGCGGGTCGCGCTGACGGACCGCGAAGCGGCTCGGGCAGCGGCGGCCAGGGTGCTCGAAAGCGGCGCGGGCGGTCCGACGGCCGAGCGAGCTCGGTCTTTGTTGGAGCGGGTTGGTCCGTGAGCGGCCGTCGCCCGGAGTGCGACGAAGGAACGAATTGCGGCGCGGCCGTCCCCGGCACCTCCTGCCGCGGACGGCCGTGTGCTTGTTCGGGCCCGAAGTCCGCTCGGGCCGCGCCGGCTGCGACGAGCTAACGGCCGACTCCGGTGGCCGCTCGGCAGCCGGCTGCTCTTAGCGGACAACGAGCACGTCCGGGCCGTGCCGCGTCGTCGCTCGGCAAGAGCACCAAGAAAGTGGGTACACCGGAAAGCGGAGGAACGAGCCATGTCGGGAGAGGTTTTAACGGGTCATGTGCGGTGTTCGCGTCGACTCGCACGCACGGCAATGTTTTCTGCGGCTGCGTGGCTGCTGGCAGCAGCCGGTTGGTGTGTGTCAGGCCACTCCGCCGAAAAAACACCGGCCGCTCCACCGGACGGCTGGACGCCAGCGGCCGCACGCGAAGAAATCAAACCGCACTTCGCCTACTTGCCGAACGCCGGTCGCTCCCGCCAAGGGGCTTTCGTCATTGAAAGTGACGGACGCGAAGGCCAAGACGGTTACTGGCAGAAGGTCTTTCCGGTTCGCGGCGGCCAGTACTACCGTTTTTGCGTTTACCGCCGAGCGCAACGGGTTGTGGTGCCCCGTCGCAGTTGCGTCGTGAAAATCACCTGGCAAGACGACCGGGGACGGCTGGTCCCGCTGGAGCGAAAGGCCATTGACTTCTACCGGTCCAGCTCGCCGGTTCTCGCTCGTCCGCGGTTTCCTTTGGACGGCCCGACCGACGAGAACGGCTGGACCGAGGTGTCGGGAACGTACTGGGTGCCGTCGAAGGCGACGCGTGCGGTGGTCGAGCTGCACCTGCGGTGGGCTCCGAACGCCCGTGTGGAATGGAGCGACGTGTCGTTGAAACCGACGTCGAAGCCGAAGCCGCGGCT
The DNA here is from genome assembly GCA_964428935.1 of uncultured Planctomycetaceae bacterium. GTDB lineage: Bacteria > Planctomycetota > Planctomycetia > Planctomycetales > Planctomycetaceae > JAADHY01. The sequence goes on along the minus strand of CAYSAG010000019.1, from coordinate 8,883 downwards.
GGTGCGTCTGGCCGCGGTCCACTTTCGCCCCAGAGACGGCCGCACGCCGGCCGAGAAACGCGAGCAGTTCGCTCCGCTCATTAAGAAAGCCGCCCAGCTCCACGCGGACCTGGTGGTCTTGCCCGAAACGCTAACGGCCTACCACACGGACCTGTCGATTGAAGAAATCGCGGAACCGGTGCCGGGACCGTCGACCGAGTACTTCGGGAAACTGGCGAAGAAGTACGGGCTTTACATTGTGGCTGGCTTGTTGGAGCGAGACCGTCACCTCATTTACAACGTGGCCGTGCTGGTCGGCCCGGACGGAAAGCTGGTGGGCAAGTACCGGAAGGTCTGCCTGCCGCGCGAGGAAATTGCTCGCGGAATCGCACCGGGTTACGACTACCCGGTTTTCCAAACTCGTTTCGGCAAAGTCGGTCTGATGATTTGCTACGACGGCTTCTTCCCCGAGGTGGCTCGCGAGCTGTCGAAGCGAGGGGCCGAGGTGATTGCCTGGCCGGTGTGGGGCTGCAACCCGCTGCTGGCTCGAGCCCGAGCTTGCGAAAACCACATTTATTTGGTTAGCAGCACGTACACCGACTACTCGGCCAACTGGATTGTTTCGGGCGTGTTCGACCACGCCGGCAATCTGCTGGCGGTCGCCAAACAGTGGGGCGACGTGGCGGTCGCCGAGGTCGACTTGAACGCTCGGACCGAGTGGGCCTTCATTGGCGACTTCAAGTCGGCCCACATTCGTCACCGGCCGGTGTCGCCCGAGGAATTGCCCTGCTGCTCCTGCACCAAGCCGACGCCCGAAATGATTGGTCGGTGAGTCGGCCAGGGGCGGCGCGGGTCGGCACGGCACCAAAGCACGTCCAGCTGAAAGACGCTCGGGCGGCAAAGCGGCTGCTCGGGCCAAGCCGCTGGCGTGGCGGTTCGGCGCCGTCTGCGTTCCGCAAGGCGTTGTTTCCGTCGACTCCAAAGACGGGTGCTCGACTGCCGCGTTGCAGCCCCGTGGCCGCAACAAAGCTGAGAGTCAGCGGGAGTCGTCGGAGGGCGGGTTCGGCGGCCGGCCAGAGGCGTCTGTGTGCGCCTCGGTCGGCCGGTCACCTGTTTGCGGCGACGGCGTGACGGTCAACCGAGCCGTGTCGCGGAAGAGCCGCCCGTCGACCGTCTCCAGCTCGACCTCCACCCGCACCTGCGTCGTCCGAGGCGGGTGTGCCAACGGAAGCTCGAATTGGTAGCCCGAGCCGACCAGACCGTGAGTCCAGCTTTCGCGAACCTGTTCCGGCGAGAATTGCCACTGTCCGAGAAGCCGTCCGGACGGAGAGGAGTTAGAAGGCGACTCGGTCGAGCGCGTTTCGTCGGCCGGAGGCCGTGGGTCTCCGTTTGAACCGGACGCGGCGTCCGGGTGTGCCGAGCCATTTGCTCGAGCCGAGTCGACGGACTGGCTTTCGAAAGCCGCCAAGACAGTCTCGCCGTCCGACTGGGGCCCGTCTGGCTCGAAGGCTCGAACCCGGAGCCGTCCGGCCACCTTGACCGGGTCCCCGTCGTGGTCCAGGGGGACGAGGACGAGCAGCAGTGCGTCGTCGCCGGGTTCAGAGTCCAGGTCCAAGCCGCCACTGAAGAGCCGCTCGATTCGCACCCGTTCGAGCCGCGTCAGCAAGGCCAATTGCTCCGGCAGGATTGGGCAGCCTTGTTCGTGCAGCCGGCGTCGGAGCAGTTCGGTCTGTCGCCGCGCGGTCTGGAGCTGCGTTTCCTTGCGACGAAGCTCTTCCTGCAGCTCGCGGACACGTTGCTCCTGTTCCCGCAGCGCAGCTTCAAGCAGGTCGACTTGCCGGCTCGCCGCACAGCCAGCAACGGCCGCCACCAGGGCTGCCAACGTGAGTGTGAGCAGTTGAGTTGTGAGCGTCCTTGCAAGCACGGGAGTTGCCGTTGCCTCGTCCGTGAGGGGAAAAGGAGTCGCCGAGCGAGCCGCAGAGACGCGGCGGGGTCGCCGACGTTACTCCTGCTTCTGGTGCTCCAGTTTCTCCAGAATCTTGTCGATCAGGCCGTAGTCGCGAGCTTCCTCGGCCGTCATGAACTTGTCGCGGTCGGTGTCTTTCTCGATTTGCTCCAACGACCGCCCCGTGTGCTTGTACAAAATCTCGTTGATTCGCCTTTTGATTCGGAGAACTTCTTTGGCATGGATTTCGAGTTCTGTCGCCGTTCCTTCCATGCCGGCCAGGGGCTGGTGAATCATGATTCGACTGTTCGGTAAAGCATTTCGCTTGCCGCGTGCCCCAGCCGCCAGCAGAACCGCAGCCATGCTGGAAGCCTGACCGACGCAGTACGTGGCCACGTCGCAGCTGATGTACTGCATGGTGTCGTAAATGGCCAGGCCGGCCGTCACCGACCCGCCCGGCGAGTTGATGTACATGTGGATGTCCGCCTTCGGGTCCTCGAACTGCAAGTACAGCAACTGCGCCACGACGCTGTTGGCCACGTCGTCGTCGATCGAATTACCCACAATGATGATGCGGTCCCGCAGCAGGCGACTGAAAATGTCCATCGCCCGCTCTTCCCGACCGCTCCGTTCAATCACGTAGGGTACCAGCAGTGGCATCGTCGGTCTCCAAATTTCGGTTCGTTCCGCGTTGCGGACCGGCCGCGTTCGGACGAACGACAACGCTGGACCAAGCCGTGGCAACGACAGCGTTTCTCGATGGCTACGGTTCTTGCGGTTACCGGAACCGACTCGCTCTCGGGCTCACAGGCCCGAGCAGGCGACCCGCCAGCAGACGGCAGCCGTTCACGAACTCGAAATTATTGCCGGTCGGCCGAGCCGCTTCCAGATGTCTTTCCGGCGTCGCGTGTTAGCTCAAGCGGCCGCGACAGACCGCGGATCGACTCCACCGACACGGCGTCCGTTCGGGACGCTCAGCTGCTGCCTCGGCCATTGTCCCGAGCGTCCCCCGACTTGCCCGGCTTGGCCAGGATTTCGTCGACCAGTCCGTACTCCTTCGCCTCGACCGCCGACAGGTAACGGTCTCGCTCGGTGTCCCGAGCAATCCGCTCCACGGGCTGCCCCGTGTGCTCCGCCAAAATCCGGTTCAGCAGGTCGCGAGTTTCAAGAATTTCTTTCGCCTGAATTTCAATGTCGGAGACCTGACCGCCCACCTGTCCATAAGGCTGGTGAATCATCATTTTCGAGTGCGGAAGGGCGTACCGTTTTCCTTTGGCTCCCCCCGCCACCAAGATCGCTGCCCCGCTGGCCGCCAGCCCGACGCAGTACGTGGCCACGTCGCACTCGAGGAATTGCATGGTGTCGTAAATAGCCAGCGTCGCCGTAACCGAGCCGCCGGGAGAATTCACGTACAAGTGAATGTCCTGGTGCCGGTGCTCCGACTGAAGAAACAAAAGCTTCATGATGATCAAGTTGGCGCTGCTGTCGGTGATCACGCCGTCCAAGAAGACGATCCTGTTCTCCAACAACAGGTCGCCAATCGTCATTTGCCGCTGGCGTTGGTAGTCGTGGTGTCGTTGAGCCAGCGAGTCGAACGGCATTCCCGGAAAACTCTCGGCCATGGCCCTCTTTCTTTGTCTTCGGCTCAGCTTTGGTTCTGACGGAACCACTGAGTTTTGTCGTCCGGAACGCGCCCTCGATTGGGTTGACGACGTTTGGTCGCGCGAAACCCCAAGCCGTTCCGGCGCGAGACTTCAAACAGACTCCAGCCACGCCGGCACTGGAACGGACGCCACTCTTGGGCAACGCTGCCGGCTACTGGCCGGCCTTGTCCTGGCTCGACTCTTCCGCCTCTTTTTCCGGTGGTAGAGGTGCCGAGCCGGCTTGCTGAGACGCCTCGCCACCTTCCTCGGCCTTGTTTTGGCCCGAGGCTCTCGTCTCGCCCGCCGCTTGCTCCGCCGCCTCTTCGCCTTCCTCTTCCGACGGCCTGACGGTCGGGGCACCCGGCTGGCAGATCGACACCTCGACCGCGTCGACCTCCGCCGTGTCGATCAACTCGTCCAGCTCGATCGGCACGTCCTCAAATTCGGCGTGCTCCATGATCAGTTCGATCGTCCGCCGCTCGCGGACCTGAGCCTCCAAGTTCTCGATCATGCCACTCTTGGTCAGTCTGGCCCGCAGCCGACGAGGATTCTCGCCTGCCCACTCGGCCATGGTGCGAATGGCTTGGTCGATGTCGGCCGGAGTGACCTCGATCTTTTCCTGCGTGGCGATTTTGTCGAGCACGAAGTGCTGCTTGATGGCTTCGCGGGTTTCGCTGATCGCTCGCTGCCGCAACTCGTTCTCCCGGGCGCGAATCTCGCGCAGGGTGAAACCAGCCTGCTGCATTTCGAGAATCTGCCGCCGGACGGCGTTTTCGACCTGCTTGGCCACCAGGCTTTCAGGCAGCTCCCAGGTGGCCGACTCCGCAATCTTCTGCAGGATTTCCTCGCGAGCCCGTTCCCGCTGCAGGTACTCCACCTGTTGCTCCAGCCGCTGCGACAGCGCGTACCGCAACTCCTCCTCGGTTTCAAACCCCAACCGCTCGCACACCTCTTTGATGGCCGGAAGCCGAGGCCGAGCGATCTCTTTCACCTCGAAGCGCGCGTGCACGGTTTCGCCCCGCATGCTGACCAGGAAGGCCTCTTTCGAAATCTGCACGTCGCACTCGCGCACGTCGCCCTTGCGGGCTCCGGTCATGAGCTGATCGAAGTTCGGAATCTCGGCGTCGACAAACGATAGCTTCGGCCGTAAGTGAACGACCAACCGGTTCATCTCGCGAATCAGTTGGCCGTTGTGGAAGAACTGAGCGGACAAGGTGAGTACGTCGTCGGGCTGAGCCGGTTCGTCGGTCGGCTCGTTCGACGCCATTTCCAGCCGGATCACCCGCAGGTAGGTGTCGACATCCTCGTCGGAAATGTCGCGAACCGGCCGGAGCAGTTTCATGCCCTTGTACTCGGGCAGCTCAAACTCCGGCCGCACCTCGACCTCGAATTCGTACTCAAAATCGCCCTCTTCCGGAATCTCCAGCGCCTCGACGTCCAAGTCCGGCTCGTCGATGGGTTCCAAATCCGTCTCTTCGGTCAACTGTTCCAGACTCTGCAGCAGGACCTTCTGCCGCACCTCTTCCTCAATCTCACGGCGGAAACGTTTGGCAATCAGCTTGCGCGGAGCCCGACCGCGCCGGAAGCCCGGGACGTCCGCCGTCTTGGCCAGCTCCGAGACAACGTCTTCACTGATTCGGTCGATGTCACTGCGAGGAACGCGCACCACGACGTGCTTCCGACACGGGCCCGCGTCACTGATTAGCACGTCGATGTTCAACCGCTGCTTTTCCTGCTCCTCGGCCTGTCGAGCGGCCTCGGTCGCGCCGGTCGAACCCGGCTGCTGCGTCCCAGCTTGTTCTCGGTTTTCGTTTTCTTGGTTCATCGCTCTGACTTCGCCTTGAATAAGTCCACCGTTCCGAAAAGCTCTGAGTGGATCAGCCTCCTCTCCCCCAGCCCCGTCACCGACGCCGACCGCTGCGCCGAGCAACGCTCCCTTGCCTACGCCCGCGACGCCCCCTCGCAACCTCCCGCTGCACTCCGCACTGCCATTCTTCCCCTCCCGACCACGCCGCCACCCGTCTCACCCGCTCGACGCCGCCAAAACCGCAGGCACAGCAGCACCAAGAACCGCCAGCGGCCCGAGCTGTCCGTCCCGACGCCGCGGTGCGGTCGGACTCTTGAGTGCCGCGAACAAGGCCGTCCGGTAGCGGTCGACGCCGCTCTCGCTCAACGACCCGCCGACAAACTGACGGCAGATAATAGCGGAAAGAAACGGCAAACTCCATTCATCGGTCAGGCTGCACAAGCGCTTTCTGGCGAGACACCGACCGTGGCCGTTCAGCGTCTTTCCCGGCCGAGACACGGCAGACTTTCCACAACCGCTCCGCCCCAAGCCGCACAGAGCCAACCCGAGAAACAGTCGAGTCGTGCGTCCATATCGGCCCGTTACGCCGTCGGCAAGCTCGTGGTCGCTTGGCCCCGCGAAGTCCCTGCGGGGGTCGACCGCATCGACGCCGACAACCGTCCGTCAGAGAGCGAGCTCTTGAAAAAGAGACGGCTGCCCGGCAAGGCCGCAAAGACGAGCGAAAGCAGAAACACCAACCGGGCCTGTTCCCCAGAGCAAAAGGCCGAGGCGGGAAGGGTCTACGCGCAACAAAAAAGCGGGAGACGGGACTCGAACCCGCGACCCTCACGTTGGCAACGTGATGCTCTACCGACTGAGCTACTCCCGCGTCGCTCCGGTCGCCCACCGCAGCCACCCGGAGCATCTGAGGATTATCGGCGCCGCCCGAAAAACGTCAAGCGTTCGAAGCCCGAAATTTCGGCGTGGGGCCAAGCACCGAGCCGACGCCCGCGCGGCGTCCGCGTGGGAGTGGCTCGCCAGCGGCCGGCGACGCCGCCTCCGAACATTTTTTCGACTGCACTACCTTCTGCTCTTTAACCTCACTCCGTCCCTGCAAGCCTCCGCTCAACCCCACACGCCGGCAACGACAGACAGGCCAGTCCGACAATGCGCGCGGGCGCTTCGACCAGCTCGGCCGCTTTCGAGTGGCGGACGTGCGTTCCGTCCCGCCAGCCTGCCTTCCACCGGACGCGGCAAGCCGGACCGCCTCCGGGAACTCCCTTTGTGCTCGCCCCGCTTCGACGAAAGCCGCCGACGGACGGCTCGGCGCCTCCGCGCTCCAGTCCCCGCGCGTTCCGGCGACGCCGTCTGGCCATCGGTCCTTCTCGGCCGGTTCGGCTCGTGAGGTCGTGTTGCCGCCGATCAACACGTTCCACGAGGACGTCGTTTACGCACGCCGTTTTCAGACAAGAAGTTATGGCCAGAAGCCCCGCAAACACTCGCTTCAGTGTTGCCCAAGGGAAACCTCAGCCGTCCAACGCCCTCGTGGCCGCTCAAGTTTCTTTACACTTCGTTCAACATCCGTAACCCACGTCCTGCCAACGGGTTACAACAGATGCCGCCATTCGGCTCGACGAAAATCGTCGCGTTTCCTTGCGCTCGGTATTCAGCGTGCTTAACAGGGCTGGCACAACGGCAACGAGGCAAAACAGAAAAAACAGGAAAGCCTCAAGACAACCCCCTGATTTCCGGTGACCCCAAGCAAGTCAGAAAGAGGAGACACCCAATGACGCACATGTTGACACAACTGCTCCACGACGAGGCTGGTTTCATTGTTTCGGCCGAGCTGGTCTTGGTGGCGACAATTTGTGTGCTGGCCCTGGTGGTCGGCCTGTCCGAGGTTTCGCACGCGGTCAACCAAGAGCTGGAAGACGTGGCGAGCGCTTTCGGGGCAATCAATCAGACGTACAGTTACTACGGTGCCGAAGGATGCAAAGGGCAGTGGGAAGGTTCGTCGTACTGGGATTCGGCCGACGTCTGCGACAACGACTGTGACATCGTCGCGACTTGGCCGGGAGCCGAAGGAGACTAACTCGGCGGCGTCCCGCCAGACCCGGCTCGGCGACCATTTTCGGCAAACGCCCCGTGACAGCCTGACGTAGAACAACCAACAGACAGGGCTCCCTCTCTCCAACCGATTTTCGGCTGTCCCCGGCTCGGCGATTAACCGGCACCCAACTGACCGAACCGCAAAGCCAGCCCCGGCGCCGACGGGCGCCAACAGACACACAGCAGACAGCGGCGAGTCTCAAAGCCGCTTCGTTCCTCCTCCCCCTCCCAGCCCTCGTCTGGCCCTGGCCAGGCGAGGGCTTTCTTGTTGCCGGCCGGCTGGGTCCTCGAGTCGTCCACCGACAGCAGGGAGGCTCCGCGCCGAGCCGAAAGCCACGCGCTGCGTCCACGGCCTCACTGCATTCCCGCTCACCCCGACCGGTGTCCGCAAGAGTCGCCCCACTCCCGCAGCCGGACCGCTTCGCAAGCCCCTGGCAAAGGCGGAACCGTGGCGAGCTCCAACCAGCTGAACCTGTCAGGTCTTCTTTTGTCGCCGAGCCACTCCGGTCCGCTCTGCTGCCTGCGCAACCGCCTCGGCCACCGCCGTTGCAACCCGGCGGTCGAACACGCTGGGAACGATGTAGTCCGGCATCAAATCGTTCTCGGGAATGATTCCGGCAATGGCCTCGGCTGCGGCAATCTTCATTTCGTCGTTGACTCGGCGAGCCCGCACGTCGAGCAAGCCTCGGAACAGTCCGGGGAAACACAGCACATTGTTGATTTGGTTCGGGTAGTCGGACCGACCCGTGGCGATGACTTCAGCGACGTCCGAGATTTCTTCCGGCGCGACTTCCGGGTCGGGGTTGGCCAGAGCGAACACCACCGCCCGCTGGGCCATTTTCTCGACGTCGGCCCGGGTCAACACGTTTGGAGCCGACACGCCGATGAAGACGTCGGCTCCCGGAATGACGTCGCTGAGCGTCCCGGTCTGACCTTCCGGGTTCGTGTTCTCGGCCAGCCATTGCTTGACGGAGTTCATGTGCTCGCTGCGACCGCGGAAAATCGCGCCCGCCCGGTCGCAGACGACCAACTGCTCCACCCCCACGTGCTTCAACAGCTTGGCAATGGCCATTCCCGCCGCTCCCGCGCCACTAATGACGACGCGAATCTGGGACAATTTCTTCTCGACCAACTTCAGCGCATTGAGCAGCGCGGCCAAGACGACGACGGCCGTTCCGTGCTGGTCGTCGTGAAAAACGGGAATCTCCAGCAACTCCGTGAGCCGCTCTTCAATCTCGACGCAGCGCGGCGAAGAAATGTCCTCCAAATTGATTCCCCCAAAGGTGGGTGCCAGAAACACGCACGTGTCGACAATCCTGTTCACGTCCTGCGTGTCCAAGCAGATCGGAAACGCGTCCACTCCCCCAAACTCTTTGAACAGCAGCGCCTTGCCTTCCATCACGGGCATCGCGGCCTCAGGT
>CAYSAG010000018.1:0-32048 GCA_964428935.1 uncultured Planctomycetaceae bacterium | reverse complement strand
GAACTTCGACTTCAATCCGCTCCGTTCCTTCCACGTGCGGAATCTGTTTGACCACTGGTCGGAACCGTCCCCCGGCTTCGCGGACCACGTCGAAGTTCTGCAGGACCGTCGTTCCTTGAACCACCACGTCGAAGACCCGCTCGCCAGCACGGACCGGCTCGACTTCGGCAAAATGGAGCCGCAGGGTGAACCGGCGGGGCCTCGGTCGAACGGCCGGCTTGGGCAGCAGCTTCACGAACCCAATGCAGCTGCGGAACTTGGTGCCGTAACGGGGGTCGGTCAAGAAGACGGTCTCCAGGCCGGCCGGTGTGCCGCTTTGGGCCAGAGCGTTCAGTTGCAGGCGTCGAAGGTCCATGCCGGACTGCCGGAGCGTTTCAACCGGGACCGCCACTTCGGCCGTCCATTCGTCGGCCGCTTCGTGGACGGCCCACTGCCAGCGGCCGTGCCACTGAGGGTCGATTCGGCGAGTGGACGAGACCGTGCCGAAGGTCGCGTTGGCACGGCCGGAGCGGTGCACGACGAAATGGATTCCCACCGAGCGGCTCCTGTCGGCCAGGAAAATTTCCACTTTGTCGGTCGACGCGGACGACTGGCCCCGGCCGGCGTGGGCCGGCCCGTCGGCCGCTCGACGACACCGGTAGCCGAAGTAGACGGCGTCGGCGTCGCGGAACAGCCGCAGCTCCGCGCGAGCTCCCAGCAGCGAAAACGGCGAGCTTTGAAAGGCCACGGGCTCCGCCTCCTTCCAGCAGGGCTCGTCCAACACGCCGTCCAGTGTGGGCGGCGAGCCCGACCGACGTTCCCGCAAGACAACGCCCGGTGACAACGACAAGTCGACCACCACGCGGCCTTCGCCGTACAGCGCCGAGCTGTAGACCCACGGCGTGGGGGTCTTCCGAACGGCGGCCGTAGCCCGGCGCCGGTAGACGCACTCGGCCCGGCTCAAAGACAACCGAACGGGGGCCGGACAGGCGGCGTCGAGCAGAGGCCGTGGGAATCCCAGCCACTCGGTGCCGTCCCGGTCCCGCCGGTCCCCAGGCGCTCCGAAGTTGACGGCCAGACGTCGGACCAGTCCCCGCTCGACCCGACGCGGGAACACGAACCACGTGTCGAGCCCCTCGCCAGCCGCTTCGGTCGACTCGTCCGGCGACTGGCCGCGGGCGCCGCCGGGCGTTCCGACGGCGGGCCACCAGTCCCGCGCAGCCACCAACGCCAGGTTGGTCTGAAAGTTGTACGAACACGCGCAGCCGCTGTAGCCCTGGGTGTGAATGAGTAGACCGCCAGCCGCCAGCAGCGTCCGAGCACAGCCGCTGCGAACGCCGCCGAAGTTCGTCGTGCCGCCGGTCTGTAGGTCCAGCAAACCGTCCGCGCCGGAACGGAAGAACAAGACGTGCCGACAACCGGCGACCGGCCCGCACCCGTAAGCCCGGACGTACCGCCACGGCACCCGTTGGCCGGTGAGGAAGTCCTCGACCGTGACCGGCCGTCCCGTGCGAAGCTCGTAAGCCGCTGAGGACGTCACGATTCGGTCGCCGCAGACTACCGGCAGCTTGCCCGGCTTGACGTTGCTCTGCCACAGTTTTCGTCCCGTCTTCGCGTCGTAAGCCGCATTCGCTCCGTACAGGACCACGCCGTCGGCGTACACCAAATGCTCCCAAGTGGGCAGTCCCATGAACAGGTGCGTGAGGTTGGTCTTCAGTCGGCTCGGCTGACTCCGCTCCCCCAGCAGCGGCACGTCGTCTTGCCGCCACAGTTGCCGTCCGGTGTCGAGGTCGAGTGCCACCAGCGACAGTTCCGCTTGGACCGACCGGTTGCGCCGACGAGCTCGAACCAACTCGGCCTTCGAAGTCCCCTCGACCAGAAACAACCGCCCGTCGCCGAAAGCAATTTCGATGTTCCACACCACCCGGTTCGGTCTGGCTCGGTAGACCCAGCGGAGGGAACCGTCTTTCTTGTCCAGAGCGAACAGGGCTTTGCTTTCGGAACGCGACAGCAATTGCCACTCGGCCGGTTGTCCGGCCGTCAGCGGGACGTTGTAACTGCCCAAGACCAGCTTGTCCGTCACCGAGAGGTAGCCCCACACCAGGTCGCGCAGGTTGGGCAGGTTGGGGTTCTCGCCCGCGGACACCGGCCGCAGCTCGCTCGCACGCTCGGCCACGCTCGCCGACGCCAAAGCCCAGCCGCGGCTGCCCGCGGTGACCAACACGGCCAGCACGTGCTCGCCGGCCGTCACGTCCACGTCGAACAGTTCGTCCGTCGCGGAGCAAGGCTCCGGGTTGTAGAACCCGCGGCGACGGGACGTGCTGTCGTTCTTCAAGGCGTCGAAGACCACCTTCCCGTCCAAGTACCACCGCATTCCCCAGTCGGCCCCTGCGCCAATCAACAGCCGCCCCGCTCGTGGACAACGAATCTTGGCGAAAGCAATGCAAACGCGGCCCACGTCGTGAAAACTGTACTGCTTTCCGCGTCGCGGAACCGCCGCCGGCCGCTCGCCGGCTGCCAACGGCTCGAACCCGTAGCCGCCGTAAAGCAACGTGAAGTCCAAAACCCCCTGCTCCGCCTTCAGCTCCTTCGCAACGTACTCCCGCCCGTTGAACGTGACCCGCTTGGGAATGACCTTCAACTGCTCGGGCGGCAGCGGACTGGACCCACGTGGAAACGGTCCCACAACGGACCACGTTTCCGGCCACTCCACGTCCATGTACTCCGGCAGCACGGGCGGCGGCACCTGCCGGACGACGGCTTCGGGAACTGTGTAGACAGCCCGCGTTCGGCCCGTCCGCTGGTCGAGCCGCCAACACCGGTCGCCCCGCACCACGTACACACTGTCTTCGTCCGCAACCAGACTGCTCGAGTAGTACTGCGAGTACTTGCGGCCCACTTCGGGAATTCGCCGACACCACAATTCCCGTCCGTTGTAGGCGTCGAAGGCGAGCACGTGGTGTTGACCCTCCAAGAACACGCGGCCGCCGCTCGAAACCGGAGGCGACGGCATCAAGTGTCGGTCCAACAGCCGCCCGGGGCCCGGACCGCCGAACCACAGCAGTCGCAGCGGAAACTGAACGCGGCTTTCGTCGCTCACCCCGCGTCGACCACCGTCCGCCCAGGGGTAACGCCACCGGCCCGCTCCGGGTAAAGCGCCACGAACCACGGTCGCCTTGACCCGCTCCGACGGCGCGTCCGTTCTTCCCTTTCGCTGCCGGACGCCGTCTTCAACGCCCGTCGTGCCGTCCTCCGCTTCCACCCCCACCGCTTTCCAAAACCGACGCCGCTCCGCCTCGCCAAAGCCCACCAAACACAACACTCCGCCCTCGGGCCGGACCACCCGGTAACATTCCTCCGGGTCCGGTGCCTTCGCCGACGCCGAAACGACAACCAGGTCGGCAAAGTACGGCGGGAGTCGTACGTGACCGGGGTTCTCCAACCGGTGGACGACCACGCGCGACCCGTAGAGCCCCGCGTCAATCAGTCGGTTGCGCTCAGCAGCCACTCGGGCCGGGTCGTCGAGCAAACAGACCACGTGAAGCCGCGCTTGCCGAGCCAGCGCCTCGGCCAGCCGAGCGTCCGGCTCGCCCACGACCAACGCGTAGCCCTCCGACTTCCCGGACCGCGCCAGGACGTCCTTCGCCTTCCGGAGGAACGGCTCGGGCACAGGACGAGACGGCTCAGCCGGCGAACGAACCGCGACGCTGCGCGGCGCCGCGTCGGCGGTCTGTTTGTCGCTCGTCGGAGCAAAACACAGAATTGCCCCGTTCTGCGTTGCGGCAAACAGACGGCCGTCGGCGACGGCCAAGCCCCGCACACGCTGCCCCTTCAGCTCGACACGCCACACCGCCCGACCGCTCGTCCCGTCCAACGCAACGACCGAGTCGCGGTTTCCGGTCAGCAGCAGTCCGCCGGCCCAGGCCAGACAGTAGACCCGGTCCGGGTGCGGCGTCGACCAACGAACGTCCTCCGGCTTCAACTTGGCCTTTTGCAGCAAGACCTTCAGGTCAATCGCTTCGATGCTCCCATTGCCCGCCGCGTACACGACCCCGTCGCAGACCAGCACCCGGTACTCGCCCGGCAGGTAACGAAGCTGGTCTCCCGTGACCAGCGAGTAAACGATGACTCCGTCGTCTGGACACGGTTCCGCTTCGCCTTCGTGTGCTTCGGACGGGTTGCGGAACCGGCCCTTCGGGTTGAAAAACAAGCCGCGTCCGGGTCCCGTTTGAACGGCGACGCACCAACTGCCGCCCCCGTTGGTCGCGCCGTGGTAGTGAGTCTTTTCCGGCTTGTAGTACAACAAGCGTCCGGTCCGGCGGTCGAAGACCGCCGGCACGCAGCGTCCGGTTGGCACCAGCAGCCGCGTGTCCGTCGCGACCAAATCGCCCTGGGGAGCCACACCGCTGAAGCCGCTGGCGAAAGCGTGTGGCAAGTCCACGTAAATGGAGCCGCTGGAGTCGTTGCACCACAGTTCTTTGCCGGTGTCGGCGTCGAGCGCGTAGACAAACACGCCCTCGGTCGGCCACATGCCGGCCGTCCCGTAGACCACGTCGTCGACCAGGAGAGCTCCCGTGCGGCACGGGTAGCGAGCAATCAAACGCCCGTTGCCGAGCAACCGGTCGCCGCGCGGACCGGCTCGAAATTTCCACACCAGCCGGCCAGTCTTGGCGTCCAGCGCGTACAGCACGCCGTCGTCCGACGCGACGTACACTTTGCCGCGACCGACACACGGTGCGAACCGCACCGGCCCGTCCGTCGTGAACCGCCACACCAGCCGGCCGGTCTTGGCGTCGACGGCTCGGACCGTGTCGTCGGCCGACGAGCCGAAGTACACCAGACCGTCGGCCACCACCGGTTGGAAGGCGTAGTCGAAGTCCAGCCGGTTCAGCTCCTTGCCCGGCTCGGGCCACGCCGGCCGAGGCGGCTGCTCAGGCCGGTAGACCCACTCGACCCTCAGCGGCAACCTCAGCACTTCGGACGAGACTCCGCTGCGCGCCGCGTCCTTCCGGAAGGTCGGCCAATCCTCCGCTCGCCCCTCGACCGTCCACACAGCCAACAACACAACGGCTCCTACCACCCACTTCAACCAGCCTCGCACCATCGTCCCGTCTCCGTCAATCCCGGCGTGTGTCCACGCTCCGCAGCAACCTCGGCCGCCGCCACCAGACAGCAGCGCCGGCCGATGTTACGCAACCGAACCGCCGCCGGTCAAAGCCTCGCCCCGAAACCGGTCGCCGACCACCGCGTCCTCTCTTCACCGAGCCGGTGGGGCCCGGCGACCTCCAGTGGCCGAGCGAGCTGCGTTGTGAGGGAACAGTCTTGACACTGTCATATGACAGTGTAGAATAGGGGCATGAGCGAGCAATGGCGAATTGACGAATTGGCAGAAGTCGTGGCCGAAGCGCTGCGAGCGGTCGGGTACACCGGCCCGGCGACGGCAAGAGTCCGAGCCGTGCCGGACGCGCGGACGATTCGGTACTACACGACGTTGGGGCTGTTGGACCGGCCGCTCGAAATGCGTGGCCGAACGGCGTACTACGGTCGTCGGCACGTCTTGCAGTTAGTCGCCATTAAGAAGCTGCAGGCCCGGGGGGCGAGCCTGCTGGAGGTTCAGCGCGCACTGGCCGGGGCGGACGACGAGAGGCTCAGCCGTCTGGCCGGATTGCCGAAGGGCTTTTGGCAGACGGTCCGCTCGGCTCGCACGACACCTCCGACGGCCGGTGTCGCAGACGGCTCGGCCGCGGCGGAGGCTCCTGAGCGTTCGACTGACGCAGTCGGCGGCCCGTCGCTGCCGGCGGAGAGCGTTGGGCGGCCAAGCGAACGGTTCTGGCGGCCGGCCCCGTTGCCTGTCGCGTCGGGCTCGACGGAAGAGGAAAGCCGGGTCGGAGACGGAGAGACGTTTCCGGCGAGCCGGGCGTCGGTCTCGACTTCCACGCTCCGGCCGGCGGTCCACCTTCCTCTGGCGCCGGGCGTCACGTTGGTGCTCGAGGGGGTTCGGCCGGAGCAGCTCGACCGGTCGGTCTTGGCAGAGCTAGAGCCGGCGCTGAGGCAACTGCTGAAGCGGTTGACGCGTCACGGGCTGGTTTCGCCGCGGGCCGAGCGCGCGGCTTCACAAGCTTCCGGTCCGACGGACTAGTCGACCGCGTGGTTTCGACGTGCCGGGACAGACCGGCTCGCCGAGACAGTCCGCGGCCGGGTCGCTTGGACCGCCGGGCCGAGCGTTGGCGACTGGTTGCTGACCGGAGCCGTCGGCCGAGCGGACCGCGTTCCACGAAAGATTGGGGTGTGAGGCTTCAGAAAGTGAGGTGCGAAATGACTCAAACCGTCCAAGAGCTGAAGTGGGAGGAGAAGTGGGCGTCCGACGACGCCGGGTTCGGAGCTTTGCAAACCGCTCTGGGTTGCCTGCCGCTCAAGTCGCTCCAAGTGCAAGCTTCCATTGCTGGCTTGAGCGCTCGAGTGCTGGTCCGGCAGACCTTCCGCAACTCGCTGAGCGAGCCGTTGGAGGCGACGTACATTTCCCCGCTGCCGGACCGAGGAGCGGTCACCGGCTTCACCATGCGGGTGGGGGAGCGGCGAATTGAAGCGGAACTGAGGGAACGGGCCGAGGCCCGGGCCGAGTACGACCGGGCCATTGAAGAGGGACACCGGGCGGCCATTGCGGAAGAAGAACGCAGCGGCACGTTCACGGTGCGCGTCGGAAACGTGCCGCCGGGCGAGGACGCTGCCGTCGAGCTGACGTTGGTCGTGCCACTGGAGACGACCGGGGCTGAAGCGACGTTTCGGTTTCCCCTGGTCGTCGCGCCGCGTTACGTTCCAGGTTTTCCGCTGGACGGACCTTCGGTCGGAACGGGCACGGCCGTCGACACCGACCAGGTCCCGGACGCGTCTCGTGTCACCCCGCCCGTTTTGCTGCCGGGCTTTCCGAACCTGGTGCGTTTGTCGCTGGAGGTTGAAATCGACCCGGCCGGACTCTACACGGACGACTGGCTCAGCCGAATGGCGTGTACTCTGCACAGTGTGGTCACCGAGGCCGGTCCGCCGTGTCGAGTTCGTTTGCAGCCCGGCGAGCGGCTCAACCGCGACTTCGTTCTTCGCCTGCCGCTCGCCTCGGCTTCGGTCACTTCCTCGCTCCAGGTCGCTCCTGCCCAAGACGACCGTCCCGGCACGTTCGCGCTGACCCTGATTCCATCCCCTTTGTCGCAAGCCGCCGTCCGCCGCCCCCGGGACGTGGTCTTTGTGCTGGACCGGTCCGGCAGCATGGCTGGGTGGAAAATGGTGGCCGCTCGACGTGCCGTCGGCCGAATGATTGACACGTTGTTGGACCACGACCGGTTTACCGTCGTCGCGTTCGACAGCCAGCTCGAATTTCCAGACGTGGAAACGAGCCACCAGCAGGAGGCCGTTTTGTTGGCGGCGACCAACCGCGGCCGCTGGCGCACAATCGAGTGGCTGAATGGCATTGAAGCGCGAGGAGGCACGGAACTGGGGCCGGCGTTGGAAACAGCCGTTTGTCTCCTGCAAGCGAATCAGCGCCCGGACCGAGAAGCCATTCTCGTCTTGGTCACCGACGGGCAGGTGGCCGGTGAAGACGTCCTGTTGCGCACGCTCCGACAAGCCGCTGGACCTCGCCCGCCCCGAGTGTTTGCGGTTGGCATTGACCAAGCCGTCAACGCGGGTTTTCTTCGCCGGCTCGCTGACCTGGGCGGCGGCTGGTGCGAGTTGATTGAGTCGGAAGACCGGCTGGACGAAGTCATGGACCGGATTCACCGGTCGATTGCTACGCCTTGGCTGACCGGAATTCGTTTGGAGCCGGTCGGGTGGACGTGGGAGCCGGACAGTCTGGTGCCCGAGCCGCTGCCGGACTTGTTCGCCGAGCGTCCGGTGGTCATTTCGGGCCGGTTTCGCTCGCAGCAACCCCCGCAGGCTCTGCGTCTTCGCATTCACGCGACGACTCCGGACGGCCAACCCTGGTCGCAAGAAGTGACGGGTCGTCCGGCTGACGCGTCGACACTGTTGCCGCTTTGGGGACGAGCCCGCGTCCGGGCGCTGGAAGACCGCTACGCCAGCGGCGACTTTTCCAGGGCCGGTTCGAACGGCGAGGCGTGGGAACTGGAAGAGCAAATTGTTGCGACGTCGCTCGAAACCGGAGTGCTCTCTCGTTTCACGGCCTTCGTCGCCGTCGACCGCAGCGAAGTGGTGAACGCCGACGGTCGGCTGGTGTCGGTCACGCAACCGGTCGACTTGCCGGCTGGCTGGGACCCGGACACTTCGGCCCGAGACGTCGCCTACTGCCCGAGCCTGCTGCCGCATTCCCTCGCTCCAATCACCGCGACGTTCCAGGCTCGCGGGCCTGAGGTGGCAAGGTCGCCGTCCGAGCTGCCCGACAGGTGGGACCGGCAGAGCGTGGTCCGACGCATTCGGAGCCTCATTCGTCGGGTCCGAAAGGCCCGCCGCGACAGCACTCGCCGACGCCTTTGGGACGAGCTGGTTAACCGGCTCGTGGAACTCAACATGCTGCTGTCTGAGCACCCCGGACTGCGACGCCAGTTGCGCCGGCTGCAGGCGTTGGTGGAACGACGACTGAAGGACTACGACGCCGGGCAGCTGGAGGCCCTGACCGACCAGACCGCGGACCGACTGTTGGACGACGTTCTGGACGCCGTCGACCGCGTCACCAGCCTGTCGCGGCCGTCCAGACGCCGACGTCAACGGTTTTGGACGCAGTGAAGGCGAACCGCGCAGCCACAAGGGCTGGTCGTACCGCCTGGTTTCAGGACATTACCCAAAATCTTGCGGGCACCCCTTGTGGGTGCCCCGCGTCGAATGCGCAAGAATCCGAGCAGGCACGAGGCCTGCCCGCACGGAATTGGGCAGGCACGAGGCCTGCCCCTACGACGGGTTTGGGCAGCCACAAGGGCTGCCCCTACGGGGCTGTCCGGTGGCCGCGGGTCGCTACGGTGAGCGGTGAACTCGAGGCGTCGCGCCTGACCGCTGAGGCCGAGAGTCGCGCGGTGGCACTCGCTCGCACCGTCGGCCGGGAGAAACACGGCGAGGTTTCCAGAGCCAGCGCACCGGGCCTGCCAGACGAAGCTTCCGAAACCCGCAGCGGACGACCTGCTGACGCGGCAGCGTCTCGGCGTCCACCCGAGCCGCTACTGCGTCACAGTACGCCCATTCGGAGCCAGTACAAGCAGACCCCGACAACGAAAAAGGCGTACCCGAGAAGGGTGAAACGGAGGAAGAAAGGCAGTGCCGCTCGTCCGCCCGACTGGTTCACGTAGAACCTGTAAGCAATGAGGTTTGCCAGCGACGAGACCAAGCTGCCAAAACCGCCGACGCTCACGCCCCACAGCAACGCCGGCCACTGCTGCGTGAAGCGCGAAAACAGCAACGCCGCCGGCACGTTGCTCATGACCTGGCTCGACACGGCCGACAGCACGAAAATGTGTCCCGAATGCTCCAGCGAAGCCCCGACGATTTCTCGGACGTCCGACGAGAGGCCAAAAAACAACAGAAAGGTGGCCAGCAAGCCGTAGTCTACGCGGAGGGTCCTCCGGTCGAAGAGCACACAGTAGCCAACCAGGGCCCACGTGACGGCAACCGGCACCAGTCGAAGGACCGCGGCCACAACAAAGGCAAGGCCAACGGCGTAGACGAGCGCTTGGCCTCGGTTCACTTTGGCCCTTGAACTGGCCACGCCGGCGCTCTGCAGCACCCGCTCCCGCCCCTGTTTCTTGTCCGCCGCAAGTGCCAGCCCCACCAGCAGAAGCAGCAGCAGCCCGGACAGCGGGGCAATGCACAAAACGAAGTCAAGCGGGTGCACGCCGTAAAACCAGTACAGGAACAGGTTCTGAGGGTTGCCAATGGGAGTCAGAGCCGAGCCGGCGTTGGCCGCCAAGGCTTCCAAAATGACCAACCAGTCCTTCCGAACACCGTTCAGCCCCAGCGTGACCGGAACAACAGCCAACAGCGCGACGTCGTTCGTCACCACCATGGACAAGAAGAACGTGGCGGTCACCAACTTGACAGAGAGGAACCCGCCACTCTCGATTCGTCGCGACCAAGCATCGAACAGCCCACTGCTTTCGAGCCCCCGAACGCTCAGAAACAACGCCCACAGCAGGAACAGCACCTCAAGGTCGGCGGCGGAAAAAGTGGGCAGGCTTCTCAGGTACACGGACGTGACCAGCAGGCCAAACGCCGACGCACTCAACAACCACTCTTTCAGAAAGAAATCCGTCCAGGCAGCTTCCGGTCTCATGGTGGCACGTCACGGGCTTGACATTTTCATTCTAACCCGCTTCCGGGCACGAACAGCCGGCCGATGTTAGAGCCCCTCGCCGGACCGGTCAAACCGCGGACCTCTTCTCAGTGGCCAGGGCATTCGTCACGAGAAAGCGCAACGGCCGAACTGTTTTGAATGTGACCAGGCAGTTGCGGCCGGGGAGGCAGTTTGCGTAGAATGCGTTGAGACGAGCGGGGCCGGCACACCCGGAATTGCTGTGTCGAGCTGAGCTCGTTCGTTTCCAACCTCTGCTCGGCCAAGCCTTTCTGTCCCGTCCTGCGCGAATCGGCAGCCGCGTTTGTCCGTCTGCGGTGGCGGGCAGGTTGCGGAAAGCCGGTTCAGCTCCTCGGCACTCTAGGTAGGCTGGGCGAAATTGACCGAGTTCCACGTCGGTTCCGTGCGTGGAGGCTCGCACAGCCGCTGTCTCTGCCTTGTGGGGGAACGCAGCGTTGGGAGCTGTTGCCATGGCAGAGAGCGGACGGTGGGTTTGCCGAGCGGTTTGGAAGACGTGCCGCCAGCTTTGGCAGGACCAGACGGGAGCCGTTGTTTCGGCCGAGCTGGTCCTTCTGGCGACGTTGGGCGTGGTCGGAGCGGTGGTGGGCTTGAAAGCGGCCAGCCGCGCGGTGAACGAGGAGCTGCTGGACGTGGCCTGCGCACTCCGCAGCCTCGACCAAAGCTACTGCTACTCCGGTTTTCGGAGCTGCGGAGCCTGGTCGGCGGGCAGTCGGTTCGTGCAGGAGCCGGCCGAGAAGTCGGTGGCTCAGTTGCGGCGCTGGGCTGAGCGCGAGCGGCAGCGGCTGGAGCGAGAGCAGGCGGACGTCGAGTCGCAGCGGCAGTGGGCCCGCGTGCAAGGGCAGCGAGCGGGAACTTCCCCGGAGCGGCAGCGAAAGGCTCGTCGGCAAGTCCGGCCGCGGCCGCTCGACCGGCGACCGTCACGCGAAGCCTTCCGTGGCCGTGTTCGCTCAAGCCGGAACGCTCACCAGCGTCCGAAAGCCGACTCGCACCACCCCGGACGCGCCGAGCGGCCCCGGCTGCGTTGACGTCCCAAGCGGCCCAGGCAGCGTTGACGCTCCGTACGGGCCAGGCAGCGTTGACGACGCGCCCGAGACGTTCGGCCTTCGCAGCGTGAAATCTGACCCGTCCGACCCGTTTGCACGCTCACGCCTGCGCGCGAACGACTGCGTCGGCAAGAGCGGGTTGTCCTGGCGTCGGGCCGGTGGAGCCGAACAGTCGGGCCGGGCCGTCCGTGTGTCGTTCCAGCCCCGTCTGACGGCGTCGCTTCTTTTGTCGGGTCGGTCTGCGGTGTAAGATTGGAGTCGGCGTTGGTTGCACCGGGCTCCAACTTCTCGCGTGACCTGACTTTTCCGGCTGCTTGACAGCGACCCGGCACTCCATGACTTTCGACTTCATCAACCCGCTCATGCTGGCCGGTCTGGCCGGACTGGTCCTTCCGATTCTGGCTCACCTGCTGAGCAAGCGAAAATACGACGTGGTCCTGTGGGGGGCCATGCAGTTCTTGCAGCTTCGCCGGAACACGCGTCGGAAGCTGCGGCTGGAAGAGCTGCTGCTTTTGCTGCTGCGAATGGGGCTGGTCGCGTTGCTGGCCGTTGCGCTGGCTCGGCCCTGGGTCGCGGGCGGCTTTCTGATTGACTACGTCCGCAAGCAGCACCGCGACGTGGTTTTCGTCGTCGACGGTTCGTACAGCATGGGTTGGCAAGGGCCGGGGCAGACTCCGCACGCGGCCGCCGTTCAGTGGGCCCGGGCTTTCCTGGACGAGCTTCAACCCGGCGACTCGGTGACGCTCATTGACGCTCGCGACGAGCCCCGTCTGGTCACGGACGCTCCGACCACCGACCTGGACCGAGTGCGCGAAGAGCTGGACCGGCTGCCGCCTCCGGCCGGCTCGGCCAACCTGCCCGAGGCCATTGCCCGAGCCGTTCAGATTCTCACTCGAACCAGCAACCTGGTTCGCGACGTCATTGTGCTGACCGACGGACAGTCCGTGGGGTGGCACGCGGACGACGAGCGTTTGTGGAGCCGGGTGGACGACCTGTTGCAGCAGCCCGCCGTTCGGCCTCGCATTTGGGTGGTCAACGTCTTGGGGCCACCGCCCGAGTCGCAGGCCACGCCCGAAAACTTCACCGTCGACCGCTTGCAGCTTTCCCGCGAGCTGACCGTGACCGGCTTTCCGGTTCGCGTCAGCACCAAGGTCCGTCGGTCGGGAGGTCGTTCGGCCACGACGCGCCGCGTGTACTTGGAAGTCGACGGACAACGGCTGCAGGAGCAAACGACGACGGTCCAACTGCCTCCGGACGGAGCGGCCAGTGTGGAGTTCGAGTACCGGTTCCGGTCGGTCGGCTCGCACCTGGTCAGCGTGGTGGTCGACGGCGACCCACTGCCCGGCGACGACCGGGCCGACGCTGCGGTCGAGGTGGTCGAGGCCTTGCCCGCAGTGCTGGTCGACGGCGACCCGCGCCCCGACCCCACGCAAAGTGAAACCTTTTTCCTTCGAGCCGCTCTGACGGCCCGAGGCAACGACTCGCCCTGGGTGCGGGCGACCGTCGTGCCCTGGGACCGGTTCTCGTCCGAAAACCTTTCTCAGGTTCAGGTGGCCGTCCTGGCAAACGTTCGCCGTTTGACGCCGGCCCAGCTGGGAGCGGTTCGGGACTTTGTCCGTCGTGGAGGTGGGCTCATTCTGACGCTCGGCGACCGCGTGGACGAGTCGTTCTACCAGCGGCAACTGCTCTCGCCGACGGAAGGACTGCTGCCGGTGCGGCTGGAGCGGACCTGGAACGACACGGACGTGGCCCTGCCGGCCGTCTACGCTTCGGACGCCAGCCTGCAGTTGCCGTGGTTGGCGCGTTTTCGGAAAGCGGTTGGCGGCGGGTTCACGGAGGCCCGGTTCGTTCGTTGGTGGGAGGTGACGCCGCTCCAACGCGTCACCGACTCGGACGCGGCCACTTTTTCGGCCAACGCCGGCGCCGAGGGCGAAGGCACTGGGCCCTCCGACGCAGCCTTCGGCTCGACGTCGACAGCCACCGGCTCGGTCGGCGACGACGACGCTGGTTCCGGCAGCAGCCGTTCGTCGAAACCGGGCTCCGGCCTCGCAGCCGGCTCGGCTGGCCCCGGCCTGGCTGAGCCGTCTGCCAACGCCGAGCAACCGGCTGTCGAAATTCGTTTGGACAACCACCACCCGCTCCTTCTGACGGGCCGTTACGGTCGAGGCTGGGTCGCTCTTTGGACCAGTTCGGTCGACGCCGACTGGAACACCCTGCCCGCCAAACCAGACTACGTGCCGTTCTGGCACGAGCTGATTTTCCGGTTGACGTCGGGCAAGGTGAGCCGCAACGTGCTGCCCGGCTTGCCGCTGGTGGCTCCGTTGCCGAAAGGCCACACGGTCGAGAGTCTGGTCTTCGTCGGTCCGGGCGGGCTGGTGCTGGAAGCCGAGCCGGCGGGCGACGAACTGGAGCCGCGGGTCCAGTTGACGAACACGCAGTTGCCCGGCGTGTACCGGTTGGTGCGACGGTCGGCCGTGGCGAGCGGCTCGACGTCGGAAGCGGCAGTCGGTCCGGCGCGCCTTCGTCGGCCGCCTCGCCCCACGGACGTCCTGGAATGCTTTGTCGTCGACTTTGACCGAAACGAGTCGGACCTGACACGTTTGACCAAGGCCGAGGTGGCTCGACTGACCCAAAACGGTCGGCTGTCGTTCGTTTCGACGCAGGACGAGCTGAAGAAGGAGGTGTTCGCCGAGGACTCGCGCACCGAAATTTGGCACCTGCTGTTGTGGTTGTTCCTGGTGTTGTTGACTGTTGAAGTTTTCATGACTCGGCGGCTGGTCCAGCGAGGACAGGCGGCCGTGGACGAGCTGCTCGAGCCGGCCGCTCCAGCACGCGCGCTGCGTCGACCGGTCTGAGCGGCACGGCCGGAGCCAAGGGCAGCCGCTCGCGCGCGTGGGACTGACCTTAAACTTTCGGCTCGCTGCCCTTGCGGAACGGGCCCTTTCCGGCGTCAGCCATGGAACACGGACACCTCATTTTCCGAGCTTTCGAGTCGACCGGCTGGTTGCTCTTCGCCGCCGGGTCGGTCGTGGCTGCGCTGGTGTTGGCCGTGGTGCTGTTGCGCTACGAGCTGAGTTTGGTTCCGCGGTCGGTGGGAGCGTGGTTGCTGGCGCTGCGGGTGTCGATTTTGGTCTTGTTGTTGCTGACGTTGTTGGAGCCGGTTCTGAGCTGGCGGGTGGAGCGGGAACGGCAGGGACGGATTCTGGTCGCCGTGGACGTGTCGGACAGCATGAGCACGACCGACAAGCACGCCACTCCTGCCGAGAAACTGCGTTGGGCTCGCGCGCTGGGCATGATTGGCAACCCGGCCGTCAACCGCCGGCTGGACCAATGGGTGAAGCAGTGGGAAGCGGGCGACGAACCGGAGTGGGTGGGGCCGGAGGAAACGTCGGACCCGCAGCGTCGCGCCGAGCTGGCTCGTCTGCGCAAAGAAACGGTCGAAGGTGTGTTCCGCGAGCTGGAGAAGGTTTCGCGTCGTGAGGTGGCGCTGCGGCTGCTCACGCAAACCGGCTCACCGCTCCTGCAAGAGCTGAAGCAGGTCGGGCCGGTGGAGCTTCGGATTTTTGCGGGCGAGCGTTTGTCGGCCGACGAACCGACACTGACCGAGCTGCTGCGTGAGCCGCCGGCCAGCGTCTTGACCGACACGACCGACCTTTCGGCCGCACTCGCTCCCTCCGGCACCGCCTCTCAAACCGCCCCGCTCATTGGCGTGGTTCTCTTCACCGACGGCCGTCACAACAGCGGCCGCGACCCCCTGGACGCCGCTCGAGTGCTCAGCACGGCCCACGTCCCGGTCTTCCCCGTGCTCCTGGGTTCGAAATTGCGTCCCCGAGACCTTTCCATTGCCGACCTGGACTACCCGCCCACCGTCTTCAAGGGCGACCACCCCTTGTTGACTCTGACGGTCAACACGTTCGGGTTCCAGTCGCAACCCATTGAGGTCGTGTTGGAGAAGGCGGGCGACGAGTCGGCCACGCAGAAAAAGACTGTGGTGGCCACCGGCGGAACGCTGACGGTCGAATTTGAGCTGGAAGCCGAGCAGGTGGGCCGGCAGGAGTACACGGTTCGGACGGACGTGCTGCCCGGCGAAATTCGCGACGACAACAACCAGAAGACCTTCGCCCTGACCGTCGTCGACGACCGCGCACACGTGCTGCTGGTCGACGGTCCGCCGCGGTGGGAATTCCGTTTCATTCACAACGCGCTCAAGCGAGACCGCCACGTCGACCTGCAGTCGGTGCTGTTCGACCAGCCGTACGTGGGCTTGTTGCCGCAAACGTTCTTTCCGCGGAAGCTGAACCTGCCGGACGACCCGAAGCAGTGGGACCAGTCGGTTTTGGCCGACCGCGACCTGGTCATTGTCGGCGACGTGCCTGCCAGCCAACTGGACGAGCCTGCTTGGCAGGTGTTGGAAAAATTCGTCAGCGAAGGTGGCGGCACGCTGGTCCTGGTGGCCGGCAAGAACGCCTTTCCGCGCGCTCACCGCTGGCCGGTCGTCGAACGGCTGCTGCCCGTGACGAACCTCAGACCCTTCACCGTTCGAACCGCTCCTCCCGACGCCGGCCCCCGTTCCATTGGCTTCCACCTGAAGCTGACCCCCGAAGGCGAAAACGAGACCTTCTTGCAGTTTTCCGCCGACCCCGACCAGAACCGCCAAATTTGGCAGCAACTGCCCGGTCACACGTGGGGGCTCTTGGGCGAAGCCAAGCCGTCGGCGACCGTGTTGGCCTACGCGTTGCGACCCAAGCAGGCCGGCGACGAGGAATGGACGTCGTTGCAACAAGAGCGACGGAACGCCGTCCTGGTTCACCAACACTACGGCTTCGGTCAGGTCCTGTGGATTGGAATCGACAGCACGTGGCGGTGGCGCTTCCGCGCCGGCGACCAGTACCACCACCGCTTCTGGGGACAGCTCGCTCGCTGGGCCGCTCAAAACAAAGCCGCAGCCGGAAACGCCTTCGTCAAGTTCGGCCCGACTCGTTCAGACGTGGCTGTCGACGAGCCGGTCATTCTGCGAGCTCGCTGGGACCGACGGTTCCTGTCTCGGCACCCCGACGTACGGGTCCGAGCCGAAATTGTGCCCGTGGACTCCGGCCAGCCAGAAGAACCCATTGCCACAGTCGAACTGACGCGGCACGAGAACTTGCCGCTGGTCTTCGAGGGCCGAATCAGCTCACTGCCGGCCGGTGCCTACCAGGTCCGGTTGGTGGCCGAGAACGTCGACCTCGGACAAGACGTCGCCGCTCCGCTCTACGTCCACCCGCGTTTGACTCCCGAGCTGAACGACGTCAGTTCGAACCCCGAGCTGCTCCAGCAAATTGCCCAGACGACGGGCGGCCGCTTGCTGCTGCCCGACCAAGTGCACCTGATTCCGCGTCTGCTGCAGCCGTCGTTGAGCCCCGAGGTCACTCACCCCGAGGTCGCCCTTTGGGACCACTGGCTGCTGCTGGTCGCCTTTTTCGCACTGCTGACGGCCGAGTGGGTGCTGCGGAAGCTGAACGGCCTGCCGTGAGCCGGGCTCGGCGGCTGGGAAGCGCCGGCGTCGCCGAGCTCGTCGGCACGACGTCGGCCACAACTTCGCCGAACCTTGCAGCAAATTTCCCGCCGGGCGTTTCCTTCGCTGGGCGCCGGCCAACCGTCTTTCGCGGGGGTCGGCCTCGGCGAACTCACTGCGACCCGGACTCGGCCGGCTCGGGGCCGTTCAGCGCCTCGTCCCAAACGGCCACGTAGCTGCGCGGCGTCTTGGCGAAGAACTCGTGGTTGGCCAGACAGGCGTCGCGGGCGCGAGCCAGCCAGCGAAAGTGCCCCGCGGCCTCGTCCCAGCGTCCCGCCAGACGACACAGCTCGGCCACGGCCAACCGCAGCTCGGCCGACTCCGGCAGCAACCGCACCAGCTCGCGTCCCACTTCCAGCAGCGGCAGTCCGCGTGCCGTGTCGCGGGCGAACAGGCGAGCGACGTCCTTTTGGAAAAACCGACGGTACAAGCGGCTTTGCCGACGCAACGCGTCGGCCACACGCTGCCACTGCTCCACTCGACGCTGCGGCTCGGCCTGAGCCGTCACGGCCACCAACCGGAAGCGCAGGTCCAGCGGAAACCGCCGAGCGTAGGTTTCCACGAGCTGGCCGAACCGGGCGTCGCCGGTTTTCCTCAGCACGCGGACGTGAGCCAGAGCGACGTCGGCGTCGAGCGGGTTTTGCCGGAGCGACTGTTCGAGCAGCTCGCGAGCGGCGTCCAGTCGACCTTCCGCCACCAACCGTTCGGCCCGGCTGAGCGTGACGGTTCGAGCGAGTTGCGGTCGAGGCGTCCCGGTCAGCTCGTGGTAGCCCACCGGCACCGGCCACCGGTAGTCGGACGGCCGGTCGGGCAGGAATTGCGAAAAAACCCGCAACCGCTCCGTGCGGTCCGGTCCCACACGCTGCGTGCGGACGTAGTCCCAACAGCGTCGAGCCAGCCGCTCAACGGTCTCGGGCGAACGGAACAGGCTGTCGAGCACTTCCGCCAGCTCGGCCAGAGTCCCGTAGGAGGGAGCTGGCGTGGCGTCCAGAAAAGTCTGGTACGGCAACAGACGGGGCAGCACCGGCAGCACGCCTGAGCCAGCCATTTCAACCGCCTTAATGTCGCTGCGGCAACGGTTGCAGGGCGTGTCGAGCATGAGCGCCACCCCCACGTGCACTTCACGCCAAAAGCGAAAGTAGTCGTCCATGGTTCCCCACGGCGTGAAGCGAACCCGGTTGCTGGGCAGCCCGAGCAAAGAGGGAATGGACTGGTTTCCCATGAGGTGAAGTCGCAGCGAGGGCCACCGGTCCAGCAGCCGGCGGAACACGGGAACGGCGGCCAGCAGGTCGGCCATGTGGCTGAGCGAACCGGCCCAGCCCAGCCGAATTTCGTCACGCACCGGCGACCACAGTTGGTCGAAGTCCGGCGGTCGGTCTGGCAAGTGGTTTTCGAGCACGAAAATGGGCCGGTCCGTCTTGTCGCGCAGAAGCTGTTGCAAGCCGGGTCCGGTGACCAGCACGCCGTCGGCTTCGCGGAGGAACAGCTCGTACGTCTGCCACAGCAGCGGTGAGCTCCACTGGTCGAAAATGGGCGAGGCGGACGCGGGCGAGTAGAAATTGTCGTTGTACTCGACCAGCGTCTTCAGCCCACGGCGGCGTCGGTCTTGAAGAACCGGCAGCAGGTCGACGTCGTGCGACTGGTAAACGACCAGAAGGTCGGCCTGCCGTCCCCACTCGAACCGCTCCGCGGCCCGAGCGTCCAGGCTAATGACCCGCCACTGCGGAGCCTGCTGGGCCAAGTGCCGCCCCGGCCAACGCATGCGGTAGTAGCTGTCGCCCGTCTCGTCAATGTGCACCAACTGGACGACGGTGGGTTCCATGAGGGAGGCCCTCTGCGCTTCCGTGCGTGGGCTGAGTGCGGACGGCCGGCGAAAGAAGTCCCACAGTGGAGACGGACAGGGCCAGTTGTGGGCAGACGGCCGGGGCGGGAGGCTACACCGCGTCGGCGGCACGAATTGCGTCAATCAGCCACTGGTTCGCGTCGGCCAGCATTTCGGGCGTAATCGGTCGGTCGGCTTCGTACAGTCGAGCCGTCACGTCCAGACCGCCGGAGTGCAACAGGCGGCTGGTCTTCAGGAACACCTGCAGCGAGCGTCGCGGGGAACGCAAGTCGGTCGCCAAGAAGACCCGCTTGCCACGCAGCCGGTGGTAGTGTCGAAGCGACCGTCCCTCTGGAACCCGCACCAAGCCGAACCCGAGCAGGCCGCCAAACCAGTCCGGCTGGTGAAGCAACAGTTCCAACGCCAACGTGGCCGCCAAGTCACAGCCGGCCAGGTAAACCCGCTCACTGTGAATGTGGTAGGCCCGTCGAATTCGGCGAACCTGTCCGTGCACCCGCTCCGCCAGTTCCTCAACTGGAAACCGCAGCACGCCGGTCATGGAGTAGAACAGCCCCTCGAGCACTCCGCAGCCGTGCACGGCCGTGCCGAGGTAGTTCTGCGGGCTGAGCTGGCTGGTCAGGTGGAGCAGCTCGTCGGTCGAGTGAGCCGGGTCGCTCAGCCACACAATCAACGGGTACGGGTAGTTCGGCTCGTAGTTTTCCGGCGAGAAGACGGCCGGCAGCGACGTCTGCGTTTCCGTCTCCGGGCGTCCGTCCGGCAGGCAGGACAACGACCGCCCGAGCCGCTCGGCCAACCACGGCGGAATGTTCGACTCGCTCGGCAGCGACCCCTCAGAAATCGCCCGAACGCGGTTGGACCACGAGGGAGTAGGAAAATGAGGTCTCACGGCTAGTACGTCCTTACAAGTCCAGCACGTTGCACAACGACGGTCGTCGAGCTGCGGCCACCGCGACCCGAAAACAAAATCTGCTGACGAATTTCCTCCAAAGGAAACAGCCGGCCCGGACAGGCTGTGGCTTTGATGTCTCGGTGTCCCAGCACCCGCTCCGGCGGAATGCCGTACCGCCGGCACAGGGCCGACACCAGCTGTTCCACGCTGGCCAATTGCCGGGACGTGGGGCGGTGCTTTTCGAAATTCCCCACCAGGGCAATGCCAATGCCGTACTCGTTGTACTCGCTGACGCCGGCGTGAGCCCCCTGAATCTGTTGTTTCCAGCGAAACGTGGGCTCAACCTCGCCGTCGCCCATTCCGTTACCGTTGCCGACGACAAAGTGGTAGCCGATTCCGAGCCAGTGTCGTCCGTACTTGTCTTTGCGACGCAGGTGAGCCCGGTGAATGCTCTCAACGCTGCCTGCGTCCGTGCCGGTGTGGTGCAGGACAATGTACCGCCAAGGCCGCTCCGCCGCCTCCACCGCCAACAACCGCTGCAGCTCGTCCGACACAGCCGGCGGTGGGGTCAGAGCTGGCTTGCTGCGGGTCGGGGGAGCAGTCACCGTCGGCCGTCGCGTTACCAGCGGCGGCAACGAACCAACCGGTGGACCCGGCGGGTACCGAAAGCATCCCCAGGTTCCCAATCCGGTGCACACAGCCAACAAGACAATCCACCAGTTTCGCCGGGCCACCTTTGTCCTCCGTGACGCGCCCGTTTCCCTTCGGCTCCGCCGAGCACCGCTCTGTCCGACCGCTTGACGCCGGTCCAAGCCGGCGCCCCGGCGTTCGGTTTCGTTCGTGTCGCAACAATTCCGACACGAACTTTTCGGCGACCACGGGAATGTACAAGCGACCGAAAGACGTGTCAACGGCGGCTTTTACGACCGCTCTGCACGGGCCGCTCCGGGCTCCGCCGAGCGTGGAAGGCCGTGCTTGTCGTAACGATTCGACGGCCACCAAAGGGGGGCCGAAATGTTCCTCAGCTTGACCAGACCACGTAACCGCTACGTTGACACCGATTTTGGCCTCTCTTGCGGCCGACGGGTCGGAAAACGTCAAGAACGCCGGTTGTGCCGGCCCGGCGTGACGCTTCCGTGCGCTGCAGTTTTCTGCGCGCGGTGCGGAGCTGCGCCCGCTGCCTGCGACCTCCAGTCACCGGGCTCGGAGCTGCTCCGTGTACTCCAGCGGCCGCCCGGGCCCAAGCCGCGACGTGCCTCACCCGCTTCGCCCAGACGAACCGTTCGCCTTGCGGACGGCGTCCACCGGTTGCCTCGTGGAGGCCCCTCGTCCGTTCGCGCCCGCGATCGCCCGGCCTGTGAACGTGGACGCACGCTGCGTCGTCGGATATAGTCGAGGTTTGACTTGTGAATGCGGCGAGCGTGCGAGTCGGCAGGTCGCCGTGGGGCTTCGGCGGCGAGCGGGTCGGCTGTGTCCGCGAGCGTCGTGGCGGTCGGAGGGTCGGAAGGAGCCGTCGTTCACCCTCCGGGCGGCTCTGGCCGCGCGGAGAACTGTCAATTGTTGAGCCTCTGGCTCGCCGCACCGTACGCCGCACGAAGAGAAACAGGCGCACGAAAAGAAACACCAGTGCGAGGCTGTCCGGGAATTGGAGGGCCACGCTCCGTCGTTGCCGCTGACGGTTCGGGTCTCGAGGCCAGCTCAAGGAAAGAGACACGTCGGATCGCTCCAAGACCCGCGAGTTCCTCCAGAGACGCGGACGAATTCCCGGACACCCTCAGTTTCCTTGGAAGCTCAAACAAAGGACCGTCCGAGCAATGACCGTCGACTTGGCCGTTGTTCCTGTGGCCGGGCAAGGGACCCGGCTCTTACCGGCGACGAAGTCGCAGCCGAAGGAAATGTTGCCGGTGGGACGCAAGCCAATCGTGCAATACGTGGTCGAAGAGCTGGCCCTGTCGGGCATCAAGCGTCTGCTGTTCATTACAGGGGCCAGCAAGACGTCGATCGAGAACCACTTCGACATCAACGCCGACCTGATTCAGTACTTGCGAGAAACGGGGCGGGAAGAACAGTTGGCCGAGCTGGACTTCGAGCGGCAAGACGTCGACTACTTCTACACGCGGCAGCGTCGACCGCTGGGACTGGGACACGCGGTCCTGTGCGCCCGGCCGCTGGTCGCCAACCAGCCCTTTGTCGTCGCATTGGGTGACTCCATCATTGGCCTGCACGCCAAGTCGCAGGTGGTCCGGCGAATGGTGGAGTACTTCGAGCAGTCGGAAGAGGTGAAAGTGGTCGTGGCGTTCGAAGAAGTGCCGATGGAAGAGGTGGTTCGGTACGGAATCGCGAAGCCGCGTAGCCGGGTCGACGACGTGTTCGAGCTGGAGGATTTGATCGAGAAGCCGGAAGTGGAAGAAGCTCCCAGCAATCTGGCCGTCGCCGCTCGTTACGTTTTCTCTCCGGAAATCTTCGACTTCCTCGAGCGCACGCCACCTGGCAAAGGCGGTGAAATCCAATTGACCGACGCCATTCGGTTGATGTTGCAGTCTGGAGCGAAAGGACTGGGCGTTCGGTTGCCGCCGTCGGAAAGGCGGTACGACATTGGGAACTTCCCGAGCTACTTCGAGGCGTTCGTGGAGTTTGCCCTGGCCGATCCGCAGTACGGCGAGGGGCTCCGGCAGTACGTCCGGTCTCTGCTCGACGACAAGGCACGCTAGCCATGCAGATCGTTCGACGAGAGGCGTTCGCCCGTGCCGGGCTGATCGGGAACCCTTCCGACGGGTACCACGGCAAGACCATTTCTCTGATCGTCCGCAACTACTCGGCTCGCGTCGTGCTTTACGAGTGGGACGAGCTCGAGCTGTTGCTCAGCCAAGAAGACCACTGCCGGTTCGGCAGTTTGCAGGAGTTGGTTCGCGACGTCGAGCTGCATGGTTACTACGGCGGCATTCGGCTGATTAAGGCCACCGTGAAGAAATTTGCCGAGTACTGTCAACGGCGAGACATCCGGTTGCACGACCGCAACTTCTCGATTCGTTACGAAACCAACATTCCTCGCCAAGTCGGCTTGGCCGGCTCCAGCGCAATCATCGTCGCCACGCTTCGAGCCCTGATGGATTTCTACAACGTGCGAATCGCTCCGCGCGTGTTGCCGTCGCTGGCGCTGAGCGTGGAGCGGGAGGAGCTGGGGATTACGGCCGGCTTGCAGGACCGCGTCATTCAGGTTTACGAGGGTGTGGTCTACATGGACTTTTCGGCCGAGGCCACTCAAGTGGTCGACGGCTACGAGTGCGGACGGTACGAGCCGCTCGACCCGCACCTTCTGCCACCGCTTTACATCGCTTACAGCACGCGGGCGGCCGAACCGACCGAGACGACCCACGCCCCGCTGCGTGTCCGTTACCAGCAAGGAGACCCGCAGGTTCGAGACGCCATGAAACGGCTGGCCCGTTTGGCGGAACGGGCCCGAGCTGCTATTCTGCAACGGGACTACCAAACGCTTCACACCCTGATCGACGAGAACTTTGAGATTCGGCGGAGCATTTGCGATTTGGCAGCGCACCACGTCGAAATGGTCGAGACGGCTCGAAGTGTGGGGGCGTCGGCCAAATTTGCAGGCAGCGGCGGTGCCATTGTTGGCACTTACAGGGACGAAGAGATGTTCCTGAAGCTGCGAGAAGCATTGCAGGCCATTGGGTGTCACGTCGTCAAGCCCGTCGTCGCATGAGTGGGTCGGCATCTCCGTCAAAGGGTCCTCTGGGACCGTTGCTCGCTGAGCGGACGGACTGCGCCGAGCGACGTGCGCCGCGGGCCGCCCCTTTCACGAGCGTCGGCGGGTCGGCTCCGACGACGGCGCCAGGTACCTCGAGCTGTCTCGCCGCTGCCGGCCCGGACCATCTGCCGACGTCGCGACCGCCACGCATTTGCAGCCAACGCCGATTGACGGAACCAAACACGGCTTTGCAGGAACAGGAGGAGCACTCATGCCGGATTTCTACCAGTTCGGTGAAATCACGACGCTGCACGACTTGCGGACCGGAACGGTGGAGCAGTTGGAAGCCAAGCTGCGCCGAGCCTGCCGCAACTACCCCATCGGCCTGATTCTGCCTGTGACGGCGGCGGACATGCGGGCCGAGCCGTTTGCTCGAATCGTCGACGAGCTGAAGGAAGTCGACTACATTCACGAAATCGTGGTCGTGCTGGGAGTGGCTCCGAGGGTCGAAGACTACCGCGAGGCGGCCGAAAAAATTCGGCCTTTGGGTGAACGAGCGAGTCTGCTGTGGACGGACGGCCCGCGAGTCCAGGCCCTGTACCGGACGCTCATCGACGAAGGGCTCAACCTGTCTTCGCCCGGCAAGGGACGTTCAGTCTGGACGGCCTTCGGGTACTTGCTGGCCGACCGGCGTCTGAAGGCCTTCGTGCTGCACGACTGCGACATTGTCAACTACAACCGCGGCATGCTGGCTCGCCTGTGTCTGCCCATGGCTCACCCGAGCCTCGACTTCGAATTCTGTAAGGCTTACTACGCCCGAGTCACCGACCGAATGCACGGGCGCGTCGTCCGGCTGCTGGTCTCGCCCCTGCTGCAAGCGCTGATTGCCATGCTGGGACCTCACCGCTTCCTGACGTACCTGGCCAGCTTCCGCTACCCGCTCTCCGGTGAGTTCGCCGTCACGTCGACCCTGGCCCGCTCGAACCGCATTCCCGGCGACTGGGGTTTGGAGGTCGGGACGTTGGCCGAGGTGTTCCGCAACACGTCGATCAAACGAGTGTGTCAGGTCGAGCTGTGCGAGAAGTACGAGCACAAACACCAGCCTCTTTCGCTGGACGCGCCGGACAAGGGATTGATGAAAATGGCTCGCGACATTCTGACGACCATTTTCCGCGCGCTGGCCAGCATGGGCTTCACGTTCGAGTCGGAGCACTTCTTGACGCTGAGGTGCGCGTACCTGCGGCAGGCACAGGACGCCATTCGCAAGTACTACGCCGACGCACTGATGAACGGTCTGAAGTACGACCGGCACGAAGAGGAGCAGGCCGTCGAAGGATTCGCTCAGCAAATCGTCACGGCGGGCGAGATTTTCCAGCAAGACCCGGCCGGCGGCGAAGCCATTCCCAACTGGGCCCGGGTCTTTGCGGCTTTCCCCGACTTCCCGGAACAACTGCGCGAAGCGGTGACGGCCGACACAAGAGAGTACGGCGTGTGAATCGACGCGGGCAGGTGTCCTTGCAGCGTCCGTTGTGTCCGGACGCCGTGCGGTGGCCCGTGTGAGGGGGAAGCGTTACGACCGACCGGGCGCCCACGACGAACCAGCGGACGAGGTGGGCGACTACGCGGCGTCCGGAAACTGCTCCAAGCCGCTCAGACGGTTCCGCGGCGACCACGGCGACAGGAACTCGTCGGCGTCGGCCAGACGCAACCTCATGACGTAAGCGTCCTCGTCCGTGTCTTCGTACCGGTTGCGCAAGACGGCCACCGCGCGAAACCCCTGAGAACGGAAGAAGAGCTGAGCCGGTAGGTTCGTCTCACGAACCTCGAGCCGGATTTCCCGACGCCGCTGCTGGCACAGCTTGTCCACCAGTTTCTCGACCATTTGCGAGCCGACCTTCTGGCGACGAAAGGCCGGGTGGACGGCAAAGTTCAGGATTTGCAGCGACGTCTTGTGCAGCTCGTAAATCATGAAGCCCACAATCTGCTCGCCGTGCTCGGCGACCATGCCAATGCAGTTACGTTGCCGCAGGCAGAACAGGAAATCCTCCTCCGTCCACGGAATGGGGAAACTGGCCCGCTCGATTTCCAGCACCTGCGGCATGTCGCGCCGCACCAGCCAGCGGATTTGGACTTTCAGACGCTGCTGAGTCTTTTCCACGCTCATGACGGCCTCCGTGCCATCTCGCAAGGAAAGCTCGCACCCGGGCCGAAGTTTCGAGTACGTTTCGGTCGAGCACCTGAGAAAGCCAGTCTCTTCAGCAACTCCTTCCGCTGGTGCCGTGCCGTCGATTGTCAGGTGCCCTCAGCGGCAGCTGCCTCCACCACGTGACAGTGCGGCAGCGAACCGACGCTTGTCGGTCGGGCTCCGGCCACCAGGTCACGGCCTTGCCCTGCGCCGTCCCGTCGTCGCGTGGTGCAGGTCAGTGTCGCTGACGTCTCTCGCACGCGCCGCTCAAACGGCGCAGAAAAATAGCAGATCGTTTTGAAGACGTACAGGCCTTTTTCACCCGGCGCGAACCGCGCGGCGGCACGCCGACACGCCGGTGCCCGCAGCCTTTGCGTGCGGTGGGCTGACGCCGGAAGCAGCTCCGCCGTGACTCCACCACCCCCGCGTACAAGGGCCCGCGCTTCCAACGCCGTTCTGCCTCTCGCCGTCTCGCCGGGCGCACCGACCGGTGTTGTCGTGGCCGCCGCCGCTTCACTATGATTCGGCGGGCCGCGAGCGGCCAAGAACGTGCCGCCGTTCGCTAGCCCGCTCGAGCAAGTGTCGAGGCGGTGCCGGAGCGACTCGAGAGCCACTTCCGGCCGCGGTCACAGCTGCTCGGTCCGCGTCGAGCGTTTCCGCCGACCGACCCGAGCCAGAAGAAACGGTGCCGGGCGCGTGACAGCCTGCGGCCGTCGAGAGCCGACGCACGGGCAACGCGGCGAGCCTGTTTGTCGAGAGTCATGGATGATTCGGTTCTGCTGGACCTGCATTTGGAACACCGTTCGGGCGTCCTTGTGGCTGCTGCTCGCCCTCTGTGTTGCCGAAGTCGGGCTGCGCGCCCGCCAGGTCGCTCGGGAAACCGAAATCCGCTCCGTCGCGCACCAGTCGTTGACCGTGCCCAGCTACACGGTCCACCACCAGCTTCACCCTCTTTTTCAAACACGCTTCCGTAACCCGGACACCGGCCAGACCGTCCCCGTGCGCACCAACTCCTACGGACTGCGCGGTCCGGAGCCGCTCGTTCCGAAGCCGTGGGGGACGGTCCGAGTCCTCTGCCTCGGCGACGAAAACGTGCTCGGCCTCGAGCTGGACGAACCCGACGTCTTCACGTCGCGGCTGGCCGAACGTCTGCAAAGCCGCACCGGCCGGACAGTCGAGGTGCTCAACGCGGCCGTTCCGGGCTACTGTCCGCTGTTGTCGTACCTACAACTTCGCCACCAGCTGCTGTCGCTGCAGCCGGACCTGGTCGTGCTCAGCTTCGACATGGGCGACGTAGCCGACGACTACCGCTACCGACGTCTGACCGCAACCGACCCGCGCGGCCGACCGGTCGCGTGCCCCAACCCGGTGCTCCGCAACCCGCCGACGCCAGCCTGGCTGTGGTTGAACCGTTTTGCGCTGGGCGAGTGGCTGCGGGTTCGGCTGGAGCGGCTGTCCGAGGCGGAACGGGCTGCACAAGACCGTCGCGACATTGCCAACCCCGCGGCCCGCTACGCGTGGCTGGAAGACGACCCGCCTGACTGGAGCCTCTACATTCGCCAGTCCTTGCAACCGATTGCTTGGTTGAAGGAGCTGGCCGACGGCGTCGGAGCTTCGTTCGTCCTGGCGACCTACCCCGTGCCGTGGCAAGTCTCACCCACCGCCAGCTCGGGCAAGAACGTTCGACGCCGGGCCGGAGTGCCACAAGACGCTTTCTACACCAGCAACGCACCGTTCCAAATCCTGGCCGACTTCGCCGCCCGACACCACATTCCCTTTTGCAACACCACCCCGGCTTTCCGCGCTCACCCTCAGCCCGACCAACTGTTTCTGCGCAACGCCCCGCACTTCTCTGCCTCCGGCCACGACTTGTACGCGGAGCAGTTGGCCGGTTTCCTGCTGACGGTTTTCGGAGCGGGCGAGCCGTCGCGGCTGACGCGGCCACCGACCGTTCCCCGGCTCGCGCCGCAACCGCTCACGGACGCGCCGACCCCGGACGCCGTCACTCCTTCCGGCTTTCAGCTCGACCAGCCACTTCCCGCTCGCGCCGACGCCCCCCTGCCCTCGCCTTCCGCTCTTCCGCCGCAGCCCCCGTAGCCTCAGCGTCCCGAGTCCGCACGAGGTCACGACTCGCGGCGCGAGAACGACCGCGCTTCGAGAACGAGCCGAGTTCGCGTGCCGCAGAAAAAGCACGAACCGCCGGCCGGAGTCCCACCGACCTCTCCCGCTCACGGCGTGACGACCAGCGCGGCCTTCTCGCGCGGCCGGACGCAGCCAATGACGGCCGCGTCGGGAGCTTCCGGGCGGACTCGCCGCAGGAACTCCTCGACCCGCTCTTCCGACAAACACACCAGCAGGCCGCCCGACGTTTGTGCGTCGAACAAGAACTCCAGCCGCGTCGGGTCCGGCTGCCCCTCCACTCGCAATTCCCGCTCCACGTACTCGCGGTTCGACTGACTGGCTCGCGTCCGAAAGCCCTGCTGCAAGCACTCAACCGCCCCCGGCAACAACGGCAGCTGGCCGACGTGCAGCTCCAGCGTCACGCCGCTCGCCTCCGCCAGCTCCAGCGCGTGCCCGGCCAAGCCGAAGCCGGTCACGTCCGTGGCAGCGCTGGCCTGCAACTCCACGGCCGCTTCCCCGGCCGCTCGGTTCAGTGCCCGCATGCTCTCGACGGCTGCGGCGAAAACCGACGGGTCGCAACGCCCCGCCTTGTTGGCCGTCGTCAGGAAGCCGGTGCCCAACGGTTTTGTCAGCACGAGTACGTCGCCGGGCCGAGCGTGACGGCTGGTCAGCAATTGGTCCGGGTGAGCCACTCCCGTCACGGCCAGCCCGTACTTGATTTCCTGGTCGCGCAGCGAGTGGCCTCCCAACACGACGGCTCCAGCCGCCCGCACCCGCTCCGCGCCGCCGTCCAGAATGGCCCTCAACACGCTCAGGTCGAGTTCCTTGTCTGGAAAGCAGACAATGTTCAGCGCCGTGACCGGCCGAGCCCCCATGGCAAACAGGTCGCTCATGGAATTGGCGGCGGCAATTTGACCGAACTGGTACGGGTCGTCGACCAGCGGCGGAAAGTAGTCCACGGACTGCACAATGCACAGGTCGGCGCGCAGGCGGTACACTCCCGCGTCGCTGAAGCCTTCGGCTCCAACGAGCAGGTTCGGGTCGTCGAACCGCGGCAACCCGCGCACGACCTGCGCGGTCCCCTCAGCGGGAAGCTTTCCCGCTCAACCCGCGCAGTTCGCGTAGTCCATCAGTCTTTTCTTGCGTCCGAAAACGGGCATGAGTCTCCGCCACACTCACTGAAATGTTTCAGTCCGAGAATTCGTCCAGGTTTCTCCAGGGACTCGTTGGTTTTGCAGCAACCGGACGTGCCTTTTGGAGCTGGCCTCGAGGCACGAAGCGTCGGCGGCCACGACGGAGCGTGGCCCTCCAATTGCCGGCCAGCGGCCACGACGGAGCGTGACCCTCCAATTGCCGGACGAGCCGAACTGTCTTGCCCAAGACGCTCCGCTGCGTCCCGGGCCTTTGGGCGGCACACGCAAGCCGGGCCGTCCCCGTCGACGGCCAGCGGCCCGCAGGTTCGCCAGCGCGGCACGTTCTAACGACTGCCGCCCGCACTGACAACGCTCCGCGGCCGCCGACTCGGCCCACCGAGCGTCTCGTCTGGCTCCGGTTTCCGCCCGCAGTACAACGTTGCAATGCCCAACGTCAGCGGTTTCCACCAGACGGCCGTCAGCCCGCTAGACTCCATTCGCTTCGCCAAAGCGTTTCCCCGAGGAAACTCGCTGACCGACTGCGGCAAGTAGTGGTAGGCTTGGTGACGGTTGCGAGCCAGTAGCTGGCCGACCCACGGCAAGACTCGACGAAAGTACCACAAGTAAACCGCACGCACCGGTCGGACCGTCGGCAGCGAGAACTCCAGCACCACGACGTGTCCGCCCGGACGGCAAACGCGGGTCATTTCGGCCAAACCGCGGTCCGTGTCGGCGACGTTCCGCAGGCCGAACGCCACCGAGACCACGTCGAAACAGTCGTCTGGAAATGGAAGCTCCAGCGCGTCGGCCTCGACGAACTCGGGAACTCGCCCGCCACGACACCGCCGAGCCGCCTTCCTTTTCGCCAGCACCAGCATGGGGTGAGCGAAGTCCGCGCCGACGACTCGCACCTGCCCCCGCCCGTGCCTCCAGTAGGCCAGAGCCAAGTCGCCGGTGCCCGTGCACACGTCCAAGACCCGGCCAGACCGCGGCGGCGGAACCGCTCGAACCGTACGCCACCGCCAGTACAGGTCGACGCCAGCCGAGAGCAGTCGGTTGAGCTGGTCGTAGCGGCCGGCAATTTCGGAAAACATTTGCCGAACCCGGTCGGCCGACTTGTCGACGCCCGGACCACGTGCCGTCGAGCCGGCCTGCCCGGAACCACGGCCGGGCCGGCGCTGCTCGTTTGCCGCTGCGTCCGAGCCGCCGCGAGACGTCTCGGTTTGTCCGACCGGTG
The DNA here is from genome assembly GCA_964428935.1 of uncultured Planctomycetaceae bacterium. Classification (GTDB taxonomy): domain Bacteria; phylum Planctomycetota; class Planctomycetia; order Planctomycetales; family Planctomycetaceae; genus JAADHY01. Next base: position 2,055 of record CAYSAG010000018.1, on the reverse strand, counting down.
TGCGACTCATTTCGCGGCCGAATTTGGCTTCTGCCCCCCGTTTTGTCAACAATGTCTTACCTGTGTGCCTCGAGCGAGCGGACGCCCGTCCGGAGCCTGGGTCGAAGGGACCTGCTGGCCGAAAAGAGTCGCCGTCTGCCGAGAAACCGGTCCGCTCGCCTCGACCAACGGCCCGCCCGTCGGCGTCGTTCCGAAACACCGACTCGCCGAGTGACCGTTCGTCTGCCGCAAACCGAAACGGGGACAGGAATGCTGCAGCGTTACTTGTTGGTCTGGCTGACGCTGTTGTCGCTGGTGGCTTTTGCCTGGCCCCAGCTGCTCGGGCCGGCTTGGGACCCGTTCATTTGGACGCGTCCGTTCAACCCTCACCTTTTCGCCGTGACCATGTTCGCCATTGGCGCGCTGCTGCCTGAGGACGAAATTCGACAGGTAGCTCGCCGGTGGCCGACCGTCCTGGGCGGGACGGCCACGCAGTACTTGAGCATGCCGTTGTTGGCCTACGTGTGCGGTCACGCGTTTGGGTTGAGCGGCGAGGTGCTGCTGGGGGTGATTCTGGTCGGGTGCGTGCCGGGAGCCATGGCCTCGAACGTGCTCACGCTGACCGCCCGCGGCAACGTCAGCTACTCCGTCAGCCTGACCACCCTGGCGACTCTGCTCTCGCCGCTGGTCGTGCCACTGGCTCTTTACCTGACGACGCACCAGTCCGGAGTCGACCGAGTCCTGCTGGCTCGGAAGTCCTTCTGGATTCTGCTGACGCAAGTGGTCGGGCCCGTGTTGCTGGGTCATGCCCTGGCCCGGCTGTGGAAGCCGTTTCAACGGACCATGCAGGCCGTCGGGCCGGTGGTGGCCAACCTGGCCATTCTGTGGATCATTGCCGTGGTGGTGAACGCCAACCACGCCAATTTTGGCCGCGCGGGAGTGGCGCTGCTGTCGGTGCTGCTTCTGGTCAACGCCTTGGGGTACGCGGCCGGCTACGGCAGCTCGACGTTACTCCGCCTGCCGGAAGGAATGAAAAAAGCCCTGACGCTGGAAGTGGGCATGCAAAACGCCGGCCTGGGCGCGACGCTGGCTCAACAGCTCTTTCCCGGCCAGCCACTGGTCGAGCTGCCTCCGGCCCTTTACACGTTCGGTTGCATGCTCACCGGAACCGTGCTGGCTCAACTGTGGGCCAGACGGTCCAGCTGGCCGGAAGCGGCCGGTAGTGCGGAAGCGGCCGCCGGGGACGAACCGTCCGGGCCGTTGGCCGGGGAACAGGGACCGGCCGGGGAGGCGTAGCGCCGCCCGCAGGCTGCGCCTCGGCCGCGGGCCAAGTGCCGAGCGGCCGGGCGAGCGACGAGCGTCTGCGAAAAACCCCGTCCGGCTGGACGCGGTTCGAAACGGCCAGAAAACACAGACGGCCGGACGCGTCAGGGCGACTGGTCCGGCCGTCGCAAATCGGGTCGGCGAAGGGAGGGCGAAAGGGGGAGGTTCACTGCAGTCGTTGTCTCAGCTCGTCCCGCTCCCGACGGGTCATTTCCAGGTCGAACATGAGGTACTTGATGTCTAGCCGCAACTGAGCCAACGCCTCTTGGACCAAGGCCAAGATTCGTCGGCGGCGTCGAACCGACTCGACCACCCGGTCGTAGGCCACACGCAGCTCGCTCCTCAGTGGCTCCGGAACCCGCTCAATCTGCCGAGCCAGTTCCAGCAGCTCACGCGGCAACTGGTCCTGGCCGTAGTCGGGGAAGCGTCCCTTCACGTTCATGCGACCTCACGCTGCGAATTTCGGAAACGAAAACGACTGGGCATTTCCAAACGACGACGAACCCGACTCGTTGGGGCCGGGCTGGTGAGCCTCCAGACCGTTCACTTTGTGTGCCATTTACCGAGCGAAGGCCAACCCTGCGCCGCAAGAGCTTGCCAGACAATGGGTTACCGACCGCTGTCCGCGACAGACGAAGCCGCTGGCCGTGTTTACGAAACGCAACGCTTCGTCTGGCCGAACTGCCCAAGTTCGTGTACACTCCGCGGTTACGCCAACGGACGCCCGTTTGACACGGTGTTCAATTTGGTCAA
>CAYSAG010000017.1:0-32056 GCA_964428935.1 uncultured Planctomycetaceae bacterium | reverse complement strand
AATGATGAACGCGCCGTCGACCTGAGCGACCTCTTTGATGCTTTCGCGCACCCGGGGGTTCGACAGCATTCGCTCCTTCCGCCCGTAGCCGCGGAAGCAGTCGTGAATGGCCTCGTGAGAAAGCTGCAACACTTTCCGGTGGTCGCCGACGACGAAAATGGTTCCGACCGGGTGTCCTTCGCGTCCTTCCCGGCCGATTTCGACGGCCAAGTCGACCACGCGGCGCAGCGTTTTGAGCGGAACGTGCGTTTCGAGTCGCTGCAGGTCGCGAGCGGTCAAGCGAGTCAGGTGGCCGCCCAAGTAAATGACGCTCAACGAATCCAGCACGTCCGGTTCGAACCCCGCGTACAGAGCCACCACCCGGTCGCCCGTCTTCACCAGTTCGTCGGCGACCGCTTCGACCAGGGCCTGGCTGAGCTGGTCCTGGCGTGTTTGGGGTTCTTCGGACAGCGGCACCAGCGGAATGTCGTCCTCGCGCACCGCCCTCTGCACGTCCGGGTTTCCCGACGCCACAATCAGGCGGCAACGGCGCAGGGACGCACCGATTGCCTTGAAGTCGTAAGGAACGTCCGCCAGCAGAACGACGACGTCAACGTTCGAGGCCTTGGCGACGTGGCGAGCAGCTTCAAGCAGACCGGCAGACTGAGGTGAGAGTTCCTTCCGTCTGAGTGGCTTCTTCTGTTCCATGCGTCGACGCGTCTGACGAAACAGAGGACGAACAAAGGCGGACTGGAGCGACGTGCCCTCAGTCTAAGCTTTTTTCGAAGCTCGTCAACGCCCGCGTCGACCGCTCGCCACGCCTGCCTTGGACCCACCGCCGTCGCGCGGCTCCAACAACCGCTCGCTTTTCTGAATCACCGCTCTCATGGCCGTCTGCGGACCGAAGGCCGCGACGACCAGGCCGTCGTACGAGGCCTGACGGCTCAGCAGCACACCGCGTCGGACGTCGAACCGCAGCGTGCCTTCCAGTCTGACCTGTGCCACCTGGGCCTCGGTGGTCGGGTCGAAAATGGGTGTCAGCGGTGCCGTTTTGAAAGTGATCTCGGCCACGTCGCCTTCCACTGACTTCAGCCAGTAGCGACGTCGCATTTTGATTGTTCGAGTGAGCTTGCTGTTGGTTTCGGCCACGCGCACCTCGAAGTCCTGAGTCCAGCTGTCGCCGACCGCAACCGCCCGCTCAGGGAATTCCACGAAGAACCGCTGGCCGTGGCGTCGAGCCACCTCCGTGGCCTGCTCGGCCGACACCTGCTGAACGCCGACGGCCTCCGCCCGCTCGATTCGCCCCAGCGGCGAAACGGTCACTCGGACCAACGGCCGTCCGAGCACTTTCAAGATTGGCCGGAACGGCACGGGACACTCGTCGGCCGGTTGCCGGCTGTCGAAGACAATGGGGTGTTCGCCGTCCGCGCTGGCCTCCATGTGCACGGCCTCAATGACCGGCTCCAAGGTGGCGTTGCCCCGCTCGTCCACCGCGACAACTCGGTAAACGGTCTCGGTGCGAGTTTCATTCCGCGTGACCTGTTGAATGTCGGCCCGCTGGAGCGTCAGCGTGTTCGACTGAGTGACTTGGTAGCGGAACGTCGTCCCGGCTGAAAACCGGTAGCGAAGCAGGACCGAGACGGAAGATTTCTTTGACCGGCCGGTCGCGGAAGCCCCCGACCGAACGCTTTGGTCGGCGCCACCTTGCGGGCTGACAGCTGCAGAGTCCTCACCTCGAAGACAGAAGCCCCAGCCGAACAACACAACCAACGCGGTTGCCGCGGCCACGAACAACCGACGTGAAATCGCCTGCGTGCACCGTCGCATGGTTCGAACTCCGTTTCGAACGTCTTGTCGAGCCGACGTGTCCGGCCGCTGGCCGGGGTCACGGGGCCTTCTGAGTCACAAGCTGTTCGCGTCGCCCTTTGGGACCTCGCACTTCCCTCCCGCCGTCTGGCGGGCGGCCGGGTCAACGCGGAACGCCCCAAAGACGGACAGATCCTAGCACAACGAAACCACCACGACGAGACGAATCTGCGCAAGCAAACGGGAACGGCCGACGGCCTTGGCCACGCAGCGACCCGCGCTCACTCGGCCAAAGACGGGCGACGCGGCCGCGAGCTGGTTCACTGGGGTTCAAGCGAGCGGCACCGACCGGCGAGCCCTTTCAGTCGCGCTCACCCGGCACGCGAGCTCGCGTCTGTCCGCTCCAGCCCAGCTTCCGGTGCAGCATTCCGTAGTAACTGTGGCCGGGAATTCGGGCCATTTTGAACGACACCTTGGCCTTGCGCACCTCGACGCAGTCGTCCGGTCCCAGCGGCCGTCGGATTTGGCCGTCCACGACCAACGTGGCTCCGGCGTCGGCGTTGGGAACGTCCAGCGTGTAGACGCGGTCGGCGTGGTCGACCAGCGGTCGGTTCGCCAATGAGTGCGGACAGATTGGAGTGACGACGAATGCCTGCAGGTCCTGCTGCAAGAGCGGTCCACCGGCCGAAAGGCTGTGCGCGGTCGAACCGACCGGCGTGCTGACAATCAAACCGTCGCCGCTGAACGTCGTGACCGGCTCGCCGTCAATCGTCAGGTCGACGTCAATCATTTGCAGTCCCGAGGCTCGAATGGCCGCCTCGTTCAGTCCCAGAAACGTCTCCGACTGCCCGCCGCTTCGCCTCAGCGTGCACTCGAACATCAGGTGGTCGACCACGCGGTACTGGCGTCGTTGAATCCGTTCGAAGTTCTCGAAGAACTCGTCCGGCGACAAGTCGGCCAAGAACCCGAGCCGGCCCAAGTTGATTCCCAGCACGGGCTGTTGCCGCTCGCCCAGCTGATGGCACGCTCGCAAAATGGCTCCGTCGCCTCCGAGGACCAGGACCAGGTCGGCGTCTTCCGGCGGGAGTGTCAGTTCGCCGCACGTCGTCTCGGCCAGCACTCGGACCTGGGGCTGTCGAGCCAGAAACTGCGACAACCGCGACCACTCCGCCTGCACTCGCGGCGTGAAGTCTCTTGCGAACAGAATGACCTTCAGCGCCGACATTCCACCCCGGCTCCTCCCGTTCCTTTTGACAACCCGCAGCGATTGTGAAGAATACGCGGCACCGTCGCAAGCTGGCCAGGGCTGTTGACAGAACCGGGCCAGTTCGGTCGTGGCTTTCCAGAGTCCAAGACCAGCCCCTGACCATGAACTACTTCGCTCACGGACTGCGTTTCGTCGACCAACCCTACGTGCTGGCCGGGACGGCTGCGCCCGACTGGCTGTCGGTGGTCGACCGGAAGGTTCGGCTGCGTCCGCAGCGAGTGGAGCCGGTGTTGCAAGTCGACGGACCGGCCGGCCGCGTGGCCTTGGGCGTTCGACTGCACGCCGACGACGACTTCTGGTTCCACCGCACGCGAGCGTTCGTCGAGACGACGTCCGAGCTGGCCGATTTGTTTCGGACCTTGCTCGACGGCGACGGCCGTCACCGCACCGGGCTGCTCGGTCACGTTTGCACCGAGTTGCTGCTGGACGCGGTGTTGATTGAAGAGCACCCGGAGCGTCTGGAACAGTACTACGCGGCGCTGACGCAGGTGGATCCGTGGCAGGTGCAACAGGCCGTCAACCGAATGTCGCGTCGTCCCACCCAGCGGCTGGCTCCGTTCATTCCTTTGTTCGCTCGCGAGCAGGTGTTGCGCGACTACGCGACCGGTGAGCGTCTGCTGTTTCGGTTGAACCAGGTCATGCGACGCATCAAACTGGAGCCGCTGCCGCCGGAAATGGCCGAATTGTTGGACCGGGGACGGGCGGTCGTGCGGCGACGCGCTCGCGAGCTGTTGCCGCCGGAAAGGTTCTCGTTTCCAACCGGCCGCTGAAAGAAGCACTTGCTTCTGAAACTTCTTGCACTGCAAAGCGGCGTTCGTCTTTGGCGGGTCGGACCGGTGTGACGTTACGCTCGCGGCGAGGTCCGTCCAGCGTTCCGGGAAGCCAGCGCGAGCCGCGTGCCAGACGGACGGCGACGCCAACCAATGCGTTCAACACCACGAACAGGAGCTTGGCCATGAAGTACGGAATGAATCTGTTGCTGTGGACGTCGGACGTCGACCAGTCCCACTACCCCCTTTTGGAGCAGCTCAAGCAGTGGGGCTACGACGGCGTCGAAATTCCCGTGTTCCAGTTCGACGTCAGTCGCTACGAAGCTCTGGGACAAAAGCTGGACGAACTGGGCTTGGGCCGAACCGCCGTGACCGTCTCGACCGGCGACGCCAACCCTATTTCCGAGTCGGCCGAGGTCCGGCGGGCGGCCGTGGAGCGGCTGAAGCAGGCTGTCGACTGCTGCCAGGCGGCGGGCGTGTCGGTTCTGGCCGGCCCCATTCACTCGGCACTGGGCGAGTTCACCGGGCGCGGCCCGACGCCCGAAGAGTGGGAGCGGGCAAAGGAGGTTCTTGCCGAAGTGGCCGAGTACGCCAAGCAGGCGGGCGTGACGCTGGCACTGGAGTACTTGAACCGCTTCGAGTGCTACTTCCTCAACTCGGCCGCCGACACGGTTCGCTTCCTCGACGAAGTCGACCACCCGAACCTGAAAATGATGTACGACACGTTCCACGCCAACATTGAAGAAAAGAACGTGGCCGAAGCGATTCGGACGGCCGCGAAGCATTTGGTGCACGTCCACATTTCCGAAAACGACCGCTCCACACCCGGCGCCGGCGGCGTCCGCTGGGACGAGACGTTTGCTGCTCTGAAGGAAGTCGGTTACGACGGACCGCTGGTCGTCGAAGCCTTCGGCCTGGCGCTGCCCGACCTGGCCGCAGCCACGAAAATTTGGCGCCGCATGTTCTCGACCGAAGAGCAGCTGGCGAGGGACGCGCTGGCGTTCATGAAGTCGCGGTGGGAGGCCTAGCGACGGCGGGCCGGCACGGAGCGGGAGAGCGACCAATTGCGGAAGCCGCCGTGGCGCGCGGCCAAGCGGCGCCGGTCGGACGTTCGCTCGACAAGCGCCGGCGCTGCTCGACGCCCCGTGTCTCCCAGTTGAGCCCACCCGTTACGCGGCGGCTGTTGACACGGCGACTGTCGTGAGCGGCCAAACGCTGCAGCTCGACGTCGTCCGCGTTCCACGAGACCTCGTTCGCTCCCCACGAACCGCCGTCGAGCACGGGCAGGGCGTCACCGTGTGGGCCAACGTCGGTCTGCGAGGGGTTCGCCTGGGTCCAAATGATTGGGTTGTCCGGGTCAGGAGGCGGCAGTTTGGGACGCTGTTGCTGCTGTCTGGGTTGAGCCTCGCCCGGGGTGAAAATGATGGGAGTCGGCGTGAACCCCACGACCACGAACGCCAAGGTCAGCCAACCCAGGACGACGCGCAGCGGTCCGAGTGGAGCGAAGTCGTTGGCCGTGGGCGGGTGCCGCACTCCAATCAACAGCAGCAGGATGACCATCAGGCTGTAAGAGTAGTCGCCGGTCACGAACATGAAACCCACGGCCAAAGCGACGATTCCCAACGCCACCGTGTGAGCCCGCCGACCAATCAGGGCGTAGAGGACGTGTCCGCCGTCCAACTGGCCAATGGGAATCAGGTTCAAGGCCGTAATGAAAATGCCGACCCAGCCGGCAAAGAGCATAGGAGTCAGCAGCACGTCTTCGTTCTCGGCCAACGGTCCGTGAATCCATTCGGCCATCCAGCGAAGCACGAGCGGGTCTCCGTAGCGAATGGCGGCCTCGTTCGGGTCGACCTGAACCACTTGGGTCCCCAACAAGCCGTAGTAGGCCACGGGCAACGCCAGCACCAGCCCGGCCAGCGGACCGCTAATGGCAATGTCGAACAAAGCCTTTCGGTCCGCCACGCCGGCTCCTTGCAAAATGACCGCCCCCATTGTGCCGAACGGACTGAAGGGCATGGGAATGAAGTAGGGCAGGGTGGCCGGAACTCCGTAGCGACGGGCCTGCAAGTAATGTCCCATTTCGTGGGCCAAGAGAATGAGCATGAGCGGACCGGCGTAGCAGACCCCGTTCCACAAGAGCCGAACAATGACCTCTCGCGGCTGCGTTTGGAACAGCCAGACCGGGTCGGGCATTCCCAGACCGGCCACCATTCCAGACAGGACCGTGCTCACACAGGTGGCGACGAACAACCAAAAGGCGAGTCGTCGACGAGGACGAAACGAACGGACCGGCGGAGCCGTTCTTGGCACCGGCTCCGCTTCCAGCACTTCGACCTCGTCGTGCAGGGGCCGGTCGCCGCTCGTCTCCTCGAGCCTCCACGGCTCCATTCGCTCCGAGTCCCCGTACGCGTCGTACGGCCCGTCTGGTTGCCTTCGGTCGTCTGTCATTTGGCAAGCTCGCGTGGCACCTCGCCGAAAAAAGTAAAAGTCCGACTGTCCTGCTAAACCCAACAGTCCACCCGACGCGAAAGACGGCTGGTCACGACCGACGCAACTCGACTTTCGCGAGAGACTGCATTCTAGGAACGGCGGTCGAGACCCGCCAGCGGCTGCAAGGGCGAGTGGCGTCCGGCTTCGCGCCGGCCGGAACCTCACAGAGGCTCGTCGGGTGGAAACCTGCGTCCGTCACTTGCCGTTTCGAGAAGACTGCTCCGCACCGGTCTTCGCCCGCGTCCGAGTGTCGAGAGCCCAGCGGAGATCTGCCTCCCTCTCGCCGAGCGTTTTCCCTCGCGCGCGTCGGCTTCGGCGAGCTGCTTCCGGCTTGCCGCGTCTCGCTCTTCGTGCTTCCCGACTCGGGTGACAGAGGCCGCTCTTCGGCGGTAGACTGGCAGGCGAAGCGAACACCGTTGGTGCGTGGCTGTTGGAGGAAACGACCATGAAACGCGTGAACCGCTGTCTGTGGCTTGGGGTGGTGCTGACAGGACTCTCGCTGGGCTCGGCCGTCTCGCCAAGCCCGGCCGTGGCTGGCGAACCGACGCTGACGATTCAGACCGAATCGTGCGTGCTGCGGGTGGGAGCCGACGGGCGGTTGCTGGAGCTGGTCGACCGAGCGACGGGCCGGAACTGCGTGCCGGCGAAGCCGTCCAGCCCGTTCATGAGGCTGAAGACGACCGAGGGGGTTTACAACGCGTCGGCGGTTCGACCATTGAACGGCAACCGGTTCACGGTGGAGTTCGGTACGTCGGGCGTGACGGCGAAGTTCCGCTACCGGTGCTGGGACGACTTTTTCGCTGTGGAGCTGGAGTCGGTTTCGAGCGAGCGGTTTGAGTGGCTCGAGCTGGTCCGACTGCCGACGACGCTCACTCAGACGCTGGCCCTTCGCATTAACGCCGCACGAGACGACCGGTTCGCTGTGGCGGTCATGGCTGGCAGCCCGGAGACCGAGGCGGTCTACCTGGGGCGGGCACGCGATTACGTGGTCTTGGGAGCCCGCTGCTGGCCCGCCGTGTCGACGAAGAACGTGCGGGCGGTCGTCGTGGCCTGTCCGTCGCAGCGTTTGAAGCAGACCATTGGACGAATGGAGCTGGCCTGCGGTCTGCCTCACCCGACGGTCGACGGCGTCTGGTGGAAAGATTCGCCGGAAGTCCGCAAAGGCTACCTCTTGTGCAACCCGACCGGAAAGGACGTCGACAAGGCCATTGCTTACGCGAAGCAGGCCGGCATTCCGTACATTGTGTTCCTGAGCGGTACGTGGACGACCAGTTTGGGGCACTACCCGGTCAACCGGAAGAACTTTCCGCGGGGAGAAGCCGACCTGAAGGCCACCGTCGACAAGATTCACGCTCAAGGCATGAAGGCCGGGCTGCACTTTCTGTCGGCGTGCATTGGCAAGAACGACGCCTACGTCACGCCGGTGCCCGACCCGCGACTGGCGAAGGACGGGCAGTTGACTTTGGCTGCCGACATTGACGCCCAGTCGACCGTCGTCCCGACGGTGGAAGACCCAGTCGGCTTCGTGACCTACGCGTACTACGCCACAGCAGGCGGGGTCGACATTCAAATCGACGACGAAATCATTCGCTACTCCGGAATCAGCCACCAGCCGCCCTACGGGTTCACCAAATGTCAGCGAGGTGCGTACGGAACCAAACCGGCGCCGCACAAAGCCGGCGCCAAGGTGTGGCACTTGGCGCAGCGCTACAACCTGTTCCTGGCCGACCCGAAGACGGACCTGGTCGACGAAATTGCCGAGCGGCTCGCTCACGTCTACAACACGTGCGGTTTCGACATGGTGTACTTCGACGGCGGCGAGGCCATGGCCGCCACCGGGCCGGCCTGGTACACGGTCAGTTTGATTCACCGAGCGTTCTACAAGCGACTCAAACGGCCCGTGTTGTGGCAAGGCAGCGGAATGACTCATTACTCGTGGCACTTCTTCTGTCGCGGCAATTGCGACGACTACGCCTGCCTCGACCCCAAAGCCTACTGCGACAGACACAAGACGCCTCGCATTGAAGGCTACTACCGAGCCAACTTCATTCCGGCCGAGCTGGGCTGGTGGGGCTACATGACTCACACGCCCTCCTTCGACGCCACCGTGCCCGACGACATTGTCTACATGTGCGCAAAGGCCGTCGGCTGGGACGCCGCGGTCAACTTGGAATGTCCCATCAGCGAGCTGGACCGGAACGGAAGAACGGCCGAAACGTTGGAACGAATGCGGAGGTGGCAGGAGCTGCAGCACCGCAACTACTTTTCCGACGAAATCAAACGCCGGCTGCGTGAGCCGGAAATGGATTTCGAATTGGTCCGCGACGAGGTCGGCCACTGGCGCGTGCGGCCAGTGAAGTACCACCCTGAGCACGTGGCCGACCCGAAACGACCCGAAACGACAACGTGGACGCTCAACAACCAGTTGGCCGAAACGACGGCCGCGTTCCGCCTGAGAGCCGAAACCGAGCTGGCTCCGTTCGGAGACGAAGCCAACGTCGTCCTGTTCGACCCGGCGGACTCCAGTGGCAGCACGTCGACAAAGGCCCCGGACGGCGTGTCCGTTCGGGCGGCGGTTCTGCAGGCCGGTGCCCCTCACAGTCGGCCGGCTTGCCGTGTGACGGTGATTCGCCAAAGACGCACCAGCCGCGACTGGGCCGCGGTAGTCCACCAGTTTCCGAAGCTGTTGAACCTGTCGTCGCACCGTCGGTTGGGCGTCTGGGTGTACGGAGACGGTCAAGGCGAGCTGCTCAACATTCAGCTGGAGGACGTGGGGCACCGGCTGCGCGACCACTACATTGACGTGGACTTCACCGGCTGGCGGTACTTCGTGCTGGAGCAGCCGGCGGCACGCCGCGTCTGGGACTACCCGTGGCCTTACAACCGAAAGTGGACGCTTCGGCACTTCTTCTACAACAAGGTCCGAGCGGTCAACGTGTACCTGAGCGGCTTGCCGGTCGGACGGGAAGTGTCGGTGCAAGTCGGTCGCATTGAAGCGCTGCACGAGTTGCCCACGCCGTTGGTGCGTCCGCAGCTGAGCATTGGCGGGCAATCAGTGACGGTGCCGCTGACGCTGAAGCCGGACGAGTACGTCGAAGTGGACCCGCGCGGACACTGCCGCCACTTCGACCCAGACGGGCACTTGCTGGCAGAAACCGAGTGTGGGCCGCCGCCCCGCGTGGTCCGAGGCAAGAACCAAGTGCGGTTCAGCGCGCAGTCGAAGGCGAGAGCACGAGTGACGGTGGTCGTGAAAGGGGAGCCGTTGTAGCCAGAGCGTCGAAGGTGGCGCCAGCGAGCCAGTCCGAACTGCGTCGACGCCGGGAAGCCGTCGGGCCCACAGCCTACTCCTCCTCTTCCGGCTCCTTTTCTTCCTCTTCCGGAAGCTCCTCGGCCAGCGACGGCAACGGAACCCCGCTCGGCGACGGCCCCGTCAACGGCTCCTTGATCGGCTGCAGGAAGTAGAGGCGCTTGCCACGGGCGCGGAGCTGCTGCAGGCGCTTCTCGGCCTCCTCCCGCTGTTCGTACGGGAAGCGTCCTTCTTCTTTCATGGCCCCGCTGAAGATGACCCAGACCAGCCGCCGGCGGTTCTTCTTCGACTTGGACTTCGACTGGCTGGCTTTCTTCTGGCTGGCCTTCGTCTTCTTTGCGGCGGCCTTCGTCTGAGCGGCCGCCTCCGCCGCTTCGGCCTCCGCCCGTTTCTCTTTTCGACTGACGACTTTCCGAGCCATTTTCTCGACAACGCTCCTGGTCTGCTGGCCACCAGTCACTTCACCGGCCGAGCCGCTCCGACCGCCGACAACGCATTCGCCGCGCAGCCGACGGTCGCCGGTCGCTCCTCGAGCGGCCACGGGACGGGGCAAACCTTAGCCACTGCGTCCAAAAAAACAAGGGTGACGCGGCGGACAGGGGGCTGGAGCGGGACGCGCCCGGGGCTCGCGGCAGCCGACCGGCGTGTGTCGTCGCGTCAAACCTGAAGGGGGCGTCGTGAGCCGACACGAATGCGTTCAGCCTCGCCACGCCAAGTCGTCGGCCGTGGGCCGTTCGGGCGGCGACGGACGACCCGACTCGCCGACCGTCACCAGCTCGCCCTCCGGCTGTTCGTCCACCGACTCCAGCGGAGGTCTCCCGAAGACGACCAGCGACTTCCGCGGACATTTTTCGAGAACAGGCAGCAAGTCCTTCGAGGCGTCCAGGCCAGGCTGGTACTGGTCGTAGTTCAACACGGCCAGGTTGCCGTCGATTTGGAACAGTTCCGGCTCCAGCCTCGCGCACGCTTTGCAACCCACGCAACCGACCGTGCACACCTCCCGCACGGCCTTGACCGGCTCGTGGTTCGCGCACGCCACCACCAACATTCGTTCGGCCTTGAACGGAATCTGTTCAATCAGCCCGCGCGGACAGGCTCGCACACACGCACCACAGCCAATGCACTTCTCGTAGTCGATTTCGGGAAGGCCGTCCCGCAAGGTCATGGCCTCGTACTCGCAGGCCAAAACGCAGTCGCCGAAACCCAAACACCCGTAGGCACAACCCTGGACGCCTCCCACTACGTCAGCTGCCGCGCAAGTCGGCTCGCCCACGTACTGGCCGCGCTTCAGCCGGTCATTCGTCCGGGCTCCGCAGTGAATGACCGGACGGAACGGAAAGCTTTGCTGGACCTGAACACCCAAGACCTCACCAATCTGCTCGGCAACCGTCGGGCCGCCGACCGAGCACTGGTCGACCCGAGCGGTCCCGGCCACGACCGCCTCGGCGTAGGCCGAGCAACTGGCAAACCCGCAGCCGCCACAATTGGCCTGGGGCAACAGCTCTTCAATGCGAGCCTGTCGCGGGTCGACTTCCACGGCCAGCTTCGTGTTGGCGACGCAAAGCACCGTACTGAACACGACCGCCAGACCAAACATGACTACGGTGGCTGTAGCGACGGTTGCAACCACGGCTCACTCGCTCCTTACTTCTCACCCTGTCGTCAGTCTTCGCTTGCCGGTCCTTTTCGGTTGGCCAGCCTCGCTGTGGCCGCCAGACCGACCCGACCGGTCCGCCGTTCGCCGTTCCGGCAAGCCAGTCCGTCGAGCGGACACGCGAGCCTTGTCGCGGGTTCGACCTGGTGGCGACGCTGCTGGCCAGCCGTCTCCAGTGCCCGGCCGAGGGCAAGCCCTCGTGGGCCGGACGTCGGCACCAGCGTCAGTGGGCAGTCCCAATGCCGGCAAAGCCCATGAAGGCCATCGACAGAATGCCGGCTGTCAGCAACGCAATGGCCGTCCCGCGGAAGGGGGCGGGAACGTCGGCCGTCTCCAGCTCTTCTCGAATGCCGGCCATGAGCACAATGGCCAGCGTGAAGCCCAAACCGCCAGAAACGCTGAAGACCAGCACTTCCGGCAGACTGGTGTAGTCCTTCAGCCAAATGAACAAGCAGCACCCCAGAATGGCACAGTTGGTGGTAATCATGGGCAGGAACACGCCGAAGGAGTCGTACAGTCGGCGGAAGAACTTTCGCACGTACATTTCCACGAACTGCACGGTCCCGGCAATGACGAAAATGAAGACAATGTACTGCAGGAAGGAAAGTTGCAGCGGCAACAGCACGTACTGGTTGAGCAAGTAGGTCAGCGTGGCGGCGACGGTCATGACGAACGTCACCGCGCAACCCATGCCGAAGGCCATGTCCAGCCGCCGCGACACGCCCAGGAAGGGACAAATTCCCAAGAAGTAGGTCAGCACAAAGTTGTTGGTGACGGCTGCCGACAGAGCAATCAGCAGCAGGTGCCCCAGCGTGACGTTCGACATGGTCTACGCCTTTCCTCCCGCTCGTTGACTCCACCACGTGACCAGGGCAATCAGCGTGCCCAGCGTGAAAAAGGCCCCCGGGGGCAGCACGAACAACACCCAATCGGGAAACGCCGCCGGAACCACCGGCCAGCCCAACAGCGAGCCGCTGCCGAGCAGCTCGCGGAAAAAGCCCAGAACGGCCAGTCCCAGGGCAAAGCCCAGTCCTTGTCCCAGTCCGTCCCAAAGGGCCACCCACAAGCCTTGTTTCGACGCACACACTTCGGCCCGGCTGATGATTAGACAGTTGACAATGATCAGCGGCACGTACGGCCCCAACCGCAGACTCATTTCCGGCAGGTACGCCGCCAGCACCCGGTCGACCATGGTGACAAAGGTGGCAATGGTGAGCGTGTAGACGAGAATTCGCAGGTGTGGCTGCAAGCGTTTCCGTAAGGCCGACACGACCAGGTTCGAGGCCACCAGCACGAACGTCGTCGCGCCGCCCATGGTCATGGCCCCGCCCAGTGTGTTGGTCACGGCCAACGTCGGGCACATGCCCAACAGCTGCCGAAAGACTGGGTTCTCGGGAAGAATTCCACGGAGGAAACGCGTTCCGGCTCCTGGAAGCGAACCGGCCTCACTCATGCCTTCCACTCCTGCCTCGAAAAAACTTCGGCGGCCTCCCGTCTACCGACCGCCGGACTGACGAAGGGCCGACGCGGCCCACGAGACCGCCTGATTGACGGCCCGCGTCACCGCACGGCTCGAAATGGTCGCTCCGGTAATGGCGTCGATTGAGTTCGCCGCGGACGGACCGCCTTTGACGACCTGCAACGGCTCGGACGTCTTCTTGCCGGCGAACTGCCCGCGGAACTCGAGCGTTTTGATTTTGTCGCCCAGACCGGGTGTTTCGAGCGAGCTCAGAATCTGAACTCCGGTAATTTCAGAGCCGTCGGCCGACAGCCCCACCAGCACACGAATCTTGTCTTGGAACCCCATTGTCTCGGCCGACACAGCCCAACCGACGACTTGGCCGGACTGGTTGGTCACTCGGTAAGCCAGTTGCCCGTCCAACTTTGTTTCTTCCGACGCAGTTCCGCTCGGCACGACTTCCAAAATGGCCCGCTCCAGCCGCTCCTGCGCGTTGCGTTGAATTCGTCCCTGCAACGACCGGTCGACGGCCGCCAGCGAGGCTCCGAGCACGCCGGACAGCACGAGCACGAGCCACGACTGTTTGACCAGACTGCTGAACCAACCCGACATTTCCACTCCACCGAATTTCGTTGTGACGGCCGCTCTCGTTTCCAACTCGGCGCGGGTCTCCTTGGTTTCTGGCAACGCAGCCTTTTTTCGCTCGCCGCCTTCCGTTTCGCCGAAGCCTTTGGCTTCGTTGTCGTTCGCTGCCGGTCGGCCGGTTTGTCGCCGCGGCGTCCGGAGCTTCGCTTACTCCGAGGTCTTTGCTCCAATCCGGCCCGTCGACGTTCGCTTCGCCCACGTCAGCCGCTCGGTACGTGCCCGCCCACCGGTCGGGGAATCGTCCACCGATTCAACAGCGGGACGAAGGCGTTGCACACCAGGACCGCGAACATGACCCCTTCCGGGTAGCCGGCGAACAGTCGAATGACCATGGTCACCAGTCCGACGGCACAGCCGAAAATCCAACGGCCGGAGCGAGTAATGGGGGAGGTCACGGGGTCGGTCACAATGAAGAAGGCTCCCAGCAGCATTCCGCCGGCACACAAGTGTCCGGCCACGCCCAGAACCGGCTGGTCGGTCAACCAGGCTTGGACCGCAGCGACGGCCGCCGCGGTGGCGAGCATCCCGGCCGTCAGACGCCAGTCGGCCGACCGACGGAGCAGCAACCAAAGACCGCCCACAACAATGGCCAGCCCGGACGTCTCGCCCAGACTCCCGCTCACCCCGCCCACGGCCAACGACTTCAGCGCCACAATCTGGTGCGAGAACTTCGCGGCGGCGAGCGGGGTCGCGGCCGTGGTCGCGTCGACCGTGAAAGGCTGGGCCCAGGTCGTCATCAAAGCCGGAAAGCAAATCATCAAGAACGCTCGGCCGACCATGGCCGGGTTGAACACGTTGCAACCGAGGCCTCCAAAGGCCATTTTGCCCAAGGCCACCGCCACGAACGTGCCGACCACACTGGCGTAGAAGGGCAGCCGTGGAGGCAGCGACAGAGCCAGAATGACGGCTGTAATGGCGACACTGCCGTCCGCCAACGTAGCGGGCCGTCCACGCAGACGTTGCAGCAGGGCTTCGGTGAGCAGCGCGGTCACCAAGCAAACGGCCACTTGAGCGACGGCGTACTGCCGAAAGACCCAGACGGCAGCCAACACCGCCGGCACCAAACCAATCAGCACGTCGTACATCATTCGACGCGTCGTGACCGCCCGGTCGACCAAGTGGGGAGCGGCCGCCGTTTCCAACGGGACGGAAACCGGGTTGTCCACGCTTTGAGACATCGTCTGTCTTTTTCCGAGTGTTTTTCGCTACCAGCGGGTTCCTCGTCTTCGGGCTGACCGAGTGAGACCTCTGTGCTGGAAGGACTTGTCTCGGTGACGGAGCAGGTCGGTTACTTCGTCTGGGGACGGGTTGCCGTCAGCGCGTCGGGGCCAGTCGTCGGGCCGCCGCCTTGCCCGCTCGAATGTACTGCACCAGCGGGATTCGAGCCGGACACTCGTACGCGCAGCAACCGCACTCCATGCAGGCCAGCAAGTCCCACCGTTTGGCCGTCTCCAGGTCGCCCACCTTGGCGGCGTGAGCAATTTTGGTGGGGGCCAGTCCGAGCGGGCAGACGTCGACGCAGCGTCCGCAGCGAACGCACACCGTCTGCTCCGCCCGGTCGACCTCTTCCCGCGTCAGCACCGTCAGGCCGCCGGTCGCTTTCGTCACGGGGCTGTTCAGGTCCACCACGCTGAAGCCCATCATTGGCCCGCCGGCAATGACCCGACACGCCTCGTCTTTCAGGCCGCCGCAGTGTTCGAGGAGCACCGACAGGGGAGTGCCAATCGGCACCAGCAGGTTTTTCGGTTCGTGAATTCCCGGACCGCTGACCGACACAATGCGGTGTGTGAGAGGCCGGTTGCGGTAGACGGCGGCCGCCACCGCGGCGGCGGTGGCCACGTTCATGACCAGGACGCCGGTGTCCAGAGGCAGACCGCCCGTCGGCACTTCTTTGCCGAAGACGGCCGGAATGAGTTGCCGCTCGCCGCCCATGGGGTACTTGGTCTGGCAGACGACCACTTCGACGTCCGGCAGGTTCGCCGCGGCGGCGCGAACCGCTTCGACCGCCCGCGGCTTGTTGTCCTCAATGGCCACCACTCCGCGTTCCGCCTGAACCGCTCGCATGGCCAGTCGCAGCCCCGCGACGACGGCCCGAGGAGCCTCGACCATGAGTCGGTAGTCGGCCGTCAGAAACGGCTCGCACTCCGACCCGTTCAGCAGCACGGTCGAAATGGGTTTGCTCGGAGGCGGCTGCAGCTTGACGTGCGTCGGAAAGGCCGCACCGCCCAGCCCCACAATGCCCGCTTCGCGAACCGTCTCGACAATTTGGTCCGGAGTCCACTCCGGCGGCACCTCCAGCGGCCACTCCCCCCCGAACAATTCGCCCCACAGGTCCTCTTCCGTTTCTCCGGCCACGGCGACGGGCACAGCCAGCGAACGACGGCCGTTCGGCAGGGTGACCGCCGTCACGGCCTGTGCCTTGCCCGCGACGGACGAATGAACGTTGGCCGAAAGCTTCCCTTCAGGAATGCGTCCGACCAAAGTCCCCACGGCCAGTTCGGTCCGCGGTTTGACGACCGGCGTCGCCGGTGCTCCCGTGTGCTGGTGCAAAGGCAACAAGATCGACTTCGGGGCCGGCAGGACCTCCACCGGCTTTTCGGCCGACCAATGTTTGCCCTCCGGCGGGTGGACTCCCCGTCGAAACGTTCGCCTTCCCGACAGTTGCGGCAACAAAGGAATTTCGAACAGCATGCTTGCTGCTCCCGACTTTTCGTCGCCGTGTTGGCGAGTTGTTTTCTCGTCGGCCGGGCGTCTCGAGACGACCTTCAAGTTCCCAGCCGCCGGCCGGACCGCCGCAACAGCCACGCGGGCGGAACCAGTGCGACACCCGCGGCGGCCAGTCCTGCGGCAAACGAACGCAGCTCGCCCACTCGCGGCGTCAGCCACGCGGTGACGGCCGTCAGGAGTGCCAACGGCACGAGGAAAACAAAAACGCTCGCCAGCGCGAACCGGACGCCGACGAGCGGCTCGTCGCAAACTTCAACCGGCTCCACGCGGCCGGACTCCACCACCCCACTCGCGACGTCGCCGACCGAGCCAACGCCGCGCGACTCCGCGCTCACGCCCTGTCCGCTCGCCGTCGACCGTCCGACCGGACAGTCCGCGCAGACGCTGTCACCTCGAGCCGACTTTGGGCACAGCGGAAGAACGTCCATGACCGGTGGGCGCCGTTGAAAAAGCCCCTGTCACCCGCCCAGGCGCCGACGTCCCGCTCGACGGACGTGTCGGGGACGTCGCACACGACGCCAGCGCGGCCCGGAGCCCCGGGAACTCCGGGCCGTGGTTGCCGAAGCAACCGCGCTGGTTCGCCGCTGCGGGGATGCTTCACAGCGGCTCGTCGTGGTCCTAAAAGGGGGTTCTAGGGGAGTGATGCCTCGACCACTGACCGGTGAAAGACACCGCTGCCACGGTGCTGTCGTCGAGAGTCGAAGCGCGGAGCCCAGAGGTGCGTCGCCCGCCGAGCTGCTTGCGCACTCGAGCCGGAGACCGCGACAGAGACCTCGCGTGTCGAGACGTCGGCCTGCGTCCGTCGGCCGAGTCGCCAGCCAGCTTTGGGACAAGCAGCGTTCGCCGGCTCACCGAACGCGCCGAACGAACCGGCTGCGTCCGTTCGACCGCTGCACGTGGAAAAGTCGGTCCGACAAGCCGCGCAAGGACACGCGGGCCCTTGCGCCGAAGAGCCGTCCGCTCTCCGTCGCGCCGAAGCTTGTGGGACCGAAGCAGACTGGGCGGAGCTGCTGCCTCGCTGACCGACGCCAACGCTCTCGGCCGGGTGGCCCGACTTCGGCCGCCAGCGTCGACGCGTCGGCCCCAAACAGCTCCGCAGCACTCGGCTGCGACCAGCCTGTTGCTGACGCACCTCGGTTTGGGCGACGTTGCGCTCCAACTGGGCGGTTCGGTGCTTTCACCCGTCGCCGTTCAAACCTTGCGTGGAGCGTGGAGCAAAAGGTGTGCCGTCCGCGCGACACGACGTGAGCCGGTGGCCGCGGACGCCCCGAAAGCCGCAAACTTCAACGAAGGCGCCGCACGGTCGCCGTTTGCGCGTGGTCGGCCGCCGCGTCGAGTTGCTCACACGGCTCGACCCGGTCGCGCGTCGGAAATTGCAACACGTGCCGGCCATTCGCAGCGTCTCGTTTGCTCGGCGGCATTGGCCGCTCGACCGCGTGGCCGGTAGTAGTCGTACGCCGACTTCCGGTCCAAGCGACTTGGCAAACGTCTGGACGAAATTTCGAGCTTTCTTCCCAAAAGCGAGTTGCAGTCGCTCGAGCTGCCGACGGCGTGGTCCTGTTCCGCACACCGCCCGCACACACCGCACAGTGCAAGGGGAGGCTCGACCTTGCCAAGCACTAACGAGGTCCGCAGCGGGCCAGCGCGTCGACCCGAAAGACGTCGGTCTGTGCAGGACCGACGGACGCCCGCCAGTGCGGGCCGCACCGAGCCGGTCGAGCGGAAGAACCGAGCAGGCCGGCTGGCCGACAGTCCTGGTTGGCCGACGTGAGTGGTGGCCGTTGCGCGTTCGAAGGCGACGCTCCGTGGCCGGGCGTTTCGGAAGTGAGCGGTGGGCGGCGAGCCGCTCCGGGCGAGCGACTGGTGCCGTCAGTCGGCCGTTTCGGTCGAGGCTTTCGAAGTCGAAATGGGTTTCATGAAACCGTCGGACGGCGCGGCGCTGTTCGCCGTGTGCGAGCCTGCGGGCGGTGAGCCGCCGGACGGCTGTGACGGTTGGCCGCCAGTGGCCGAGTGGTCGGTCGGCGCGGCGGCGCGTCCGGCCAGCTTGGAAGTCGGACCGGAGTCCTCCGACGCAGCCGCGGCGACGACCGGAAGCTGAAACTGGTCGACGGGTTGAGACGCCGCAGTGCTGGTGGTGTCGACGCCGCTCTGCCGCTCCGCGGTCGGTGGACCCAGGCGCGAAGGCTCGGGCAGTTCGCCTCCCGGAAGCTGGGCGGAGCTGTCAGCGGGAGCGGTCAGAGCGGCGCGTGCACCGGAGTTTGTTTCCGAAGCGTTCGGGGCTGCCGGAGTCGGGGGCGAAGGCGCGTCGGGCAAAGGCAGTTGTTTGGCGTCTTCCGGTGTCGGGAGCTTTTCGGGCTGCTCCGGGAACGGGCTCAGACGCTCCGGCCCGTCCCCCTCGGGCGGCTCCGAGTCCAACCGGTACTCGGCCGGCAACGTGCAGTCGAAGCACTTCTGCTCGACTTCCTCCGGCTGCGTCTTCAGGTGCGGTGCGTCCAGCGCGTGAGCCCGAGCGACGGCCCGACGCAACGCCTGCCGGTAGGCTTCCGGCGACCAGTCGCCCTCGGCCAAGTAAATGTTGTCGTACTCCAGCAGCGTTCCTTTGCGGTAGTGCAGGTTCGTAATGGCCTGGTTGTAGCGAACCAGACTGGTGTAGTAGGCGCTTTCGGCGGCGGCCAAACTGGCTTGGGCCCGAAGCAGTTCGTCGAAGGTCAGCGTGCCCGCCTCCACTTCGGCCTCGAACAGTTGAACCCGCTGCTTGGCCGCTCGGCGTCGGTTGAAGTTCGACTGGGCCGTGACGTAACTGGCGGCCAGTTGTTCGAACGCCGTGGCCAGCTCGTGACTGATTTCCAGCTCTTGCGTGGCCAGCACGTCGCGGGCCTTGGCCAGTTGCAGCTCCAGGTTGCGGACCTGAGCGTGAGCGGCACGGAAGCCAATGGGCATGCTCAGCTCGAACCCCAAGTCCCAGCCGGTGTGGTCCCCCTGGGTCATTGTTCCGTAGGCGCTGCGGAAGCCTTCGGCGGTCAGGCCGTCGTTGTCGTTGTACCGCAGCAGGTCGTCGCCGAAGCCGTTGATTTGGTAGCCGGCGACGAAGTCCAGACGCGGCCGAATGAGGCTGCGAGCGGCCTTGAGCTGCAGCTCGAGGCTCTTGATTCGCCACTTCTGCGCACGGAGTTCCACTCGGCGCGTCAACGCCTCGGCCAGACACACTTCCCAGTCCGGAATGAACTGGGCTGTCACGGGTTCGTCCGACGGACGCAGAATGGTGCCGTCGCTGACCGGCAGGCCCAGCAGACGACGAAAGGCAATTTCGGCCGTGTAGAGGTCGGCGAGTGCGGCTTGCACGTCGGCTTGAGTTTCGAAGTAGCGGTCGCGGGCCTGAGCTTCGTCGGCCGGACGAAAGCCGCGGACACCTCCGACGTCCAGTTTGGCCTTCGCCTCACGCCAGGTGCGCAAAGCCGAGTTGCGAGCGGTCACGGCCGTGTCGTAAAGACGGTACCTCAGGTACAGTTCCCAGTAACTGTCCTCGACGTCCTTCACCAAGTCACGAATGGCCGCTTCGAACTGAGCCAGAGAAATGTCTTGATTGATTCGAGCAATGACCACACCCTGGTCGGTGCCCGTAATGCCGCGAAAACTTTGAGCAATCGGTCCGGCAATTCGAGTGAACTCAATGCCCGCTCCGGCCAACAGCGGCTGTCGGTACTCGGCTCGCAGCGTGCCCAGGTAGGACGACGGAAACAGGAGCCCCGGCTGGTTGCTGCCGGTGTAGTTCATTGTGTGGAACAACGACAACAGACCGCCCGTGGCAAACTGCTTGCTCAGCGACGCCCTGAACTGCCCCGTCTCTTCTCTCAACGAAAAGCCCGGGTAGAGCAGGCTGTTCTGCGGCAGTTCGTTCCGTCCCCAGAACATGGAGGTGGCGAACTGGGCGTCGAAGGCGGCCAGCGCCGACTCCAGCCCCCGTCCGAAGAACAAGAAGCCCGTCTCTTGCAGAGCCGGGTCGTAAATGCTGGGCACCAACTGCGGGTTCGTGAGCAGAATGTTGGCGGGTGAGAGGAACTGGGCACTGCTGCGAATGATTGAGTTGTTCCGCAGCGCAATTTGAAGGGCCTCCTGCAGCGAAATGTCTCGCACCTTGTAGTGCTTGCGGTCCCAGAGGGTTGGGGGAGGCAGCGTCTTGCGAACCTCCTCCGGGTGCGGCTCGTGAACATGGGCGTAGGAAATTTCCTCCACGACCGACTTGTAGTAGGCGTCGACGTCCTCGCCCTCGCCCAAGTAGTGCAACTGTTCGTCGGTGGCCCAACAGCCCGCCAGAGACCACGCCGCCACCAGTAGCGCCGTGGTCAGCCACGCTTCTGTTCTGGTTCGCCGCTCAAACATGGAACCTTCCGCCGCACGTTGTCCACTTGCCGCCCTGAGCCCGGTCTGGAACTTGTCGTCGATGGAAGGGGTGCGAGTGCCCGGTTGGCGCGAGCCGCGGACTTACGGCGGTCGATGTTGGCCAGACGGACCCGGTGTACGTCTTCTAATCTGACGTTCGGGAAAGCGGGCCGGCCGAGTCAGGACCTTCCGACCGTGTGAGTGGCTCACGCTTGTCGTCCAGCAGGACGTCGCTACACGGAAAGGTGGAGGTGGAAACCACCGACGCGGGCCTGTGACCGAGCCGGCCGGTTTGTGTCCGGGCCGCGTTCCGGGTGGGCCGACGAGCGACGTCGGACGGTCCTGACGCTGCTGTCGCGTCCGGCCTTGCGACTCGACACCCGAACCGGTCGGCGCTCAAAGCCTTTTCTTCGTGGAGACGACCGTCCGGCACGTTCGGTTTCGGCAGACGAGTCCCCCGCGCACGGCTCGGCACGGTCGCTACAACCAGTATCGGCCGCAGAACCGACAAACTTTCGCCAAACCGCACGGCCAGCAGGTCGGTGGGCCGGAGCGGGCGAGCCGGTGGGGGCCGACGCCGGACCGGCGGCTCAGCAACGCAGAGGCTGCCGAACGTAGAAGAGAAACCCGCCGCGGAACGGAGGTGCGGGCCAGACAAAAAAAGAAACCGAGCCTCCCGCGTGGAGGCTCGGCCTTTCCGGGGCGGCTAGGCGGTGCTGTCACGGAGAGAAACGGGACGAGGAGGGGAGGGCAGTTCGGAAGCACAGACAAGTCGCAAGCCCGGTCAGGAAGGGGTGTCGAATGGGCCCGTTCGGAAGCTCCATGGTCACCAGTGCGTCGAAATCACCAAAAAAACTCGGCGGTTCATCGCTACGGGCTCTTGGGAATCTTCGCGACTTCGTCTTCCACGTCGTTGATTTTCGACAGGCTTACGGCCGACAGCGTAATGGTCGCGGCCAACGCTCCGACCGTGAACACCTGGAACAAGGTGCCTCCGCCGACTCCCGTGAAGTCGAAGGGGTCCTGGCCGCGGACCAGCGGTTTCTGACGCTGGACGACCAGCATTCGCTGAGCTTTCGGCGGCGCGGTGCGGGCGTCCCAGGCTCGACACAACGTGACGGCTCCGGGCGTGCGAATCTGATACAACCCGCTTCGCAGACCTCGGAAGACGAAGTAGCCCTGGGCGTCGGTTTTCGTTTGCCCAAGCTGCTTGAATGCGTTGAACAACGTCACGGCGATGTTCGGCACGGGCGTGTTCTGGTCACTGACCACGCGACCAACCAGCTCTCCTTGAGCGCCCAGGGTGACGTCGGCAATTCGAGCGGCCGCGGCTGCCCGACCCGCCGGCTCACCGCCCAAAACCGTCTGGTACGGAAACACCAACCCCACGCATGCCAAAGCGACGGCCAATCCTTTGGTCACTCGTAACAACTTCATTGCAACTCCTTTCGCTTTTCTTGTGGTCGACCTGCTCTTGCCGGGTTGAGGCGACAACTGCAAGCTTCGTGCAGACGTTTTTCTGCCTGCGTCCTCGGCCACGTCGCCGCCGCGGCACGGTCGACGACGCGTTCGTTACCCACGTCACCGGACTGGCCGACGTACCGACTTGGCCAGCCGGGCCCGTTAGTCGTGCCGGGCCGACGGCGGAACACCGCGCACAGACGCGCTCACTCCAGATGATGTCAGAACGAGAAGGCACGAAGGGAAACGAAACCGAAGTGGTGCGTGCGAGCTGGGAGAGAGCGGCACGAAGTTTAGTCACAGCCCCGTGCGCGTCAATACCTTTTTCCCTGCGGAAAAGACCAGGGGTGCAACACGTTTTCCGAACGCGTCCGCGACGGCAGAAGCAAGCGCAAGAGAACCAGACGGCGACGCCGTCCCTCTGCCCCTTCTCGCCGCTGGGGAAGAAGCAGCCCGAAAGGGGGATGAGGAGGAGCCGCGTCGGTCAGGGGACGGCCGCGACCGCAGCTTCCGGTCTGAACGGTCCCACGCAAAGGCTGGGACTGGAAAGCCCCTCAGCCGGCTCGTTGCGCGAGCCACCCTCTTCCGCAAGCACAGTGCGCCGCAAAAGTCGGGTCGGAGCGACCTAAGGCCGTCGCCCTGGCAAAGGCTCGCTCGGCCCCCACCGCTTCGCTCCTGCCCAGCTCGACCGTCACTTCCTCGGCGAACCCCGGTCGAGCCGACGCCGGCTGCGCTCGCCGGCAGTGGACGCTCGGCTCTGACCGGACGAGACGAAAACAAACCGCAGGCCGAACGGCCTTGGCGGGTGGAGTCTGCCGCGCGGACGGTCGCAATTTGTTCGGTCGGCGCGTAGCATGGAGTCCAGTGTCTAGCCGGACTGCTCCAGACGACCGCCGCGGGCTCCAGCGGATGGGCGTTGAAAGCATAGTCCGGCCACGCGTGGAGCAAGCTCCAGACCGGCCGCGCGGGACGAAACAGAGTGCTCGACAGGCTCGAGGCACGCGCGGTGCTGCTGACGTTGGGTTTTCTTGCAACGAACGGGAGTTGTGGGCATGACCGAGCGAACTTTCACAAGGCGACGGTTCTTGAAGTCGACGGCGAGCGGTGCGGCGGTGGGAGCAGCGGCGCTGGTGTGTCCGACGGTCGTGCCGTCGTCCGCGCTGGGCCGTGACGGCCACCAGCCGCCCAGCGAGCGAATCACAATGGGTCTGATTGGTTGCGGCATTCACGGAAGCGGGTGGAACCTGGACCGCATGTTCGAGAACCCGGCCCAGCAGGTCGTCGCCGTCTGTGACGTGGACCGGAAGCACCTGGAGCGGGCAGAGGAACGGGTCAACCGTCACTACTCCGAAAAGCTGGGGCGCCGCTACAAGGCGTGCCGCGTCTACCACGACTTCCGCGACCTGATTAACAGCAAAGACATTGACGCGGTCGACGTGGCCACGCCCGACCACTGGCACGTCCTCCCGGCCCTCATGGCCGTCAAGGCAGGCAAGCACGTCATTTGCGAGAAGCCGTTGACGCTGTTCGTCGAGGAGGGACGAATTCTGCGGCGCGAGGTGGAAAAAGCGGGTGTCGTGTTCCAGACGGCCTCCGAAAACCGCTCCATTGACTCCTACATTCACTGCGTCGAGCTGGTGCGGAACGGGTACATTGGAGAGCTGAAACACATTGAGGTGACTTTGCCCGCGGGGAACGAGACGCGAGGGGTCAAGCCGGACGACTTCCGGCCGCGACCAGCGCCCGAGTACTTCGACTACGAAATGTGGCTCGGCCAGGCTCCGTGGGCTCCCTACTGTCCCGCTCGTTGCCACAACACCTTCCGCTGGAACCTCGATTACTCGGGCGGGCGCCTGACCGACTGGGGAGCTCACCTGATCGACTTGGCTCAATGGGCCAACGACACCGAACGCTCCGGCCCTGTGGAAGTTCAAGGACGCGGCAAGTTTCCTCCACGCGACGCCGTGTGGAACACGGCCTACGAGTTCGACATTGACTACCGGTACGCGAACGGCGTGACGTTGAACGTCTCCAGCAGCCGACCGGGAATCAAGTTCATTGGCACCGAGGGGTGGATTGGGTTCGACGGCTGGCGGGCTCCACTGAAGGCCAGCAACCCGAAGATTCTGGACGTCCACATTCCACCGGACAAGCAGCTCTACCGGCCGCGGGTCATTGTCGGACGAACGGAGCGACGCGGCGGTGAGCACTTCAACTTCACCGAAGCCATTCAAACCGGACGCCCAACCTACGCCCCGGCGGAAATCGGTCACCGGACCATTACCGTCGCTCACATTGGCAACATTTCCATGCTGCTGGGAGGACGCAAACTGCGCTGGGACCCCGAGAAGGAACAGTTCGTCGGCGACGACGAGGCCAACGCCATGCTCACGCGCAAGCAGCGCGAACCGTGGACGATTCAGAACGTCGACTCGTGGCTGAACGTCGGCTGAAGTGTGGGCTCTGTGGCCGGGCGACTGTTTGCGTGTTGCCCGTCTTGCTCGGCCGCCGAGGAAGCTGAGGCTGTCGGCCGGTCGCGACTCCGTCCGGGAACGCTCGCGAGGACAGGCGGCGCCGGTCGGTGCGTTCAGCCAGGGCAGTGCGCGACGCGAGGACCGGCGGCGTCGGGACGTCCGCTGCGCGTCGTTCGTTCGCGCTGCAAGAGGGTGAGCGCCGAGGGCTCGTTCGGGCCGGTACGCCGTGGGCAGTCAGCAGCGTCGAGTCCCCGTCTCGAGTCGTCCGTTCGCGGCGTTCGTGGTTTTCAGGGTTTCTGGCGGCGTGTCCCACCGGCGGCACGCCCCGTCCCGGAAGCGGCCTCGGGACTCGGCGAGTGTCCCAAACGGGACGACCGGACGCCAACGGAACGAGCTTGCGCTGCCGGGGCTGACCTTCCGGCACGTCGACGAAAAAACGAACGGCCGTGACGGAGCGGGGTCCTCGAAGCTCTCCTTGAGCGGGTCTTTGCGACTTTGTCTTTGAACGAAACTGAAGTGGCAAGGTGAGGAGAACGACTCATGTCCGTGCACCGAGCGGTCCTGATTCCCGGCGACGGAATCGGACCGGAAGTCACTCGTGCCGTCCAGCGGGTTCTGGAGGCTGCGGGAGCACCGATGGAATGGGAAGTGAGGCACGCCGGGCTTTCGGCTCTGGAGCAGGGCGCCAGCGACGTCCTGCCGCCGGAGACGCTGGAGGCCATTCGTCGTCTCGGCGTCGCGTTGAAGGGGCCGTGCACCACGCCGGTCGGCGAGGGGTTTACGTCGGTGAACGTCCAGCTGCGGCGAGGGCTCAATCTGTACGCCGCCGTCCGGCCGGTGCGGAACTTGGAGGGCGTTCCCGCTCGCTTCAGCAACGTCGACTTGGTCGTCATTCGAGAGAACACCGAGGGGCTTTACAGCGGCGTGGAGAACCAAGTGACGGACGACGTGGTCATGAGCATGAAAGTGGCCACGAAGACGGCCTGCGAGCGGATTGCTCGCTGGGCCTTCCGCTACGCCACACGCCGACAACGCCGAAAAATCACCGTCTTTCACAAAGCCAACATCATGAAAATGACCGACGGGCTGTTTCTACGCTGCGCCCGCCAAGTCCACCGGCACGAGTACCCGAACATTGAGTACGAAGAAATGATCATCGACGCCGGCTGCATGAAGCTGGTTCAGGACCCGACGCAGTTCGACGTCCTGCTGCTCGAGAACCTGTACGGCGACGTGGTCAGCGACCTGTGCGCGGGGCTGGTGGGCGGTCTGGGCGTGGTGCCGGGAGCCAATTTCGGCGACACGTTGGCCGTGTTCGAAGCCGTTCACGGGTCCGCACCGGACATTGCCGGAAAAGGCATTGCCAACCCGTTGGCTCTCATGATGTCGGCCGTCATGATGCTCAACCACTTGGCCGAGTCGCGGGACGACCCCAGCTGCCGGCAGGCCGCCGAGCGAATCAAAGCGGCGTACAACCAGGCCCTGCAGGACGGCTGCAAGACGCGCGACTTGGGCGGCCAGCTCAGCACGGACCAGTTTGCCGAGGCGGTCATCGAACGGCTGGACGGAGGAGCTTTGTAGTCTCGTCGGCGCACGGTCAGCTGTCCGCGGTCCGGCTCGGACGGCTCGGCTTGCAATCGGACGGTTCGGGCGTCTAAACTCCGCCGATCAAAAACCTTGGTTCCGCCCGGAGAGGCGTAGACCGAGCTGCCCCAGCGGGCTTGTTGCCCGAGGCGGCCGGCCGGCTTCGGCAGGCGGCTCGTCGGGGGCAAGCTGACCAGGTCGGGCGGTCGAGTGGAACGGCGGGTCGCCACGAGGAGCGGCCGCTGGCGGTCCGAAGCCGCCGGCGGTGAAAAGACAGGAGGTCGACCCATGCGAGCGTGCGGCGTCATTCCGGCTCGTCTGCAGTCGTCCCGCTTGCCGCGCAAACTGCTGCTCAGCGACACGGGACGGCCCCTGATTCAGTACGCGTGGGAGGCCGCTTGCCAGGCTCGAACACTGAGCCGAGTCCTTGTCGCTACCGACAGCGACGAAATTGCTCGGGTGGTCCGCCGTTTCGGTGCAGAATGCGTGTTGACAGGGCCGCAACCCAGCGGGACAGACCGAATTGCCGAAGCGGTGCGCCGGCTCGGACTGCAGGACGAGCTCGTCGTCAACATTCAAGGCGACGAACCGGAAATCAACCCGGCGCACATTGACCTGTTGGTGCACACGCTCGTGCAGACGCCCCACGCGGACATGGCCACTCTGGCCACGCCGATTCGCGACGTCGACCAGCTTCAAGACCCGTCGTGCACCAAGGTGGTCTGTGGAGCCGACGGGCGGGCACTCTACTTCAGCCGGCTACCGATTCCGTACTGCCGGGACGGCCGTGTGGAGGAACGTCTGCACGACGTCGACCGGTCGGGCCGCGGTCTGTGGAACCTGCACTTGGGGGTCTACGCCTACCGACGGCCCTTCCTGTTGAGACTGACGCAGCTGCCGCCGTCGCCGCTGGAAAAGTTGGAACAGCTGGAACAGCTGCGAGCCCTCGAAGCCGGGGCGTGGATTCAAGTGGCGTTCGTCGCTCACCACAGCGTTGGCATCGACACGCCTGAAGACTATGCTCGCTTTTGCGAGCGGCAGCGGCGAGCGGCGGCGTGAAGGGCCGTGGGTCGAACCACGGCCGGAGCCAAGTCCTCTTGCGGGCAGCCGAGCCGGCTTGAAAGACGCACGGGCCGGCCACGGTGGAGCGGGACCAGGGCCCGAGCGGGCCGCCGGCTTGAGTTACCGAACAGCGTCCGTCGGCCTTTCTCGTGCGTCAGCGGTCAATTCCACAAAAGCAAGAGAGCGACAACCGGGGCCAGGGAAGGCGTCCGAAAGAATCAAAACGGGCAGAAGCCGAAGACGGGGTGATGACAAAGCACATTTTCGTGACCGGGGGAGTGGTCAGCTCGCTGGGCAAAGGGTTGACGGCGGCGTCGATTGGCATGTTGCTGGAGCGGCGTGGGCTGCGGATTCGCATGCAAAAAATCGACCCGTACATCAACGTCGACCCGGGAACCATGAGCCCTTACCAGCACGGTGAGGTGTACGTGCTGGACGACGGAGCGGAAACCGACTTAGACCTGGGACATTACGAGCGGTTCACGAACAGTCCGTTGTCGCGGCTGTCCAATTTCACCACGGGTCAAGTCTACCAACGGGTCATTGCGAAAGAACGGCGAGGCGACTACCTGGGAAAGACGGTTCAGGTCGTCCCGCACATTACCGACGAAATCAAGCGGAGCATTCGGGCTCTGGCCGGTCCGGACGTCGACGTGGTCATTACCGAGCTCGGCGGGACGGTCGGCGACATTGAAGGATTGCCTTTCCTGGAAGCCATTCGTCAGATTCCGCTCGACATCGGACGCGAAAACTGCCTCTACATTCACCTGACACTGGTTCCCTACTTGAAAGCGGCCAAGGAGCTGAAGACCAAGCCGACCCAGCACAGCGTCGGCGCGTTGCGGCAAATCGGCATTCAGCCGGACATTTTGATCGTGCGAACGGAGCGTCCACTGGGCAGCGAAAACATTGACAAGATTGCCTTGTTCTGCAACGTCGAGAAGCGGGCGGTCATTGAAGAAATCGACAAAGAGTTTTCGATTTACGAAGTGCCGATTGGGCTGGTCGAACACGGGCTGGACGAGCTGATCGTCGAGAAATTGGGGCTCAAGGCGGGCAGTCTCGAAATCAGCGACTGGCTGGACATGCTGCGCCGACTGCGGAACCCCGAGCACGAAGTCACAATTGCCGTGGTCGGGAAGTACATTGAACACCGGGACGCGTACAAGTCGATTTACGAGGCACTGGACCACGCCGGCGTGGCGAATTCGACCCGCGTCGTCGTTCGCCGCGTGGAGGCCAAAGAGCTGGAGCAAGGAGAAACCGAAACCCTGCTGCGCGGCGTCGACGGCATTCTGGTCCCCGGCGGCTTCGGAACGCGGGGCGTCGAAGGAAAGGTGCTGGCGGTCGAGTACGCTCGTCAGTGCCGAATTCCCTTCTTCGGCATTTGTCTGGGCATGCAGTGTGCCGTCATCGAGTTCGCTCGAAACGTGATTGGTCTGGAAGGAGCGCACAGCACGGAGTTCTGCGCCGAGACGCCTCACCCGGTCATTTGTCTACTGCCCGAACAGAAGGACGTCAGCGAGAAGGGCGGCACCATGCGTCTGGGCGCTCAACCGTGTGTGCTGAAGGACGGCTCACGGGCGGCCGAGTGCTACGGACAACGGCTGATTTCCGAACGACACCGCCACCGCTACGAATTCAACCCGGACTACCTGGACGAGTTCGTGCGCTACGGCATGGTTCCCACCGGCACCAGTCCCGACGGCCGGCTGGTGGAAATTGTCGAAATTCCCGACCACCCGTGGTTCGTGGCCGTACAATTTCATCCGGAATTCAAGTCGAAGCCGCTGGCTCCGCACCCCTTGTTCAAGGGGTTCATTGCCGCGGCGTTGGCCCGTCACTACGAGCGAATGCAGGTTCCCATTTGACAGAGACGCTGGAGGGTGCCTTCCGGCGGTAAACCACAAGGCTTCGACTGCCGGTTTGACACAGACGGCGGCTCGGCGCTCGAGCCGTCCCGGACGCGAGCGGCCTCCAGACGCCGGACCCGGCTGCTTGGGAGTGCCCGACGGCTTGAAGGCGGGCCTAGCGCCACGGGCGTCTCCCGGGGGCCGGCCAGCGTCGGTCTCCCCCTTTCGAACCACCTTCCTTGGTCGAAGCGAACCCATGACCGCTCCCTTTGGTCTGCTCAACATTGACAAACCGGAAGGTCTCACGTCGCGTCAGGTCGTCGACCGGGTGGCCCGTTGGGCCGGAACGCGAAAGGTCGGCCACGCCGGCACTCTGGACCCAATGGCCACCGGCGTGTTGGTGCTGTGCGTCGGTCGAGCGACGCGACTGATTCCTTTCATTCACCAACAGCACAAGGTCTACCGGGCGACGGTCGAGCTGGGTAAGAGGAGCACGACGGACGACCGTCTGGGCCAGGTCACCGAAACCGTGCCCGCTCCGGCTCCCGTGCCGCTCGACCGAATTCGCGGCGAGCTGCACCGGTTCGTTGGACGCATTCGACAAGTGCCGCCGAAGTTCTCGGCCGTGCACGTGGCGGGACGCCGCGCGTACGAGCTGGCCCGCAAAGGCAAAGACGTGTCGCTGCCGCCACGCGAAGTCGAGGTGTACGGCATTGACGTCCTCAGCTACCAGTTCCCACGTCTGGTCCTGGAAATCGAGTGCGGAAGCGGAACGTACATTCGAGCCATTGCCCGCGACCTGGGAGAACGGCTGGGCTGCGGCGGCCTGTTGTCCGACCTGCAGCGGACACGCGTCGGCCCGTTCACCGTCGAGGCGGCGACACCTTTGGAGCAGCTGGACAGCCGGCCGCCGGAAAAGTGCCTGCTGTCGCCACTGCTGGCCGTCAACCACTTGCCGAAGTTCGTGTGCACGGAGGAGGACTTGCGACGCGTCCGCGTCGGCCGTCCCGTGCCGTTCGACCCAGCGAGACTGCTGGACGGCCCGAGCCACAGCGGCGACGTCGAAGGACCGGACCCGCCAGCACTCCCCCACCGCTCCCAGGTCGCCCTGCTCACGCCCGACCGGCAGCAGCTGACGGGCATTGCCGAGTACCGCGCGAAAGACCGGCTACTGGCTCCACACCACGTCTTCTACCAAGGCTGACCGTCGGCGCTGCAGGTCGGCACGCTCTGACCAGATCGGCGCGCGTCCGGGCGTCAGTGGCTTCAGCGGGTCAACGTGCCACTGGCCGACTTGGTTCCGCGGGCCGTCGCCGCCACGCGGTCCGACTGCTTCACGCGGTCGCCCGTTTCGTTGTCCGTCTTGGCTTCCGGCTCGATTGGCCGCCGGCTCGGCTCGCCCGACCGCCTCAGCTTCCGCAGTCGCTCTCGGTACACCACCAGTCCGTGAACGGAATGGTAGAGCGGGCCGCACGGCACCGGCTGGTGGCTGACGGCAATCAGGTCGCGCGCGACCGCGGCCACGCCACGACGCACCCACTCCGACTGCAACTCTTCGTCCGTCACGGCCGTGGCGACAAACTCCAAAATGTGACCCGAACTCTCCAGCCGCTTCACCGGGTCCGCTTCGTAGCCGGGACCTTCGAAGTGCTGCGACGAGAACGAGCCGTCCGAGTTCTGCCAGTAGCGAGCTAGTTCCAGGTACCGGCGAATGAACTGGTCCACCTCGACCCACACGCCGGCCAGCCTGCCGTGCTTCTGGAGGTACTTGTTGCGAGCCAGCGCCAGCGCGGTCAGCAAGTGCGTGCCTCCGCACGGCGTCCACGACAACGACTCGGTCATTTGCTCCCGAGCGATTCGCTCGAAACTCCACAGCTCGCCGTACAGGTTCGTCCAGGTTTCGTCCGGGTCGAGGTAGGGCGTGAGTGCCCACAGGGTGAAGGTGAGCTCGTCTTGGTCGGTCGTCGTCCACTTCGCCTCGTTAATCATGTCTTGTAGCGTGACTTGGCGGCCGTCAGCCGAGAACTGGAAGTCCGGCGGCAGGCGGCACGACCCGAGCAACGCCAGGAACTGGTTCCGGTGTCCCTCGAACGCGTACGGACGCGTGTAGGGGTGAAAGCGAGCTCCGCGCTGAGTGACCTCGATCAGCGGAAGTTGGTCGTAACGAGGGTTGCTGGCAATCCAGTCGAGGGCGGAAATCAGTTTCTCGCCACGACGCAGTTGGAAGTTCCGGCCGTAGGCCAACACGCCGTGCATGATTTGCCAAGGCGAGTGGACGTCGGCGTCCAACCGACGACTGCCGTTGATTCGAATGGCCTTCTCGACCTGCTGCAACAGCGGGTCGGCTGGCCGGTCCGGCTCGGCTCGCTGGTCGTCCCGCTCTTCCTTCTTCCGTTCTTTGGCCGTCCCTTCCCGTGGCTTCTGCTCGGATGACGACTCGTCCGCAGCCTGCTGCTCGCCCGGTGCTTGGTCTGAGTCGGTCCGAGCTTGTGTCCGAGACGAACCCTGAGAGCTTCGCTGGGGCTCGAGCTGCGTCCTGGTCTGAGGCTGGGAGGAGTCTTCGGTCGCGGCGTCGGAGTCGGCTCGAGGCTCCGTTTCGATTTTCGCCGCGGGCTCCTGGTTGGAGCCGCTCCGAGCGGGGGACTGCGCCTGGTCGGACGAGCGTTGAGTGGCAGCCGTGCGGTCGTCGACCGCGTCGCGAGTCGCGCCGCGGTCTTCGGAGGACGCTTTCTTGGCCGTTCGTTGCTGCAAGACAGTCTTGTACAGAAAGACCTCTGTGCGTGCAGACGTCTGCGCCAAGACTCGGCTCGGCTGGTCTTGCACCTGCGTCGGCGCGGGTTGCCGAGCGTCCGCTCGCTTGCGCGCTGGCCGCCACTGTCCGGCCTCCGTCAAGCTGACTGCCAATGTGACGCCGACCAAGAAGACCGCGCACGAAGTCAGTCGCAGGCTCTTGCGGACTACCCACGTCATTGCCGGTCAGCTCCTCGACTGGGGTGGTTGTCTACTCCGGTTCGGTCCGGGCCTCGCGGGCTGGCGCCCCGCGACTGGCCGTTGTCGGCGCGAGTCGCACGGAGCCAACCGGCTCGGCTGGCCGCCCGGCTCCGCCCGCCGCCGACAGACCCACGGTCCGGTTCC
>CAYSAG010000016.1:0-35497 GCA_964428935.1 uncultured Planctomycetaceae bacterium | reverse complement strand
GGTGCTGGTCGCAGTGACGCTGGCAGCACCGTCCCTGTGGGCTTCGGACTGGCCGACCTACCAACACGACGTCCGTCGAAGCGGCGTGACGGCCGAGTCCTTGGACTGGCCGCTGCAGCCGTGTTGGGTCTTTCAGCCGCGGCACGCTCCGCAACCGGCTTGGGGACGTCCGAAGCCTGTCCCGGTGGAAGGCATTTTGGAGCTGCCGCGAGTTCGTTTCGACGACGCTTACCACGCGGTCGTGGCCGACGGCCGGGTCTTCTTCGGCACCAGCTCGGACAACACCGTCTACTGCCTCGACGCGCAGACGGGCCGGGTCGTGTGGAAGCGTTTGCTGGGCGGCCCGGTGCGGTTGGCTCCGACGGTCTGGAACGGACGCGTCTACGTCGGCTGCGACGACGGCCACGTCTACTGCTTCGACGCCCAGACGGGGACCACCGTCTGGGACTTCCGCGCCGCACCCAACGACCGCAAGGTCCTCGGACACGGACGAATGGTTTCGCTCTGGCCGGTCCGCACGGGCGTGCTGGTCGACGACGGAGTGGCCTACTTTGCAGCGGGCATTTTCCCGGGCGAAGGCGTGTTTCTGTACGCGGCTGACGCCGACACCGGTCAGGTCATTTGGCAGCAAGGCGTAACGACGGACAGCCCCACGCAACGCTTTTCGCCGCAAGGCTACCTGCTCGCGTCGAAGACCCGCCTGTTCGTGCCGTTGGGCCGAACTTCGCCCGCTGCCGTCGACCGCCGAACCGGCCGACTGCTCTACTCGGCCTACTTCGGCAAAACCATTGGCGGCGCCTACGCGCTGCTGGAAGGCGACTCGGTTTTTACGGGCACCGAGCAAATCATTGCTTACCGCCAGGAGTCGGCCGGCACGCGCTTCGCCTGGTTCAACGGCCGGCGGCTCATTGTGACGGCCGACCGCTGTTTCATGGTCAATGAGCGGGAAATGAGTTCGCTGGACCGGCAGGCGTACGGCTCGGCGGGCCTGAAGCGGCAGTCTTTGCTCAGCCAGCGGCAGAGCGTGGAACGGGACCTGCGGGCGCCCAAGGGCCAATTGGCTCAGGCCAAACGCCGGCTGGTCGAGCTGAAAAAGCAGTTGGCCGCGTGTGAGAAGCAGTTGAGTGAGGCGAGACGAAATGAGCAGTCCACGGGCGGCCGAGGGCGGAGCGCGCAGCCGGAAGGAGCCACGGCGACCGCGTCGCCGCGGGTGGCTGAGCTCGAAAAGAAGTGCCGCACGCTGCGGTCGAACGTCGCAGCGACAGAAAAGAACGTCCGCTCGTTGCAGAAGCAAGTCGAGCGGCTCGAGTCGACCCTTCGGCAGCTTGACGACCAAATTCGCCAGGTCGAAGCGGCCATGGCCACGGCCTTCCGCTGGCGTCGGTCGTGCCGCAACAGCGACTCGCTCATTCTGGCCGGCAACGCCTTGGTCGCGGGAGGCGACGGCAGCGTGGAAGCGGTGGACGCGGAAACCGGCCGGCTGCTCTGGTCGGCTCCGGTGGAAGGCCGAGCCAAAGGGCTGGCGGTTGCGGACGGGCGGTTGTTTGTGAGCACCGACACGGGAGCGGTCTACTGCTTTGGTCCGGCGTCGGCTTCGCAGCACGGCACGGTGACCGACCCGACGGTGGACCAGGCCTACCCGAAGGACGAGCTGACCGAGCTTTACCGACGGGCCGCCGAAGAAATCGTTCGCCGGACGGGCGTGACACGCGGCTTCTGTCTGGTTTACGGCTTCGAGCGAGGGCGGTTGGCGGTGGAGCTGGCCAAGCGAACGGAGCTGCAGATTTACGGCGTGGAGCCGGACGCGGCCAAAGTCGCCGCCGCTCGGAAGGCTCTGGACGCCGCCGGCCTGTGGGGAGCTCGCGTCACCGTCGTGCAGGCCGACTTGAACGCGGTGCCGTTTTCCGACTATTTCGCCAACCTGGTGGTGTCCGACACCGTTCTGGTGACCGGACGCCTGCCGGGCTCGTCGTCCGAGCTGGTTCGCCTGCTGAAGCCGTTGGGTGGGAAGGTTTGTCTGGGACAGCCGGCCGTGGCCCGGACAGCCCTTCCAAAAACGAACCGGCTTTCGCCACAGGCCCTTCGACAGTGGGCTCGCGACGCCGGACTGGCCGACGACGTCTCGGCCGACGAAACGGGCGGCGTGTGGTTGACGTTCGAGCGGGGGCCGCTGCCGGGAGCGGGCCGGTGGACCCACTTGTACGCGGAGCCGGGCGGGACGGCTTGCAGCGACGACCAACTCGTTCAGGCTCCGCTCACCGTGCTCTGGTTCGGCGACCCGGGACCGGGCCAAATGGTCAACCGACACAGTCGAGCCGGCGGTCCGGTCTCGGTCAACGGTCGGTTGTTCGTCCAGGGCGAAGGGGTGGTCCTGGCCTACGACGCTTACAACGGCGTGAAGCTGTGGGAGCGAAAGGTGCCCGGAGCGGGCCGGACCAACGCCTCGTACGCCGGGTGCAACCTGGCGGCCGACGAGGTGAGCGTGTTCGTGGCCAGTGGAGCGGAGTGTTGGCGTCTGGACGCGGCGACCGGACGCGAGCGAGCTCCCGGCCGCTACCGCCTGCCACCCGAAGTCGCCGCCGGTCACCATTGGGGCGTGGTGGCCGTCGTGGACGGCGTGTTGTACGGCAGCGCGGCTTCGTCCGGTACCACCAGCGACGCCGTCTTCGCGTTGGACGTGCAGTCCGGTCGCGTGCTGTGGGTCGTCAAGGGGAAAGGCATTCCGCACAACACCGTTGTCATTGGCGACGGTCGAGTGTTTTTCGCCGACTTGGCGGTGGACGCGGTCGGGCAGTCGGAGTCGGCTGTTTCGCCCGAAGAGTTGGAGCGGCGACGGCGTCGGGGAGAGGCGACCGGCCACAGCGCCGAGAACCGTCGGGTCGTGGCCGTCGACGCCCGCTCCGGCCGAATCCTGTGGCAAAAGGTCTACGACCTGACCGACTGCGGCGGCAGTAAGCTGTCGGCCATTTACCACAACGGTGTGTTGGTGCTGTTCGGCGTCTACTTGGACGGCCACTACTGGCGTGAGTTTTACGCCGGGCAGTTCAACTCGCGACGCCTGGTGGCTCTTTCCGCCGAGGACGGCTACAAGCTTTGGGACAAACGAATCGGCTACCGGGTTCGGCCTCTGGTCATTGGCGACACGCTGCACGTCGAGCCGTGGGCGGTGGACCTCCATTCGGGTGAGTTCCTCACGCGAACCAACCCGCTGACGGGCCACGAGGAACGCTGGCAGTGGGCTCGACCCGGCCACCACTGTGGCACGCCAGTCGCCGCCCCCAACCTCATGCTCTTCCGCTCCTACTGCATTGGCTACTACGACCTGCTCCGCGACGGCGGCACCTTCCACTTCTCGGCTCAACGCCCCGGCTGCTGGATTAACTTCATTGCCGCCAACGGGCTGGTGTTGGTTCCCGAGGGCAGCACGGGCTGCATGTGCCCGTTCCCCAACGCGTGCACGGTCGTGTTCAAACCGGCCGAGCGGAACCGGGCGTGGGCCGTGTACAGCTTGTCCGGTCCGACCAAGCCGGTTCGTCACTTGGCTCTGAACCTGGGAGCCCCCGGAGACCGAAAGGACGACGCCGGCACGCTCTGGCTGGCGTTTCCTCGGCCGGGCGGGCACCTGGTGCTCAAACTGCCGGCCTCGGTGGGGCTGCTCTCCGGCGGTCAGGCCTACCGCGTTCACGAGGACTTGGCCGGCGTGGAAGGAGCCGCGCGGCCGTGGCTGTTTGCGTCCGGCTACCGAGGGCTCGGGCGTCTGCAAATTCCTCTGGCCGGCCCCGAGGACGGTCGAAGCCTTTACACGGTCCGGCTGGGGTTCGCGGACCCGGACAACGACCAGCCGGGCCAGCGGGTGTTCGACGTCCTCGTCCAAGGGCGGACCGTGCTGAAGGCGCTGGACGTTGCCGCCGAGGCGGGAGGTCGAAACCGGGCTTTGTGGAAAGAGGTGCGTGGCGTGGAGGCCGGCACGGAACTGGTCATTGAGCTGCGTTCGAAGACGCCGCGTCCCGAGCCGAACCGGGCGCCGGTCCTGCAGGCCGTCGAAGTGGTTCGCGAACGAGTGCTTTCGCTGGGACTGGCGTTGCCGCGGCTGGAGCTGAACGCCGTGCGGCGGTCGGCGCGGTCGGTCATTCGCGTGGCCAACAACCGGGACCAGCCCTTCGTGGGACGGCTGACGGTCGAGGTGCCGGAGGGCTTCACGGTCGAGGTGGTCGACCAGGTCCGGCTGGAGCCGGGTGAGCGAGCCGAGCTGCCGGTGGCCGTCACCGTGGTCGGCTCGCCGGCGCCGCGAGCTTACAAGTGGCGTGCGCGGTTGCTCCGCGCCGACGGCACCGTCGAAACGGACGGCGAAGCCACGTTGGAGTACCTCGGCAACCGGGCTCGAGCCGTCTTTCGCGTGGTCGAGGACGCTTACGTCAGTCACCGCTACCCGGCGACCAACCGCGGAACCGGCTCGACGCTGCTGGTCGACGGCGGGGCCTCCCGAATGAAAGACGAAAGTCACAGCGTGGCCTTGCTCAAGTTCCGCGTGGACGTGCCCGGTCGGCCGGTGGCCGTACGACTGCGTCTGTACAACGCCGGCAACCCAACCGGCAACTCGGGACAGGTCCGGCTGGTCCGCGGACGCTGGTCCGAACGAACCGTGACCTACACCAACCAGCCCGAGCTGGGCGAGGTCGTGGCCAAGCTGGGACGCGTCAGCGAGCGGCAGGTGGTGGAGGTGCCTTTGGACGTCGAGCTGCAGTCCAAGCAAGAGCTCAGTCTGGCCATTGACCCGACCAGTTTGGACGGCGTGGACTACGTCAGCCGCGAGGGCGGAAAGCCGGCCGAGCTGGTGGTCGAGTACGAGTTGCCGTCGAAACGTTAGTCGGCCTGCCAGCCGCCGCTGGAGCCGCTCGGGTCACCCGGTCCGCTCGGTTCCGGCGTCTTTCGGGCGGAGCGGCGCGGGTGGAAATGCCGATTCAACCAGGGGACGGCCGGCCCGAGCTGGCGACGTTCCGCCGGGACTCACTGCGAAACCCGGCCGCCGGACCGAACGGTCTCGCAAAAGCCCTCCATTGGTCGTAAACTAATTGGCGAACGCAGCGGTTCGGCTTCCTCCGGACCAGTGGGCCCGTCCATCCTGCCACCACGAGACGAACCGCCGTGGGTGCGGAAGCCGGCGCCACGCACACGGTTCCGGCCTGTCGCTGAATCCTTCCGAGTGTTGACGGAACGGGTCGTTGTCGAGCACGTCAATGGGGTTCCGCCGGTGGTGCCGGAAGCCGGAACGGGCCGAAGCAAGGGACTTCGAACCGGTGCCGGGACGGCCGTGAGCGAGCAGTCCGGACGAGGCGGCCGGAGCGGGGTGTGGCGTCGCGTCGCCCGGCGCTGGCAGTGTCTGTGCGGAGGCGGCGGGCCTGTCGAAGAGCAGGAGCGGAACGGAAATGGCGGAGGTTCCGAAAAGCTTTCCGGAACTCATGGCTCGCGTCAAGGCGGGCTGTGAAGCGGCGACGGCCGAGCTGGTCCGACGGTACAGCCGGTACGTCTTCCAGGCGGTCCGAGGGACCTTGGACCCGAAGCTTCGTACTGAGTTCGACTCGGCCGACTTCACCCAGGCCGTCTGGGCCAGCGTCTGCGCTCACCGCTCCCGACTGGACCAGTTCCACACGCAGGAAGAACTGATTGCCTTCTTGAGACGGGTCGCCACCAACAAAGTGATTAACCAGTACCGGCGGCGGCGGGCGCGTCGGGTGCGTTTGGCATTAGAGCTGCACGTGAAGGGCTCGGAGGGCGGCGAGATTCTCGACACCTTCCCGGGACGGCAACCCACACCCAGCCAATTCGCCATTGCCGAAGAAACGCGGCAACGGTTGGTGCAGCACGACCCGGAATTGTGTGAGCGGGTCATGGAATTGCGTCTGGCCGGCTTGACGTTCAAGGAAATTGGGCAGGAGGTGGGACTGCACGAGGCCAGCGTTCGGCGCATTGTGCGGAAAATGGAGGAGCGTCTGGAACGAGAAGAGCGGGCGGGCGACGGGCGAAGTTGATGTCTTCCGAATTCACGCAAACAAACCGACCGAAAGGCGTGGCGACCGAGGAAGACGCGCGGACGCTGGTCGTCCAAATCATTCGTCGCTGGCCAGCGGACCGGGTGTTCCGGGCCCAGGAGGTGCTGGAGGACTACCCGGAACTGCAGAAGTTTCCCGGGGCCGTGCTGGACCTGGCCTACGAAGAGGTCTCGCAGCGTTTGGCTTCGGGCGAGAACGTCGACATTGAACAGTTCGCGGCTCAGTTCCCTTCGGTTCGAGAAGAGCTGCTCAACGCGCTGCTGCTGGACGGCGTCATTCTGCTGCGAGCGTCGGTCTGCCGCGAGCTGGCCGAAGACTTGTGGCCGGAAGTCGGTGAGCTTTTCATTCGCTTTCGGTTGCTGGAAGAGCTGGGCGGTGGGTCGTTTTCGCGGGTCTTCCTGGCGACCGAGCAGGGAGTCGGCGACCGGCTGGTCGTCGTGAAAGTGTGCATTCCCGGCTTCGGCGACCGCGAAGCTCAAGCCCTGGGCCAGCTTGAGCAC
This sequence comes from uncultured Planctomycetaceae bacterium, assembly GCA_964428935.1. GTDB lineage: Bacteria > Planctomycetota > Planctomycetia > Planctomycetales > Planctomycetaceae > JAADHY01. The sequence continues at coordinate 28,947 of CAYSAG010000016.1, read as the reverse complement.
CCGAACATTACCCCGGTCTACTCCGTCTCGCCCGACCCCGTCACGGGTTTGACGGCTATTTGCATGCCGCTGCTGAGCCGCGTCACGTTGCACGCAATCATCCGGCTGATTGTTGAACGGCGAGGGGTTCCGCGCTGGGCCGACTTCATGTGGGAGTACGTGCGGCGAGAAAACGCACGCCGTAGGTCGGACCACCCGCGGATTCGGCGCGTCGAGTTGGACCGCCCGGCAGACGGGCCGGGGTCGACGAGCGAGAACGAGTCGAACGGCGTCGCAGCGGTCGGCGTGGAGCAGGCTCGCCGGCCAAAGGCCAGCGACCAGCGTCAGCCGGCCAGCTGGAGAGAGCGTCTGGCCGGAAAGCTCCGGTTCCGCCAAACGTACGTCGAAGCCATTGCACAGATTGGGGCAGACCTGGCGTCCGCTTTGGCCTACGCGCACGACCACGGACTGCTGCACGGCGACATTAAGCCGTCGAACGTCCTGCTGACGACGGACGGCCGCGCGGTGCTGTTCGACTTCAACTTGTCGCTGTCCGAGCGGCTGGGCCGCGTCGGGGTCGGGGGCACGCTGGCGTACATGGCCCCGGAACAGCTTCGGGCCATTGTGGAGCGTCAGCGGACGCCACAAATCGACGTCCGCTCCGACATTTTTTCGCTCGCCGCCACCCTCTACGAAGCCCTCACCGGCCGACTGCCGTTCGGCGGCGTCCGGGCGTCCCGGTCGCTGACCGTGCTGGCCAGCCGAATGCTGGAAAACCAACGGCTGCAACCGCCCACGCCGCTGCAGAAGCTGAACCCGAACGTGCCGCCCGAGTTGGCACGGCTCATTCACCGGTGTCTGGCGGTGGAACCGGAGCGGCGTCCGCAGTCGGCGTCCGAGGTCGAAGCCGCACTGCGACGAATCAACCGCCCCGTGCGAAAGTTGTGGCGACGAACGAAGGCTCGACGACGCCTTCTGGCTTCGGTGGCTGTCGGCGCTCTGGCGCTGGCCAGTCTGTGGCAGCTCGTGACCAGCCGCCAACAGTACGTGGCGTCGCAACATCTGAGCAAGGGCTGGGCCGCTTACGAGCTGGGAAACACGCCCGTCGCCGCGCTGGAGTTCAACAAAGCGTGGGAACTGTACCGCGGCCTGAGTGACGCCAAGGCGCTGGCCTGGCTGGCTTACTACAACTGCCGTTTCTCCCCCAGCCAGGAAACCTTCCGAGAAGCAGCCATGCAGAACCGGTTGGCCATCGACAACGGACTGGCCACGGCCAGCGTTTTCAACAACCTGGCCTACTGCTACATTCAGCTCGGGCGACTGGACGACGCAAAGCAGGCTTTGGAGCAAGGACTGAAGCTGGCACCGAAACTGGGGGAGCTGCACCGGAACCGACTGAAGCTGGCAATCGCGGTGGCGTTGAAAACCGGCGAGCCGCCCCAGCGGGAAGTCATGATTGACGCCCGACGCTACGGCGGACTGTCCGCCGACTTGGCCTGGGACGTGGCTCTGTGCAGCGCCCTGTGGGCTCACCTTTCCCGAGCCGACACGCACACCACGACCGCGCTGGTCCGACAGGCGTTCTTGGCCGTCCAGGCAGCCTACGCCGCCGGCGTGCCGGTGGAACGTCTGAACTCTTTGCCGAGGCTCTTTCCGGTTCTGAAAATGGAGCCACGCTTCGCGTCGCTCCAACTGGACGAAAGCAAGCAGAAACCGCAGCCGCTCACCCCGCCGTTGGTGGACCCGCTGCTCAGCGCAAACCAAGCTCAAGCCCACACCGCTCCGAACGCGTCGACCGCCGACGGAGCGTAAAGCACGGGGGTTTGCACGGCAACAGGTTCACTCAATGACGTCGTCGAGCAGCGAGAAGCTGACGATTTCGTCCCGGCGGACGTAGACCCGCTTCCGGTTCGCTCGAATGCCAAATCGCTTCGTCTCCAGCACGTAGACCTCGCGGCTAGTAGACGAGTCACGCAGGTCGTGGACGTCCGCGTCTTCCAGCAAGACGAAGTGCGTGTCGACCTTCACCAGCCGACCGATGTAGACGAACAAACTGCGTGCGTCGAGCACGACCTCGCGTCCGACCAACGATTCCAAGCTGTGTAGCGGCTCGTTCATGCCGGCCCGTCTGTCTTCTCGACTCGTTCAGCTTCACCGCGACGGCGGCTCTTGGGGACTCGGCCTTTTGAGGGCATCGAACCCGCTGACTTGAAGCGTCGGAAAGAGCACGGCGCCCGTGCGCGGAACGCGTCGACACCACGCGGTTGTGCTTCGCACAAGGGCTGCGCGCCCGCAAAGGCGCCGCCCTCCGAGACGCGCCGAGCCTCCGGCCCGCGCCAGCCGCCTACTCTCTCGGCCCGGCACATGTTACTCCATGCTCCTGGCCGCGGCCAACCACGCCCGGACGCCGCCGGCCCACATGCCCCGAGAAAAGCCAAATGGTTGCCGGCCAGTAGATTGACGTGGCTGGTTTTGGTAATAGTCAGGTTTCGACCAGTTGCTGCGTTAGAGCAGCGGCACGGACAGGGAAAGTGGAAACGGGGACCAAGCCGTTTGGTCCGAGGCGTCCGAGCGTGGAGGAAAACAACGAATGGGCACGCACGAGGTTGTCAAGGCACTCGAAGTCTGGACCCTGCAGAACCTGCTGAACTTTTCAATCATGCTGGGCCTGCTGACTCTGGGCCTGGCGTTGATTCAGGAGTACTACCGGAAGCTGGAAGAGCGGCTCACTTTACGTGTCACAATTGAATTGTGGCGTGTGCTGACCGTGTTAGTCGTAGACGTTCTGCTCACGGTCGTCGTGCTGATCGGCTACGTGGTGCTCAACCCCGACATCATGGCCGACATCAAGATGGCCGTGCCGTTTTGCCCCGTCGCCACAGTTCTGTTCGCCGTGGCTTTGGTCTTGCGTCTGTTTCACGGCGGCCACGAAGCCGGCTCGCCCAGCTTCTACCGTTCGTTGTACGTGCTGATTGCGGCCAACGTTCTGAACGTGGTCGGGTTTACGTTCGTCATGGAAGCGCCTGGCGGCGAGTACTTGGAGCTGCACCCCAGTCCGTTCTGGGAGTTCGTCAAAAGCCATTTGCGGTCGAACGCGGCGCCTAGTGGGCTGGAGCTGTCGCAGGTGACGTTCTACGTTTGCTTCACAGCGCTGGTGCTGGTCTTTGTGTGGGGACTGGTGTCGGCTTTCAAAACGACACCCACGGCGAGGGAAGAATGAGCGGGCAACCGTTGGTTTGGTCGCTGGTGGAGCGGGAATGCATTGGGTGCGGCGTTTGCGCAGACGTTTGCCCCGAACGGGCCATTCGAATGACGCGGGAAATGGCCTACCCGCGTCCAATCGAGGGCCTGTGCACGGCATGCGGTCAGTGCGAGCAGCAGTGCCCGGTCGAAGCAATCGAGCTCAGACCAGCCGTCGTGTGGGAAAGCTCGCGCGGAGCATGAGCGGCCTGGGTCGTGGTGCGAGCGGGGCAGCGCGACGAGCGGCACCAGAACCGCATGCCGCAACAGAGGCGTTCCGGTGCGTCCTGTGCCGCCATTGTGATTACGCTGCCTCCTTCAGCGCGTTCAAGATTTCAGTCACCGCCTGACGGCCGTCACCGAACAGCATCAGCGTGTTCGGAGCGGCAAAGAGCGGGTTAGGAATGCCGGCGAACCCCGGACTCAGGCTCCGCTTGATGACCACCACGGTCTTGGCTCGGTCCACTTCGATGACGGGCATTCCGGCAATGGGGCTTTCGGGGTCCGTGCGAGCGACGGGGTTGACGACGTCGTTGGCTCCCAGCACGATCGCCACGTCGATTTGGTCCATTTCGGCGTTGACCTCGTCCATTTCCTTCAAGAGGTCGTAGGGGACGTCGGCTTCGGCCAGCAGCACGTTCATGTGTCCCGGCATTCGGCCCGCGACGGGGTGAATACCAAACTCGACCTTCACCTGCCGTTGCTGGAGCAGCTTCGCCAGTTCGCTGACCGAGTGCTGGGCCTGTGCGGCCGCCATTCCGTAGCCCGGCACGATGAGAACCCGGTTGGCCGCCTCGAGCAACATGGCTGCTTCTTCCGGCGTGGTCGATTTCACCGTGGCGTAGATGTCGTCGGCCGAGGCCGCTTCGCCGGTCGGCTGCAACGTGCCGAACATGACGTGGGCCAACGAGCGGTTCATGGCTTTGCACATGATGCGTGTCAGAATGATGCCGGACGCTCCCACCAGCGACCCCGCAATGATCAGCACGTTGTTGGTCAGCACGAAACCGGTGGCGGCCGCGGCCAAACCGGAGTAGGAGTTGAGCAGGGCGATTACGACCGGCATGTCGGCGCCGCCAATCGGAACCACCAGCGAAACTCCCAACCCCAAGGCCACAGCAACCATGATCCAGTAAGCCACGTTGGCGTACGTCGCTTCGGTCACCAGGACGAAGCTGAGAACCAAACAGACCAGGAACAGCAAGCCGCTGAGCAGCTGCTGGCCCGTGAACCGCACGTCTTTGATCGACTTCAGTTCTTCCAGCTTTGCCCAAGCGACCATGCTGCCCGAAAACGTCACCGCTCCGATCAATCCGGAAGCAGCCGTAGCGATCAGCACGTCCAGCGACTGCCCCTCGCCCACCAGCAGGTACGCCCCGGCCACCAACAACGACGCCCCACCCCCAAAACCGTTGAACACGGCCACCATCTGCGGCATGGCGGTCATTCGAACTCGAACGGCCATGACCGCCCCAACGGCCGCCCCAATCGCCAACCCCGCCACGACCCAAATCAAGTCCATCCTTTGGCTGGTCACTGTGGCCAGAGCGGCAATGAGCATGCCCAGTGCGCCAATCAAATTGCCTCGCACGGCCGTTCGCGGGTGCGTCAGCCCTTTCAGGCCGAAAATGAACAGAACGGCTGCCAGCAAGTACGCCAAGTCGGTCAGTGCCGGATTCACGTCTTCGCCCCTCGTGTTCGCAAAACAAAGCAGCGTTGATCGGAAGCGCCGAAGCTTGGTGGAAACGGGAGAAACCCCAGACGGTGGCTTCGTGGACCGCCGTCAGTGTCGTGGCCGCTCCGCCGGCCGCCGCGACGTCGTGAACATGCCCAGCATGCGGTGCGTCACCAGAAAACCTCCGACCACGTTGATGGTTGCCAGCACGACGGCCGCAAATCCCAAATAGCGCGCCGCGGCAATCTGGCCGGTGCCGGCTGCAATCAAGGCTCCGATCAGCGTAATACCCGAAATGGCGTTCGAACCGGACATGAGCGGTGTGTGAAGGGTCGGAGGGATTTTGGTGATGATTTCGAAGCCGACAAAAACCGACAGCATGAAGATCGTCACGCTGGCAACCAAGCCGCTCAGCGAATGGCTTCCGGCCGTCGCCGCCTGAGCGTTCGCTTCGGCTGCCGCCAGCAAAGTCACTGACCACGTCATGGATTGGGCTCCCTTTCGCTGTTTCTTGGGGCGACCAAGGTCGCCGTTCTGACCGACGTCCGGGGCCGGCCGAATCCGGCCGGCACGTGAAGGTGTGACCGTTTCTGCGTCGACAAGTCTTGTTTGCGGTGACCCGACGCCCACCAGCCCTTGACGCTCTTTGACGGCGTTGCCACCGTCGGCCGCCTGCTGAGCGGGTGCGGCTGTTCGTCCAGCGCCCTGCAGAATGCGACAACCGACCCCGTCAACGCGGCGCGTCCGCTGTCGAGTCAGCTCTGCTGCAATGCTTGAAGCACTTTCTCGTTTACGACTCGGCCGTCTCGCGCGACCAAAGTGTCGCGAACAATCTGGTCCTCCGTGTCCACGTTGAGCCCACCGTCCTGAAGCAGGTTCAACAAGAAGCTCGTGACGTTGCGCGAAAACATCTGACTGGCGTGGTACGGGACGGTCGCCGGCAAGTTGACCGCACCGACAATCGTGACGCCGTACTTCTGTACCGTCTGCCCCGGCTCGGTCAGCTCGCAGTTGCCGCCTTGCTCTGCCGCCAGGTCGACGATCACCGAGCCGGGCGTCATGGCCTGGACCATGGGTTCGGTAATGAGCACCGGCGCTCGCTTGCCGGGCACCGAAGCCGTGCTGATGACGACGTCGCTTTCGGCCACGACCCGTGCCATCATTTCCCGCTGTTTCCGGTAGAACTCCTCGTCCATTTCTTTGGCGTAGCCGCCCTCCTGTTCTGCGTCCTTCGCCTCGAGCTCCAGCTCGACAAACTTCGCCCCCAGGCTGACCGCCTCTTCGCGAGCCGCCGGTCGGATGTCGTAAGCGTGGACCACGCCCCCCAGTCGCTTCGACGTCGCAATGGCCTGCAGTCCGGCCACTCCACACCCGATGACGAAAACACGAGCGGGCGTAATCGTACCCGCAGCAGTCATCATCATTGGAAACAGACGCGGCAAAGACGAAGCGGCCAGCAACACGGCCTTGTAGCCGGAGACGGTGGCCATGGACGAAAGCACGTCCATGGCTTGAGCGCGCGTGATTCGAGGAATCAGCTCCAGCGCAAACACGTCGACTTTTCGTTCGGCCGCCCGCCGCACCAGCTCGGGTGCCCCCAACGGATTGCACAAGGCCACCAGCGTCTGTCCTTCGTGCAGGCAGCTCAAGTCGTCGTCGGCATTTTCCGGGTTGGCCCCGAGCGCCCGGACTCGCAACAGCACGTTGGCCTGCTGCAAAACCGGCTCCCGTCCTTCCAAGACTGTTGCTCCGGCCTGCCGGTACTGCTCGTCGTCAAACCCGGCCGCCGTTCCAGCGCCGCCCTCCACCAAGACCTCGGCACCAGCCTTCTTGAACGCGGCGACCGACTGCGGCACCAACGCCACTCGTCGTTCGTCCGGAAACGTTTCTTTGACGACACCCACTTTCACCGTTGTCGAATGCTCGGCCATGGTTCGCCTTCCGGCAGAGGGCAACAGATTTGTTGAGAGCCGACGCAAGAAAAGGGACGCCGACCGAGGCACAGTCGGTCGGCTTCTTGTTGCTGTTGGTACCGACGGAGCCGCTCTCTTCTTGCGCCGACTCGCCGACGGGCTCAGTCGGTGGTCGACGGAGACTTCCCGTGGGCCGTGGGAACAGTTTCTGAATTCCGAAAGTTGACTTTTTAACGAATCGACCGTTCATTTCCTAGCCAACGGGGACCGGCAGCGTGCGGCGCGAGGCAAAGACTGCCCGTGACCAGGGCGCTGCTTGCCCGTTGGTGCGACGACCGGAACTGCAAGTCGGAGCGACCCGCCCGTGTCGGCGCACACGGGCGACAGAGCGACCGCACGGGACGCGACACAGTCCGTTGGTGGCCGCGAGACAACGGCAGCGGCGACGGGCAGACCGTCGCACCAGCTACGGCTCAACGCGGAAGTCGTCCAACCAGAAGGAAACTCGCTCGCGTGCCGAACTGGTGAAGCCGACCCAATTGAGTTTCCGAAACTTCGGGTGCGCCGACCGAAGGTCCTTGAAGACGTGGACCTGACCGCTCGGCAACGTGACACGCAACGACCACCGAGCCGCCTGCTCCGGCGACAGCGTGGCGTCAATCGAGAAACGAAGCCATTGGCCGGCCGGTAGGTCCAAGACAGGCTTGCCGGCCAGCAGCAGTTTGCCCTTGCGAATGGCAAAGCTGGGGCCGGTCCGGTAGGGCGACTGAGTCCAGTCCCGCCACTCGAAGCTCAGCTCCGTCCTAGGCTCCAGTCGCAAAGCAAAACTGTTGTGGACCGTGCCCTGAGTGAACGGCCCGACGCGGTACACCAAGTGCGGGTTGTAGGCTCGCGACAGCCCCGGAGCGTCGGTGACTTTGACGCTGTGTCGGCCGCTGGCCGCGGTTTCGTCGGTGACGACAATGGCGTCGCCTTTTCCTTCCACGTGGACTTCGGCGCCCGAGGGCGGCCGGCCAGCCGGCGTCCACTCGAAGTCCTCCAACACGCTGACCGGCGGAGGCGGTGGTGGAAGTTCCAGCGGTGGGCACTGGACTCGGCGGGCCTTCTCCACCCATTCCCGGTCGCCGTAGACCCCGGCCTGTGTGTAGTCGAACGGTTGAAAGCCGAGCTTCCGGGCCGGCGAGTCAGGCCGCAGGTGAAAGTCCCCGTTTTTGGCGTCGACGAACAGCGGGTCGGCAACGACCGAACCGTTCTCGTGACCGGTCGCCTGCCATTGCTCCAGCGTCTTCTCCAGGAACCGAACCGGTCGGCCGGAGGCGTCCCAGTAGCAGTTGTTTCGGCTCACGTGCCGCACTCGGTTCCACGGACCTCGCAGCAGCACACCGCTGTCGTAATAGACAATGTTCCTTTCCAGCGTGAACGACAAGTGGTCTTCCACCCGCGTCGCCTGAAGCTGGTACAGCTCGCTGAACGCCAGAATGTTATTCCGCACCACGTTCTCTTTGCCGTAGTGTTGGTGGAAGCCGCCCGTCTTGGTGCGGTAGACCAGGTTGTTCTCGAAGAGAATGTGTGAGCTGCCTTCGTCGGTGTAGAGCCCCCAGCCGCCGTACGAGTAGGAGTACACGTCGTGGAAGACGTTGTTCCGGACGACCGTCCCCTCGGACGGGCCCAGGGTGTAAATGCCCCCCATGTCGCTCAGCACGCCCTGACCAATGTGGTGCACGTGGTTGAACGCAATTGTGTTCCGCTTCGCCAGGCTGGGGCCGTACCCCCACCTCCAGCCGACCGAAATGCCTGTGTAGTAGAAGTCGGCGATTTCGTTGTGCGTAATTTGGTTGTCGCCACTGTGTCCGATCCACACACCGACCGCGCAGGCAAACACTCGGCCTCCGTGCCGAATGATGTTGTTGTCGACCGTAATGTGACCGGTTCGTTCGGCTTCGGTCTTGGCAATGGTCGTTTCGCCGATTCGCACGCCTCCGGCTCCCAGGTCGTACAGGTCACAGTGTCGCAGAACGCAGTCGCGGCACCCTTTTCGGAACCAGACGGCGTACCGACCAATGTGGCCAATGCTACAGTCTTCAATGACGACGTTCCGAGCTCCGTCCAGCAGGACGACGGCGTCGATGGGGGAAGCGGCTTGAGCGGGCTCGAAGCCGCCCGGCGGCATTCGCCACTCGGCGTGTTCGAAGGTGAGTCCCTTCAGCACGACGTGCTCCACGAACCGCTCCTTCGCCGGGTCGCCTTCCACCACGACGAACTTCTCCACCACCGGCGCGACGACTTCGGCCCGGGTCATGTCCTCGCCCGGCCGCGGCCGGTAGTACAGCGTGCCGTCGCGCGAAAGAAACCATTCGCCGGGCGAGTCGAGAGCGGCCAGGAAATTCTCGAGGTGGAAACGCGTGTTCCGACGCCACGGATTCCACGGCTTCATGCCTTCGCCACGCGTGACCAGCACGCACCGTTCGGGTTCCAGACGTTCAATGAACCGTCGCGTCACGTCCCACTTGTGGTAGGCCACGAAGTTGACGTCTTTCAGTTCGTCAGCCGACAGTCGAGCGAGCAACTGGAAGTCCTCCGGCCGCAGGCGGACGTACTGTCGAGCGCGCTGGGGACGTCGCGCCGAACCGCCCGACAGCGGCTCCTCACGCACCGCCTGCATGTAGAAGTAGAACCGGTCGGGCTCGCGAGCCCGAACCGCACGACGACCGTTGACCCACAATTGCTCGAAGTACCACTGACCGGCCGCCACTTCGGGAACCCGCGCCGCCCAAAGGCCTTTGCCAATCCGGCGCCAGCCGGAAATGAGCCGGCCCCCACTGAAGACCGGGCGTTGTCCGGGGACAGCTTGCCAAACCACCGGTGCCCCCTCCGTGCCGCTGTCTTCCGGGCCGAGAACCAACGGCTCGGTCAGCCTGTAGCGGCCACCGCTCACGTACACGTGGACCGGCTCGGTCAGCGGCCCGCGGGACTTCAATTCGCGAACAGCGTCTCTCGCCCGCGTCAGCGTGGCGAAAGGTTGGGCTTGAGTGCCGGGGTTGGAGTCGCTTCCGTCTGGAGCCACGTAGAAGTCGGCGGCCACTGCCGGCAAACTCCACCACAACACAAGACACACCGTCAGACGTTTCATTGGTGTCGCTCCCCTCCAACAGCACAAAGGCAGGACGTAAACGGCAGGCAAATGGCTCGAGCGCGTTCTACCGGTCAGGCCGTAGAACGGCGGCTCCATTCTCACACGACAGCCGCTCCACTGCAAACCCGTCCGCACGTCGGAGCCGCTTGTCGGCCAAGCCGACAAAGGGCAAGGCCGACGGCTGCGCCCGCGGGACCGCGCCGCAAGAGCGCGTCGCCGGCGACGCACGTGAAGAAGTTGCACGTGCGTCGGAACGTCGGTAGCTTAGTGACAGCGTGTGCCGAACAGCGTCTCAGGGAGAAGCGGTGTACCGGGTTGGCACCGACTGTACGCACGACGACGTTTTGAGGAGGGCGACCCATGAGGACCTTACGTGTTGCCGCACTGGTGTGGCTCTTGTGTGTGCCGGGGCTGGCCGTGGCCGAGTCGACGTCGACGCCGCTGTGGCGCGTCTTTCCGGAAGGTCAACGACCGGATGACGGCCGTTTGGGACCGTTGCGCACGTTGCGGGACTCGTACCACCCGTGGAGCCCCCCAAAGACGCGAGACGAGTGGCAGCGCGAGGCCCAGGCCATTCGTCAGCGACTGCTGGTCGCCATGGGACTGTGGCCCATGCCTCCCAAGCGGCCCCTGCGGCCGCTCATTCACGGTCGCATTGACCGCGGCGACTACACCATTGAGAAGGTCTACTTCGCCAGCCGCCCGGGTGTGTACGTGACGGGAAACCTCTACCGGCCCAAGAACGTGCACGGGAAAGTCCCCGGCGTGCTGTGCCCGCACGGGCACTGGAAAAACGGACGTTTCTACGAAGCCACCGACCGCGAAGTGAAAAAACGGCTGGAGACGGGCGCCGAGCAGTTCGAATGTGGAGCGCGCTACCCCCTGCAGGCTCGAATGGTGCAACTGGCCCGAATGGGCTGTGTCGTCTTCCACTACGACATGATTGGCTACGCCGACAACAAACCGCTCGAACACCGAGCGGGCTTCAACGACGTCCGGGCCGGCCTGCACCTGCACAACCCGCTGGGCGTGCAGACCTTCAATTCAATCCGAGCGTTGGACTTCCTGTTGTCGTTGCCCGAAGTCGACCCGCACCGAATTGGCGTCACCGGCGCCAGCGGCGGCGGAACACAGACCTTCATGCTGTGCGCGGTCGACCCGCGTCCGGCCGTGGCCTTCCCGGCGGTCATGGTCTCGACCAACATGCAAGGCGGCTGCGTGTGCGAGAACGCCGACTACTTGCGAATCGGCATCAACAACATTGCCATCGCCGCCCTGTTCGCTCCCAAGCCGCTCGGCATGACCGGGGCCCACGACTGGACGATCGACATTGAAACCAAAGGCCTGCCCGAGCTCAAAGCCGTCTACTCGCTGTTCGGCCAACCCGACCACGTCATGGCTCGCTGCTTTCCTCAATTCGGCCACAACTACAACCAAGTGTCGCGGCAGGTCATGTACGAGTGGTTCAATCGGCATTTGCATTTGGGGTGGAAATCGCCCGTCCGAGAGAAACCTTTCGAGCCGGTGCCTCCGGCCGAGCTGAGTGTGTTCGACCAGAAGCACCCTCTGCCGGACGACGCTCTGACGGCAGACAAGCTTCGAGAGCGGCTGGAGTGGCTCGACGCGAAGTGGTTCCAGTCGATTTTGCCTCGCTCGAAGGAGCAGCTTGCGGAGTACCGGCGTTGGGTCGAACCGGCGGCTCGTGTGATGCTCGACCCATTGCCCGAAGACGCGGCGGTCGAAGCCGAGACGCGGGCCGAGCTGACTGTGGCTGGCGGAGCCTCGCTGCAGAAAGGGACGTTGCACCCAGCGGGCGGACGCGAGCAAATTCCGTGGGTGCTGCTCAAGCCCAAGAAATGGAACGGTCGTGTGGTGGCTTGGTTCGACCAGCGAGGCAAGCAAGCGCTGTTCGACAAGAAAGGTCCCACGGCGGAAATCAAGCGGCTGCTTCAGGCGGGCGTGGCGGTCGCGTCGGCCGACGTGTTCCAGACCGGCGAGTACCTGCTCGACCCACAGCAGCGTCCGGTGCCGCGAATTGTCGACTGGCGCTACTCGGGCTACACCTTCGGCTACAACCGGCCGTGGGTGTCGAAGCGAGTCCGAGACGTGCTCACGTTGGTTCGGTGGCTACAGAAGAACCAGGACGTCCGACAAATCGACCTGGTCGGCACCGGCGCCGCCGGCCGTTGGGTCTTGCTGGCTCGACCCTTCGCCGGCAAGAAAATCGGCCGCACCATTGCCGACGTGCACGGCTTTGGTTTCACGCAGGTCCACTCGTTCGACGACCCCGAGTACCTGCCCGGGGCGCTCAAGTACGGCGGACTGGGCGGGTTGGCCGCACTGGCTGCTCCCGCACCGCTCCTTCTGACCGGCACACGCGGCGTTCCCGGTCAGGAACTGGAGCCGCTGATCCGTGTCTACATGGTGACGGCCGAACGACCAATGGAGGGGACCGAAGACGTCATGGAAGCGAGTCACGCCGGGGAGCGGCTGGAGCTACACGAAGAGGCACTGCCGCCGGCCGGAATTGTCGACCGGTTGCTGCGTTGAGCAAAGACCGACGGACTCGCGACCCGTCGGCGTGCAGGCGACGCCGCGTAGCGTCTAACCCTTCCGCCACGCGGACGGAAGAGGACTGTCCGGCGGCTCGCGGCCAGACGGCCAACAGACAGACTTTCGGCCCGCTACCAGCCCAACGACATGTTCGTTTCGATGGCTCGCTGGGCTTCGTGCAAGTCGGCTCCCGTGTCCATCATGTAGAGCCGAATGGCGTGGAGTTTGTCGCCGCGAGCTCGGGCCAGACACTCGCGAGCAATGTCGCACGGCTCGGCTGGCGTTTTCAGTCCGAGAAGCCGTTTCGAAATGACCCAAATGTCTCGCGGACGCTTCGTCACCCGCAAGATTTGGTCGTCCGGGTAATGCTCCTTCGCCAGGGCCTTGGCAGCCTCCTTGCTTTCCGCCCACCCAATCATGATGTGTCCGTCGGTTTCAATTTCGTACAGCGGCATTGGCTCGACCCCAGGAGGACCCGGTTTGGCAAACAGGAAAACGCGGACTAGCGGAACACAGGACATGGGACGAGGTCCGAGCCGTTCTGGTTCTTGTCGTCTTGTCTCTGTCCAGACGGAAGCCGTTCCGGCTCGGACCGGCCGAGCAAGCGAGTGCCGTCGCCAGCTCGGCCATTCACAAACCGCATTATACCTGGCCGTCTTGGGGGCCGGCAACGCGGTCGGCCGACGTGTAACTTGGCCACTGGGCTCCGACGTGGAAACGGCTCGCTGAACCGCTCCAGTGACAGATGTCGCTCAGAATTCGTTTGAGGCTGGGCCGACTTGCGGGGCCGAGAGAGAACCGTTCCGACGTGCCGGCAGCCAGGTCTGCCCTGCGCGTCCGCTCGCTGCGATCAGGCCGGAAGGCGTCTGGCGTCAGTGGTCGCTCCTCCTTTGCCCGACCGAGCGGGAAGAACCGGACCAGAGCAGCGCACGGCCGAAGCGACGCATGCTTGCGCTGGATTGCCGGGGCCGTCGCGCTGCAACCGCTCCGCCTCGAACGGCTCAACCGCTCGCCGTCCGGTGCCGACGGATTTGTGCCCAAAGGTCGCCGGAGAACAAGTCGACCATTTTTGCCAGTCCGGCGTCCACCACTTCTTGGCCGGTTACGAATCGCCCGCGTCGAATCCACTGTTGGAGCTTCTTTTCGGGGAAGTTGAGCAAACGGGCGGTCAGCCGGTCCAGGTCTTCCTCCAGGAACTTGAAGTGTTTGGCCCATTCGGCGGCCTCTTGGAAGCGCACCTCGCCGTCACTGCTCCAGCGAATTTCGTGGAACAGGAACGTCGCGTGCGGCGTGGTGTAGCGCTCTTCGCACGCCGCCCACGGCAAAATGGCCGCCGACGAACACTCCCCGGCCACCACGCCCACCGCCCGCAGGCCGCGCAAGCGAATCAGCGAAGCCAGGGCCAAGCCCACGTACACGCTGCCGCCGGAGGAATCGAAGAAAATTGTCCCGCGGCTGAACCGAGGTAGCTCGAGCAGTTGGTTGATCAAGTCGGCCTGCTTTTCCGTCAAGTCGCCGTAAATGCCCACTTCCCATTCGGAAGTGGGTTCGGGTTCGCGGCGTCGAGCGGTGGGGCGTGCCGGCGACGGGTAGGGACGAACCGTGCGCCGCGGCCCGCTCCGCCACGAAAAGCTCGTCCTTCGCACCTCTGCAGCCTCCTCGTCAAAAGGGATTCCGACTGGTCGATTGTCCGAAGCGACGACGTCCGTCGAAACGGACAAGCTTTTAGCGGCCCGTTGGCTCGACTGCAAGAAACCTTTGTCGGTAGTATTGGGACTGTTCGAAACGAACGACTCTTGCCGCAGGCACATTGATGGGAGGATCTTCCGATGAGAATGGCATTGGCAGTGTGCGTGGTTGTGGCTGTGTGCGGCCGAGCGACGGCCGAGCCGACTGTGAAGCTGGTCAAGACGGACGGGCAAGTTCGAGTTCTGATCGGCGGTCAGGAGTTTGCCGTCTACAACTTCGACCGGGACTGGGCCAAGCCGTTTTTCTGGCCGGTCCGCGGGCCCGACGGAACCATTCTGACCCGTCCGTTGGAGCACCCGGAAGACCACCCGCACCACAAGGGCCTGTGGCTGTCGGTCGACCAAGTGAACGAGCACCGTCACTGGATGGAACGGGACAAGATCAAAACGGTGTCGGTAGACCTAACGGTTCCGGAAGGCAACCCGGCTCAAATGGTCGTCACCAACCACTGGTTGGACACGGACGGCCAGCCCTTGCTGCTCGAAAAGACCACCATTAGCATTTTCGCTCACCGACTGATCGCCTACGACATTACGTTTACACCGGCCAGCGTCCCGGTGACCTTCGGCGACACCAAAGAGGGCATGTTCGCCGTCCGAATCGCGAATTCGATGCGTGAGAAAGAAGGTGGCCACGTGGTGAACGCCGACGGGTTGAAAGGAGCGTCGAAGTGCTGGGGCAAGACGTCGGACTGGGTCGACTACGTCGGACCGGTCGGCGGAAAAATTTTCGGCATTGCCCTGTTCGACCACCCGAAGAACTTCCGCCGCTCTCGCTACCACGTGCGAAACTACGGCCTGTTCGCCATTAACCCGTTTGGCGAGAAAGCCTACACGAAGGGCAAACGGCCGGCCGCTCCCGTGACGCTCAAGCCGGGCCAGACACTGCGACTCCGTTACGCCCTTTACGTTCACTCCGGCGACACACAGCAGGGACGGGTGGCCGAAGTCTACCGGCAGTACGTGCAGTGGGCTCAGTGACAGCAGGTGTGCGCGGGCACGGCGGAAGTTGCGAGCCGGGCCGGAGCGCCGGCGAAACCCCAGGGCGAGTTTCTCACAAGTCCAGTCTTTTCGAGACACGCAGCTGGCGCGCTGCAAGCGACTCACCGGCGACGGCCGTCAATTGTGCCGCCAGTCCGAGCCGGTGCCGGAACCGACTCCGGCCGAGAGTCTGGGCGTCTTGTCGACACGCTTCGAACGCCGGCACGAGAGCATGCTGCCGGCCGAAGAACTAGTCTCCGCGGAAGTACGGAACGGCCGGCTCCTTGTTGACCTGCTCGCGCAGCACTTGCAACTGCTCGTCACTCAGGTGACGAAACGCGAACAAGCTGTAGCCGTGAATGCCCAGCCACCGGACCAGCTCAATCTGTTCGCGCACCAGCCGAGCCGGTCGCGGGTGGACTTCACTTCCGCTTCGCATGTAAAGCGACAGGCCGGTTGCCAGTCGGTCGTCGTCGGCCAAAGCGGCCAGAAAGCGTCGTTCGTTCGCCCGCACCGCCACCGACTGCATTTGGTAGTCCATGGGCACGACCAGGTCGAGCCACCCTTTTGCAGCCCAACCGGCCGGGTCCTGGCCCTGGCGGGCGCCGGAGTCCATGTTCGAGAACACGGCCGCCGACAGAATGGCTCGCGGCCGGACCTTGCGGACCCCCTCGGCGGTCCGGCGGACAATGTCGCCAACCGCTTGTCGTTGCCACTTCGTCCAGTCCGCGTCGGTGGCCTCGTCCAGCGGCTTGCCGAACTGTCGCTCGAACTCACGCCGACACAGCGGGCAGTAACACTGCCCCATGGAGCGAATGTAGTCCAGGTGAATTCCGTCGACGGGGTAGTCGCGGGCGACGCCCACCATTAGCTGAACCACGAAGTCGCGGTACGCCTTTCGGTGAATGTCGGCACCGAAGCGAATGACTCGTCCGTCGGCGTCGAGCATCTCGACGTTGGTGCCGTGCATTTGTTGAAACCACTTGCGAAACGCGGCGTCGCGGTAGGTGACGCAAAACCACGGGTGCACCTCCAGGCCGGCTCGGTGGGCTTTCTGAATCAGCCGGCGCAGCGGGTCGAACGAGCGGTCCTGACTCGCCGGGAGCAGCTCACTGCGAGCCGCAAACGTGTTTCGGACGAACACGTCTGGAAAGAGCACGTTCAGACGGGCCGCCCGGCACCGCCCGACCAACCGGTCGATTTGCTCCTCGCTTTGGAAGTCGTCGGTCGAAACCCAAATGGCCCGCGTTTCACGCACGACGCCCTTTTCGTTCCGCGGCAATTGGTAGGCGAACCGGTCCACCGGCGCAAACCGTTCCGGGGGCAACAGCCCTGTGCCGCGAGCGACGGTCGCGCGAACCGTTCGTTCCACCAGTCCTTTCGGGGTCGCTAGTCGTACTGTGGCCGCCAGCTCGACCTGAACGGGCAGGTGGTCTTGCGGCAGGCGGCCACGCATCCAACCCGTGGGTTGGTTCAGCGGCAACCATTCGGTCGACAACGTGGTTTGCCACGAGCCGGCGGCTGCGGTCAAACGCACGTTCACGACCGGCAACTCACGCCCGTCCGCGTCGCGGACCACCACGCGCACTCGCAACGGACCACCGGGTTGCCACGTCGACTGGAAGTCGGTCAGTCGCAACGAGAAGTCCGAAAGGTCGGCCAGTGTGAAGCACAGCTTGCGGACCACGTCCGGTTGGTCGAAGAAAGCGGGCGGGTTGGTCACGTCCAGCCACTGGCCGGGTTCACCCTGGACCGGGTCGATGAGGAAGTAGTAGTGGCCGGCCACCGCAACGAGCCCGGGCTGCGGCAGGGGCCCGTAGCCGGCGCTGAGCCAGCCGGTAGTGGTTTCGACTGTGAACGTGCCCGGTCGGGACAAGTCGAAGCGGTCGTCGGCGTAAAGGGCCGAGGTGGTTTCGGACTGAAAGTCGTAAAGCCGCCAGTACTCGGTGCCGAAGCGCGAAGTGAGGGCGACCGGAGCTGGCCGGAGCACCTCGTACTGGAAACGCACCGGGAACGGAATGCGCACGCGACCGCCTTTAGGCAACCGGGCGGGCCGCTGGTAATGCAGGATTTGGCAAAGCGGTTGAACGTCGAGGAACCGCAGCTTTCCGCCCTGCCGGTAGGGAGGTTTGTCCGGGTGGCTTCCGCGGCCCTGGACCGTCAGAATTCCCACGTCGGTTGGCTCCGCTCCCGACGCCCAGAACACTCCGACGCTCAAGCAAACGACCAAGCCGACCGCTCTAGTCGGCCACCTCGGCCAGGTGCGCATGACTCCACCTCCCCACCAGTCGGACCACCACCGAGCGGCCCGTACCGGAGGTCCCCGGTCTCAAACGACTGTGAGAGCTCCAACCTTTCGGCTGAGTCGGTCGGACTTCACGGACAACCCTCTTCCCACCGGTCGCAGGCCGCCAGAATCTCCAGCACCCGCTCCACGGGCATTTTCCGATTACTGAAGCTGAACTCGCAGGCCACAATGCCCCGGTAGCCCGCCTCGTAAATGGCCTTGAAGACGTTCTTGTAGTTGATTTCGCCCGAGCCGGGTTCGTGTCGACCCGGGTTGTCGGCAAAGTGGAAGTGGCCGATTTCGTTAATGTAGGCCTTGATGTTTCGAATCAGATTGCCTTCGCTGATTTGCTGGTGGTAAATGTCGAACAGGAACTTGATGCAAGGCCGTTCGGTGCGGCGAACCAGCTCGGCGCCGTCCTTCGAGTAGACCAAGAAGTAGCCGGGGTGGTTGACCAGCACGTTCAGACACTCCCACACCAGAATCATTCCGGCGTCTTCGACCATGGGAGCGACCAAGCGGCCGGCCTTGACCAACGCATCCATTTGCTCTTCCTTGCTCACCCCAGGCCGGTTGGGACCGGTCAAGGCCAACAGGACTTTCGAGCCAATGGCTTTGGCGTTTTCGATCGACTGCTTGACGGCCTCGACAAACCGCTTGTGGTTTTCCGGGTCGTTGGGGCCCCATTTGGTAATGGTTCCCATTCCCCCGCCGATTGCTCCGCACTCAATGCCCAGCTCCTCGCATTTCCGGCGAACTGCTTCTTTGTCGGGCCAGTTTCCGGCCGACAGTTTTTCGAAAGCAGGAAAGCCGTAGGCAGCGACCTGTTCGATTTGCTCGACGTGACTGCCTTTGAACCACGAGGGGTTAATGGCGATTTTCGTTCGCAGACCCGCTCCGATTTTCTTCACCGGAGCGGCCGAGGCGGCTCCACCGGCCGCCGCTGCTGCGGCAACACACGCCGTTGATTTGAGAAAGCTTCGCCGGTCCATTCTCTTTCTCCTCCAAGCTCACTTGGGCCCAATCTGTTCTTGACACAACGCCACCGCGTCGGGATGCCGACGCGGCGAGCCTTTGCCCGTACGCCACTACCGCCAACCAACGGTGGCCACGACGGAGCACGGCCTTCCGGAAAGGTGGCCACGACGGAGCGTGGCCGCGGGAAGGTAGCCGCGACGAAGCGCGACGTGACCTTCGAGCGCCGGAGGACGCGGTCTCTTGCGTCCGTCTCGACCTTTGAAGCCGGAAAGCCGCGGCGCGTCCCGTTTCAGCCCGTAGCCGCCTTCAAACGGCCACGGCGGACCGCGGCCGTCCGGGGACATGGCCACCACGGAGCAGCCCTCCAGTTCCCGGACACAGTCCGTTACTTGGCCGCTTGCCCGGCCGAATGGTCTCGCACGTCGAAGCAGTACAGGTTCTTGTCGTACCGCAAGTAGAGTCGGCCGCCGACCACGACCGGGTGAGCCCAACTGGGGCCGGTGCCGTCCACTTTCACCCGGCCGGTGATTGTCAAGCCGCGGGGCGAGCAGGTAGCCAGGGCCGCCTGACCGTTGCGTTCCGAGAACAGGTAGAGCATGCCGTCGGCGTAGCAAAGCGAGCCCTTCCCGACGCCTCGCTCATTCCACATGACTTTGCCGGTTTTCAGTTCCAGGCACGTCCAGCCTCGGTTGTGGTTTCCGTAAACGTAGCCCTTGTCAATGATGTAGCCGCCGTGGTGGCAGACCATGTCCTTGGTCGTGTAGACCTGGTCGGCGACCACGCGGTTTCGGGCGAGCTTCAGCTTGACGCAAACGCCGCCCTTCTTGTAGCCGTTCGCCCAGAAGACGTAGCCTTCCGAGTAAGCGGGCGTCGGGCAGTTGGCCACGTTGTTGGCGCAGAACGGGTTGAGCCATTGCAGTCGGCCGGTCCGAGCGTCGACGCAGACCAGGCCGGCTCGGGTTCCCGTAATGATGAGCGGTCGGCGAGCGAACTCCACGACAATGCACGAGGAGTACTCCGGGCCGGCACTGAAGCCTGTGCTGGTCCAGACGGTGCGTCCGGTTGTCTTGTCCAACGCGGCAATGCACTGCTTGCCGCCCGGCTTGAAGACCGCCAAGTCTTTGTAAATCAGTACGGACTCGGCGTAACCCCAGTTTCCGGGACGGCCGCCGAATTCTTTGGCCGACCGTTTCCACTTGAGTCGGCCGGTTTGAGCGTCGCAGCAAACCACGACCCCGTTGCCGGAAAGCAGGTAGACGTTGCCCTCGTCCACCGTCGGCGTCGCCCGAGAGCCCGGGTGGCTCTTGGTCCACGCTGCGTCCACGTCGACCTTCCACAGCCGCTTGCCGTTCAGGTCCAGACAGTGCATGAACAGCCGGCCGTTCTCGTCGCCGGTAATGTAGATGCGGCCGCCGGAGACGGCGACGTTCGAAAAGCCCTGGCCAATGTCGGTCACTTTCCACAAAAGGGGAGGTCCGCCTTCCGGCCAACGCTTCAGAAGGCCCGTGTCGAGGGACTTGCCGTCCCGGTTCGGCCCTCGCCACCCAGGCCACTGGTTCGACAACTCGGCCGCAGACGCCCAACCGGCGACGCTCACCAGCAGCGCCGCAACCAGAAAGCGGACCGCCGCGCCGCCCAATGACCGCCAAAGCAGACCGCCCGTCCCGTGCCGCTCGACGCTTCCCACGGCCAACCAACCACTTCGCCGCACGCTCATCGGTCGTCCTCTCTTCACCTGCCTGTTCTCCTTCCGCCAACAAGACACACCGCCGGCCGCGACTAGCCACCGCGCACGGACCTTGTAGTCTTGCCGTGCTGGAAATTGGTCGCCGCCTGTCGGCCTTTCACACCCCCGCTGCGACGCAGGGAAACGACGGCGGCTATCTTACAGCACCCCAAACCGAGCTTCCACAAAGCCACGAAAACGGAGAGGGCAATTGCTGGGAGGGAAGAGGCTTTGAAGAGCCAAAGACGCTGGGACTGACGGCGGCTGTGGACGGTCCAGACGCGTCGCAGCGCAGGGGGCTGGTGACGTTAGTCCGAGTGGGGCCGGCAGACGGTACGCTTTCGTGCGGACTCGTCGCGACGACGCACCTGGCGGCCGGTTTCCAGTGGGTGTCAGCGGCTTTGCGCGTGTTCGGCGGCCAGCGTGAGCGCTCCCTGCACCACCACTTGCTGTCCGAACCGAGCGGGAACAATTTCGAACGCACCGCGCAGCGCGTGAAAGACGTAGCGGTTGGCGGCCTGGCGCAACGGCCGGAAGAAAAGCTCCTCGCCGGCCAGCGACACGCCTCCGCCCACCACAACCACCTCGGCGGCCACCAGCGTGACGGCTTGCGCCACAGCCCAGCCCAAGACCTCGACGGACTGACGCAGAACGGTTCGAGCCAGCCGGTTGCCGCTGGCGGCCGCCTCGGCCACGTGCCGGGCGGTCAATTGTCGCAGGTCGCCGCCGCAGAGCTCCGCGAGCTGGCGGACGTCCGGTGAGTCGGCAGGTTGTCTTTCGACGGCCGTCCGGGCGCGCCTTTCGATTCCCGTCCCGCTCGCCAAGGCTTCGACGTCCGGGGCCGTTGTCTCGGGAGCCGTCGGACCGGCCTGGAGCGCCGACCTGCACGCGTCGGAGGCCGCGCGTGTGTCTTGGACCGCCTCGAGTTCGAGCCCGGGTCGCAAGTGACCGATTTCGGCCACGGCCGGCCGGGCGGTTCCAAACAGCCGCCCGTCCACGACCAGTCCGCCGCCAATGCCTGTGCCAACCGTGACGTACAAGACAATCGACCGGCCCGCTGCAGCTCCGTGACGCGCTTCGGCCAACGCAGCCACGTCGCAGTCATTCCCCAAGACGACGGGGCTGCCAAACTTTTGCCGACACCACTCCGCCAGCGGGAAGTCTTCCCAGCCGGGTACGTGGTGGCTGAGCGTGGTGCGACCGGCCTCCGCGTTGACCGGGCCGCCGAAGCCAATGCCAACGGCGTGCACGTCGAAGCGGTCCAGCAGCCGGTTGGCCAACCGCTCGACGCCGGCCAGAATGCCGGCCGCGCCCCGCTCACGCTGCACGGTCGTCGTTTCCAGTGCGAGCAGCGGCGAGCCGTCGCCCGCTCCCACACCCAACTGCAGCTTGGTTCCGCCAATTTCAACGCCCAGGAAAAGCGGCCTGTTCATTGTCGGTGTCGCTTCTTGCTGGCCGCCGCGCCGCGAGCCGCGACGACGTGCCCCGCCCCACGCGTGGCCAACCGACTTTTGCCGGGTGACGCTGCAACGTCGAACCGGTGACGTCGAGCCGCACCGCCCGGTTCCGCTCCGTCAGTACGGGTGGAGGCCCGGCAGCGTCTTCAGGTCCTCGGGAATTTGGTAGCGCAGCGTCGCCGCCGGTCCCGCTCGACCCACCTGAATTCCGCCTAGTTTGCGGTCCCAGACCCAGGTTTTCTTGCGCAGCGAGTCGCGAGCCTCCAGAATGCGGTGCAGCACACGCGACGTTTTGTCCCGTTCCCAACCGCCGTAGTAGTTCGTGAACTGCCAGATTTCGTAGCGGAGCGTGGCGACGGGAGCTCCGTAGACGCCGTCGTAGCTTGTCTTGCGGTCCCGCAGAAGCTGCATGAGTACCCGAACCTTTTCCTCGTTGCCGGCCATGTCCAGCGGCGTGACCTTGTTTTCGTAGTACCGCGTTCCTGCAATTTTCTCGCGAATGGTTTCCGCGACGTCGTCCGGCGGAGCGGACTGAAAGGCCGGGTCGTTCGGGTCTTCAAACTCGTTGAAGACCGGCCAGTGGTAGCCCTCGATTCGTTCGCCTGTCTTCAGCAACACAATGGCGTCGTAGATTCCCGGCTTCAAGTTCGTTAGCGTTCCACGACCGCCGGCAATCTTGGCGTCGCAGTAGGGCGACTCGAATTTGGCTTTCGGGTTGACGGGTCGAGCGAGGGTGCCGTCGGGGTTGAAACGACGAACCACACCGACCCACGCGACTTTCGACTCGGGCGTCACCTCCACGCGCAAGTCTCCCGCGCGGACGGCAGTGGCGAACCAGAGCACGGGAGCCAACAGACACAGCAGCCCTCTCATTGGCGTGTCTCCCTTTTCTCTAGCCCGGTTCGGCAGGCGACGGCAGCCAACGGAAGCGGCCTGCCGCCGTCCGACCGCTCGGGCTGTGCTTACCCTGTTTGGCTAGCCGTGCCGACCGTCGGCCTGCTCGTCGGCGTCGTCGCCGGCTGGCGTGCGGGCCGTGCGAGCGGGTCGAGTTGGTGCGGAGCGGCTGGCGCCAGCGGCGAGCGTCGTCCTTTTCAGCGAGCCGGCTCAACGAGGCCGGCGTCGGGGCAGTGGACGGCGAGGCGGAAGTCGCGGCGGGCGGCCGGGTCGACGGACCGCCGGGCGGGCCGGACGGCTCGGAACCGGTCCAGCCGCTGGCTTGCGCGGTGGCCGAGCGGCTTTCTGGGTCTTCTGCGCCGACGGCTTGCCGGCTGCCGCTTGCCGACGGCTGGCTTCGGCTGCGGCAGCCTGCTCTTTTTCGGCCTCGGCCTTTTCCGCCTCCGCTTTCTGCTGCTCCCACTGCTTCCGAGCGGCGTCGAAGCCGGCCGCGAGGGCCTGTTTGACGTCGGGCACGAACGGGCTGCCCGGGTACTGCTTGAGCAGTCGTTCCAAAGTTTGCTGCCACTGAGCCGACTCCCCCAGTCGCACGTACGCTTCGGCCTCTGTCAGCAGCAGTCGGTCGGCGTAAGGCGAGTCGGGTTGCAGGCGGAGCAGGTCTTCGGCTTCGAGAATGGCCACGCGCGGTCGCCCTCGAGCCAGCTCGAACCGGGCCTTCAGCAAGCAGTAGTAGCCGTCCAGGCGGCAAGACGGCATGTCTGTGGCCCACTTCTTGAGCGACTGGCAGGCTTCGTCCAGGCGTCCGGAACGCAGGGCGTCCTCCACCGCGCGGCTGTAGGCACCCGTCATGGCTGTGCGGCGACGAATGTCCCAGCGGCGTGAAGGAGCTTGCTTTTCCAACCACTGGTAGGCCTGCTCGGCGGCGTCCTTCTTTCCCATTCGCTTGGCGAAGGCTCCGCGGACCTCGTACAGCAACCGTACCAGCTCAGACGGCCGGTCCGCTTGGACCAGCGCTTCGGCCTCTTTCAGCCGGCGCAGACATTCCTCCGGCCGGTCCAGCAGCAGTTCCAGTCGAGCCGAAAGGAGCCACAGTCGAGCCTTTGCCTGGGGTGACAACGACAGCTTCAGCCCTTCGTCGCACAACCGAATGGCGTCTGTTTGGCGGTTCAGCCGTTCGTCCAGCAGGGTGACCAGGTCCTCGAACGCGCGGGCCGCTTGGTCGGGGTCGAGCGGCGGGGCTGTGGGCTTGCGGCGAATCAAACCGGTCTCGCCCACCTCGGCGGCCGTGGCGTCCATTTCCAGTTCCTGGTACACGGCCATGAGTTGTCGCAAGTCGTCGGCGGGCAGGGTCGACGGGTCGTACGACCGCAGCTCGTTGACCCACTGAGCAATGTCGCCGGTGGCGTCTTCGGCGCCCAGTCGCGGCCAAGGCGGCTCCACCTGAATTCGGTTTTCCACGCCGCCGTGGCCTCGGACACGCGAGCACCGAACCGTGTACAGACCGGGCTTCAAGTAAACGTGCTCCGGGTAGACTCGGTTCGACGTCTGGCCGTCGCCGAAGTCCCAGTAGAGCGTGCCGCTGTTGAACTGCGTGCGGAACTTGACTCGGACCAGCGGCGGGCGGCCTTCGCCCAGCGGGGCCTCGGCGTAGTTGAGCGCTCGCACGTCCGGCAGCACGCCGCCCGAACGAGCCTCCAGCCGCGTGGTTTGAGCGTCGACGGCGGGGCCGAACGCCTCGGGCGGAATGACCGAGTACCGCGTTTCTCCCGGCGGCTGCCACACAGCGACGGCCGTGAACGCTCCGCCGCCGCTAATGTTCCAAAACTGGAATGCGTGAGCTCCACGGGTCAATTCGACCTCGCCGTAGTGGAAGGCCCGCCGGGCCGGGCGGTGCCGCCCGGGCCACGCTGCCACCAGCTTGTCGTCAATCAGCAGCCAGCAGCCGTCGCGGCTGGAAACGGCGAACCGGTACTTCCCCGGCTGTCGCACGTGCAGCCAACCACTGAATCGACAAATCAGCCGCGACTCGTTCCAGCAGAACAGCGGGTTGGACAGGTAGCAGGTGCCAACGTAAGCGGCTCCCAACGGCTCCGACTGTTCGAACGCCGAACGGACGCTGTCCAGTTGCGAGAAGTTGCAGTTTCGGAACCGGTGGACCTCGAACAGCAGTCCCCACTTCGTGGTCCAGGCTGGAGGTGGGTCGTCTCGTTTGCCGCCGTAGTAAACCTGGTAGCCGGCGGTCTTGCCGACCGTCTGAATGGCCAGACGGACGAAGTCGCCCGGTCCACGTTGGAGCACTCGGTAGGGCACTTCGCCGCGCTGGCCGGCCGTGGCGAGCACGAGAAAGTCCGGGGTTTCGTCGGTGACGGCTCCGTGGGCCCAAAACGCGACGACGGCCACTTGCCCGTCGAACGCGGGAGCGGGTTTGCAAACGACGGTGCGTCGGTACGACCAACGCGCTCCCCCGGACCAGGCCTGTTGAGCTTCGGCCGCGTTGGGAATCAGCCACGCCGCGAGCGAGCACGCGAGCACGCCGAGCGAAGCCAACGGGCGGCCCGGTCGTTTTCTCGACCCGTTGGTTCCTGCTGGCCGCTGCTCGTGGCCGTCGTCGGGCCGTCGAAAGAAACAACGGGGGACGGACCGGAACCGCACGACATGGCTGAGGCGTCGAGTCATTTCTTCTCGCTCGCTGCGTACTCTTCCTCGCCGGGTTCTTTCACGTTCTTCACCACCCAGTCCAGAATGTCGTCGACGGTCTTGCCTTCCGCGTCGGCATTGAAGTTGGTGAAGACACGGTGCCGCAAGACTGGGCCGACCATGGCTCGAATGTCGCGAGCGGCGACGGCGTAGCGGTTGTGGAGCAGAGCGCGGGCTTTGGCTCCGAGAATCAACGCCTGAGCGGCTCGCGGACCCGCTCCCCACGCCAAGTACTCCTTGCAAATCTCCCCGGCGTCCGGTTCGCTCGGCCGCGTCGCTCGAACCAAGTCGACCGCGTAGCTGACCATGTGGTCGCTGACCGGCACGCGCCGAACCAACCGCTGAATTTGCAGAATTTCCTCGCCGCTCAACACCGACTGCAACTCAACCTGCCGGTCGTACGTGGTCGACTTGACAATCAAGCACTCCTCGTCCCGCTTCGGGTAGGTCAAGTTGATGCTGAACATGAAGCGGTCCAACTGGGCTTCGGGCAGCGGGTAGGTGCCTTCTTGTTCGATTGGGTTTTGAGTTGCCAGCACGAAGAACGGCTCGGGCAGCGGGTACGTTTGACCGCCGACGGTCACCGAGTGTTCCTGCATGGCCTCCAGCAAGGCCGACTGCGTCTTGGGCGGAGTCCGGTTGATTTCGTCGGCCAGCACAATGTTGGCGAACACCGGCCCTTTGACGAACCGAAAGACCCGCTTCCCTGCCGCGTCCTCTTCCATGATTTCCGTGCCCGTAATGTCGGTGGGCATGAGGTCGGGCGTGAATTGAATTCGCTTGAAAGAAAGCGAGAGCACGCGGGCCAGGGTGCTGACCATGAGCGTTTTCGCCAGGCCGGGCACTCCAATCATGAGACAGTGGCCGCCGGCGAACAGAGCAATCAGCAATTGCTCCAGCACGGCGTTCTGTCCAATGATGACCTTGTGCAGTTCGCTAAAAAGAGTTTTCTTGGCCCGAGCCAGCTTCTCGACGACCTTTTGTTCTTCAACGACGCTCACGCCTTCTGCACCTCGTTCTGGTTGCACGCAACACTCTGACCGAGAAGAGAGAAAAGACGAGCCGTCGCCGCACGCGCACCGCGGGCCAACGCGGCTAGCCCAAACAAGGCCGCGAAAGGTCCACACTGACCCGCAGCGTCAACACGTCACCGGCCGACGCTTGGGTCCGTGCCGTCTTGCCGTGGACCGACTGCGGCCACAGCACTTGGCCCGCACGGCGTTTGAATCGAACGAAAGCGGTGCCGACCACAAACGCCGTCCGTCGAGTGACCACGCGTCCGCCTCTCCGTACCGAGCCGCTCGACGAACGCTCCGAGTTCACCAAACCCAACGCTGAGCTTTGCCGTCTGCGCCGGCTCCGCCCGCTTTTGCAGAGCTGATGGCCTTTAAGACTCTAGCTCACCCCCACTGCTCGGACAAGCTTCTTCGGCGCGCACGGCGCCGGTGCGTACATGCCTCCAAATCGGTGCGCCCTGCCCGAAAAGACGACGCGTCAGCCTTGTGTCGACTCGCCCGCCGTCCGTCGGTCCAACTGTTCGACCAAAGCTTCTGCTGCCTTTTCGCCTCGGTGAATGCAGTACGGAATGCCGACGCCTTGCAGCATGTTTCCGGCGACTTGCAGTCCGGAAAGCTCGGCCAGTCGCCCCTCAATTCGCCTCACGCGTTCCAAATGCCCGACCTCGTACTGAGGCATGGTGTGAGGCATTCGTTGGACGCGAACCAGCAGCGGCTCACCGCGAATGCCCAGCAACTCGGAAAGCTCTTCTAGGGCCGTCGCGACCAGCCGTTGGTCGTCCCAGTCCACGACGTCGCTTCGACAGGCTCCGCCCAGGAAGGCCCGCAGCAGCACGCGGTCGGCCGGCGCTCGCCCTTCGAACTTCACACTGCTAAACGTGCACGCCACGACTTGACGTCCTTCGACCAACGGGCACACAAACCCGAAGCCCTCCAGCGGGTGCTGGACCTGAGAACGGTCGAAGGCGAGCGTCACAATGACGCAGTGCGACGCGGGAATGTCGGCCAACGTGGTGGAGAGTTCGGCATCGACCGAAGCCGTCAACCGAGCGGCCGCCGACGCCGGAACGGCCAACACGACGCCCGCGTACCGCCGCCGCAACGACTCCGTGCCGCTGGTCGCCGTCAACTCCCAGCCGTCTTCGACCTTCTGCAAAGACTCGACCGCCGTGTTCAAGTGAAAAGCGACACCGGGCAGCTTGTCGCGCACAGCTTCCACCAGGCTACTCAGGCCGCGTCGGGCGGTCACGAACAGCGAGTAGCGCGGACCGCCGCCTTGCTGGCGGGCTTTCTTCGCGCGAGCCCGAGCCGCTCTAATCAGACTTCCGTACTGCTGCTCCATTCGCACGTACTGCGGAAACGCCACCTGCATGCTCAGCCGCTCCGGGTCGGACATGTAAATGCCGCTGGCCAGCGGTTGCATGAGTCTTTCAAACACCTCGCGGCCGAACCGTCGGCGAGCGAATTGAGCCAGGCTTTCGTCCTGGCCGTCCCGTTTGGGCGGAATAAAGACCTCCAAGAACGCCCGGAGCTTTCCCCGCAGGCTGACCAACGGCGTCGTCACCAACGGCCACAAGCGGCTGACGGCCAGGACCATCAGTCCCGGAGGAAGCTCGTGCAACCGTCCGCCGGAAACCACGTACGCCTTGCGGAACCGCTCGTTCGTTCCAATCAGTTCGTCTTCGAAGCCAATTCGCCGACAGAAGTCCAAGCCCCACGGCACCTGGGTAATGAAGCTGTCTGGTCCCAGTTCCATGAGGAACCCGTCTTGCTGAACGGTTTGAATGACCCCGCCCAGCCGGTCCTGGCGCTCGTAAAGGTCGACCGTCCAGTCGGGCCGGAGCTCTTGCAAACGGAAGGCTGCCGCCAGACCAGTGATTCCTCCACCAACGACTGCAATTCGAGTCTGGTTCTGTTGCGGTTCGCTCACCACTGTGTGCCTTTAGCCTGAAAAAAGAACGGTTGAAAAGTTGGGGGCGACCGAGACGTCGAACGGAAGGAAGAGACCACTCAGTCCTTCAGCTGAAACAGCTTGACCAGCGCCTCGACCAGCCGGTGCGGAATTCCTCCACGAGCCTCTTCCCGCAGCGACGACAGAGGCGGGTGGAGCAGCTTGTTGACCAGACGGTCGAAGGAGTTGCGGATTTCTTCGCGGGCTCGGTCGTCCAGGTCGGGCAGTTTGTTGAACAGACGCGTCAGCTCCTTTTCCTTCGACTCGTGCCACTGTTCCCGCAGTCTTCGAATGATTGGGCTGGTCGCGCGGTGGTAGAGCTCGGCCATGAATCGGTCGGTCTCTTCTTCAATGATTTTCATGGCCTTGGGCAGCTCTTTTTCCCGCTCGCGTCGGTTCCGCTCACAAGCCGCCTTCAGGTCGTCGACCGCGTACAGGTAAACCCCGGGGCGGTCACCAATGGCTTCGTCGAAGTCGCGAGGAACGGCCAGGTCGAGAATGAACAGCGGCCGCTGTCCGCGTTGAGCCTCGACTTGGGCGAACCGGTCCAGCGTGACAATCGGCTCTTCCGCGCCGGTCGTGCTAATGACCAAGTCCGCTTCCACCAAGCAGTCCAACAGCCGCTCCCAAGGCTGCACCTGGCCGTTCCACCGTTCGGCCAATTTCCGGGCCCGCTCCGGACTCCGGTTGACCACCGTAATGTGCTGGGCTCCTTCGTC
>CAYSAG010000015.1:0-35587 GCA_964428935.1 uncultured Planctomycetaceae bacterium | reverse complement strand
CCGCCACACAAACACACCAGGCGGCCCCCCCCTCCCCCTCCCCGCCGCTTTTCCGTTCTACCGCGGTGTCCGGTCCGGCCCCGCCGCCGCTGGGAATGTTTTTCTCGACCCGCCACTGGACGTGTGCGGTCCGGCTGTCGAGGCAGACCAGGCCCTCCAGAGTTTGGTAGACCAGCCGACCGGCCCGCACGGCCAACGTGGCGGCCACGTAGTTTCGAATGGGCGGGGTCGACCACAACCGGCGTCCGGACTGAGCGTCCAGCGCGACAATTCGGCTGACCCAAACGGGCCGGTCGGGCGTCTCCGGCGCGTACGCTCCGCGAAAACCGCAGCCGCCGAACGGCGCTTCCGGGTCGAAGCCGCCCAGGTTCACGCCCTTGCTCGGAATCGTTTTGACAATGTTGTACCGGGCGGCGTTCATTCGCTGGCCGACCACCAAGAACAGCACGCCGCCCTCGTAGGCGAACTCCTGGGTGGTTTTCGTGCCGTCGTAGACCCGGAGCACGCGGCCGGTCCGTGCGTCGAAAGCGGTGACAGGCGTGTTGAGCCCGGGCGTGCAGTAAACGACGTCGTCGGTGGCCACGACGCGTCGCTGCAATTGGACGGCAATGTCCTTCACGTACCGGGTCACCGGCTCCCACTGGTCGAACCGGTGCGTCCACAAGACGACGCCGTTGAAGGCGTCGCGAGCCACCAGAGCGAAACGGCCGGGCAGAAACGGGTGCTCGGGCGAAGCCGTGTCTTCAATGGAAAACAGTCGGCCGCCGGCCGTCACCAGTGCATTAACCGTCGGAATGGCCATGTGCGAACGGCTCCAACCAGGCCGGTCGACCCACTGAACGTGACGCGGCGGACCAACCCGTCGGTCGCGAGCGACCGCGTTGTTGTCGGCTCCGTGAAGGTACTGCGGCCACTGGTCCAGGTCGTCCGGCCAAGGTTTGACCAGCTTCCGCCAAGTGCCTTGCTGGCGGAGCAGTGCCACGCCCAGCGGTGCGAGCACCCGCAGCAACTCCTTTTCCGGAACGTTCGCTTGGTCCTCGACCACCAGCAAATTGACCAGGTTGTCGACGTACGGAAGGCTTCGCCCGTCGAAGGTTTGAACCGAGGCTCGGCCGTAGAGCCCCGCGGACCAAATTTGCTCCCGAGCCTGCTGGACCCGCTCCCGGTCGACGTCCAGCGCCTGCACGACCAGCGTGGGGCTTTGAGCGGCCAGGGCGGCCGTGAGTCGACCGTCGCCGCAGCCGAGCTGCACGACGAACCCACCGCAAAGGCCGGCTTGGTCCAAAAGTCGGGCCGCCAACGCCGACGCCGCTTCAGCCGGCCGGTTCGTTGGCGGCTGCTCGGGCGAGTCTGGAGCGACGGCTGCTGTCGCCACGGGCGTGCAGGGCGCAGCGACCCACGCGGCCGCGAGCACCGCTGCGCTGGCGGCAAGCCGCAGGAGTAGCCCCCAGCGTGTGAAAGACCGGTCCCCTCGCGAAAGAGCGTTTGCCAGCCTTTGCCTCCAGTGCGTCTCCCGTTCTTCGGGCTGCCAGAAGGCCCGTGTTGCCGTTCGCATGAGTCAGCCCCTGTGTCGGTGCGCAAGCTGAGTCAGGAAGCACAAGTTCGGGGCACGGGCAGCAGGAAAGAGCGGAAGCCGGCGTGCCCGACCCCCGTCCGCAGTCTGGCTCGTTCCGCGACGTCGGTGGTTCCGAACAGCGCGAGCGGTCAACGCCGCGCGACAGTTCGCAGTCGTCAAGAGGACCACGCGACTGACTGGGCAACGGCGAGCCACTGCCGACCCGCTCGCCGCTCAAGCCTTTTGCTGGCTCGCAGGCTCCGTCACTCGACGCAGCAGGAACTCGTACGCGTCCGCGTAGCGGACCATGCCTAGGTCGTTGGGGTGGGAGCCGTCTGTGGTGGCTTCGCCGTCCTCGCCGAGCAGCTCTTCGCCTTCCAGGTAGTGCAGGTTCTCGACCCCGGCGGCCAGCAAATTGTGGAAAGCCTTGCTCAGCGCGACCCGGCTGGCGTGGTGTCGGTCGCGGGCGCTCTTGCGGAACCGAGCGTACGCGTACGTGCGGTCCTCGACCAGGACAATCGGAACGTCCGGCCGAGCGGCTCGCAGTTGCCGAACCAGCGGCTCGGTGCGTTCCTGCACTTGCTGAGCGGTCATGTTGGGAAGGCAGTCAATGACGTACACGGCCGCGTCCAGTTCGGCCATCAGTTCACCCAGCTCGGCGTCCATGGTCCCGTTGCCCGAAAAGCCCAAGTTAATGACGGGCCGGTTCAGTCGGCGACCCAAAATGGACGCGAAGGCCATTCCGGGTCGAGACGCGCAGGCCCCTTGCATGATGGACGTGCCGTAGAAGACCAGCGGCTTGTCCGACCGAGGCGGAATCGGTTCAAAGCGGAAGGCGCGGTCAACGCCAACCTCCAGCGACTCCACGCCGTTGTAGAGAGGCAGGTAGAGCGTGTAGCGGCGTGGTTTTCCGTCCGGCGTCGGGTCGACTCCGTCGACCAGCGTCGTTTCCATTTGCTGCGAAGTGGGTCGGACCACCGCCAGCCAACGGTCTTGGCCGTCGGCGTCTTGAGCGTACAGGTCGAGGCCGCTGACCCCGGTGGCCGGCATGTGCGGCATGGCCAACCGGCCAGAAAGCAGTCGGTAGCGTACGTGAATGGCCGGAGCGTCGGTGCGAAAGCGAACCAGCAGGCCGGCCGAGTGACGACTGAGGCTCCAGACGGGCGGTCGGACTCGCCCCTGAGCCCGCCGCGGCAGGCGGTCGAAGAACCGAACAGTGTCGCTCCAGCCCTTCCCTTCGACGCCCCAGTCCCGCACGTCGTGCCAGACGACCGACGCCTTCGCGCTGGACGGCTTGCCTCGAGCGGCCCCTGCCGCCACCCACGCCGACACCCCAGCAACCGACGTTTGCAGGAACCCCCTTCGGCTCACCCTCACGCCGCTCATGCCAGCCTCCTTCCGTTAACCTGCTCGACTTACGGACGGGTCCAATTGGAAATGCGTCCGCAGGCGACGAACCGACGTGGTCCAACTGGCGGCCAGGTTGCGTCGGGGCTGACCAATGGGTCGACTGTCCGTTCCTTGCTGCCTCGCCCAACTCTCCCCGCAACCGTCGTTCTGCTCCCCAGCCAGCGACCAAACAGGAGCTTCCAGACCGCTCCCCAGACTGGTCCACAATCAACGAAGCCACACCGACAGCTTCGTGTTGAAGACTTCCACAAAAGCAAGAGCAAGCGTCGACTCAGTCCGTCGGCTTCGTCTTACTGCAGACAACGCCAATGTTGTCGCACATTCCCAAGGCAAGAGCAAACGTTTGTTCGAAAAATTTTTGCCGCGTGTCCGAACCGCTCGGCCTGTTGCCAGCCGTCGGTTTACGAGCGGTGAGCCGACCGTCGCGTCGGCGCCCGCTCGCCGGCCTTTCTCGGTACGACCGGTTCGCTCGCGGCCCGTCCTGTTCCGGACGCCGCCTTCTGACTGGCCTGCCACCGGGCCCAGCTTCGGTACCAGGGAGCCGGTGTGAAACGGCGCGAGAAGACGTGCCGCAGCGGCCCCAGTCCCCACACCTCCCGTTGCAGCGTCTCTTGGACCGCCCAGAACCGCTCCACTTTCTGCAAGCGCTCGGCCGTCCAACGGTCGCCCGAACCGATTTGCCCACAGAGCTCGAACAACTGCTGCTTCAGCTCCCATTGGCGAACGCGCCAGGTCCGGCGCGGCGTCCGAGCCAGCAGCCGTTTCAGTTCGGCGCCCGACTGTTGTGTGTTCACGTCGAACGGACGCCCCCAGGCTTTCAGCCACCGAGCCCACCGTTGAGCCGTCTCGCCCGAGACGCCAAAGTACCGCTCGGCGTACGCCACCAAGACCTGGTCGGCGCTGGCGAACCGGCCGGAAGTCAGGCCGGCCAACAGCGCCTTGTTGACGTCGTCGAACACGCCCTCGCTGTAAGCGAGAACGGCCGTTACGCCTTGGCTGCGCAAGTCGGCTACCGTCCGTTGCAGCCGCTCCGCTGCGACCACCGGTCCCAGGTGGCCGTACACGTCGCGCGGGCTGGCCTGGTCCGCGTAGCCAATGTGGACGAACGCCCCTCGCTGGCAGCCCTTCGGCAGCGGCACGTTCGCCACGCGGGTCGCTCCGTAAGGCAAGTGCAAGTACATCCGCTGGACCCAGCCGGGTGCTTCGTTGTCCGCCCACTCGGCAAACAGCCGGTGCTCTTCGGCCGACCACCACCAGCCAATCATTTCCATTCGGACCTTCGGGTGGTACTTGCGGGCCAGTTGGAAGATTTCGCGGCTGAGCCGAGCAAACGTCAGAATCCACGGCCGACACTTCGAACACCGGCAACCGCCGAAGTCGTACGGAGCGGCGTTCAAGAAGCGAAGCTGCACTCCGGCTCGTGCCAGGTCGGAGAAGAGGTGGTCGTAGTCTAGCAGAATGAGCTTGCGAGCCGCCGGCACCGACGGACAAACCAATTGCCCGAACACCCGGCGGTCCTTCGTCGCCACCAGTCCGGGCAAACACTGGTCGACGAAGACGTGGTTCGGAGTCAGAATGAGGTCGCACGGCAGTCCCAGCCGCTGAGCGGACGCGAAGTGAGTTTTCTTGCGGTCCCACAACGCGTCGCCCAAACCGTAGGTGTGTCCGGGGGCGAACGGGTCTTTGCAGTCGTCCATGTCGAACCAGTCTCCGTAGCGGTTGAAGCCCCACCAGGCCGCCTCGGCCAAAAGACGCCGCATTTCGTTCGCTCCAGCCACCTCGTAGCTGTTGCCAAAGTGGCCCGGCGCGTACAGCTCGCAAACCGAAAAGGCCGTGCCGGAAGGAGCGCGGCCGGTCCGGCCGGCGTTCGCTTGAGTCTGTGTTCGGGAAGCGTCCTGGTCGACTGCGACCGTTGCGTCAGCCGACGGCGCAGAGGGCGAAGCGGCTCGGCACGCAGCGGCCGTCAGCCACAGACTCGTCGCCACCGCGACGACGCAACGCCCGGCCGACCCGCACGAACCAAACCGGTCGAACACACGAACACGCACAACCCGCTTCACACCCACGTCTCCACCTCCTTCCCAAACCGGCGGCTGTTCCGAAGGACGAACCGGCTTTTCGACACGAAGCCCGAACCGCCCAACCGACTGAAAGGCACAACGCTTGGCGGCGGCCCTCGGCCGGTCGTCCTCCGCTCGCTCTGCGACCAAGGTCCCCGCCAGGCAGGACGCTGTCAACCCACCGCCCACACAGACGAAACCCGGTGCGCAGCGAAAAAGCGCTGCGCAGCAAGAAATGGACATTAGAGTGGCGGAGAGTGAAGAGTGGCTCAGGAAGTCAAGTGGCCCTGCCCGGCGTCCAATGGAAATGCCCGTGCTTCCTCAACGTGGCACCGGCTTCCAGCCGCTTGGAGCCAGAAGAAGCCGTTCGTCGCCAGAGAACACGCGGCAAGAAGCCGTGTCCACACAAGACGTGGCAGCGGCTTCCAGCCGCTTGCGGCCAGAACAAGCTCCTCGTCGTCAGAGAAGACGCGGCAGGATGCCGCGTCCACATTGCGCTCAACCGAGGCGGCCGTCGGCCGTGCTTCCACGCAGCTCCAACCTCCGGCCACGACAAAGCGTGCCCCTCCCATTCCCGGACGTCCCCGGTTAGAATCCCCGTTGCAGCGTTGTCTGGACGGCGGACCGCTGCGGTCGACCGGCGACCGCAGGACCGCGGGTCCGCGGCTTGTCGATTCGAGCCCGGCGGCGTCCGCCGTCGGCGAGAAAGAACACCACACGACCATGCGACGACGCGTCTCGGACCTGAACATCGTCGCCAACATTCCCCTGCCCGCTCCCACGCTGTTGCTCCACGAAATTCCGCGTTCGGAGCGGCAGGAAGAATTCGTGGCCGAGACACGCGACGCCATTCGCCGCATTCTGCGACACCAAGACGAGCGGTTCCTGCTGGTTGTCGGCCCGTGCTCCATTCACGACGTGCGTGCCGGACGCGAGTACGCCGAGCGGCTGCGAGGGCTCATGGACCGGGTCGGCCAGAAGGTGCTGCTGGTCATGCGTTGCTACTTCGAAAAGCCTCGCACGTCGCTCGGCTGGAAAGGCCTCATCATGGACCCTCACCTGGACGGGTCCAACGACATTCCCGGCGGTTTGCGTTTGGCTCGGCAGTTCCTGCGAGAAGTCATTGACCTGGGCGTGCCGACGGCCACCGAGCTGCTCGACCCAATCACGCCGCAGTACATTGCCGACCTGATTTGCTGGTCGGCCATTGGAGCTCGCACGACGGAGTCGCAGACGCACCGGCAAATGGCCTCCGGCCTTTCCATGCCGCTGGGTTTCAAGAACTGCACGTCCGGACGCGTGGCCCCGGCCATTCACGCCATTCAAGCCGCTCGTCAGCCGCACACGTTCCTGGGCATTAGCGGCGACGGTGTGGCGTCGTCGGTCACGACGCGCGGCAACCCGGACTGCCACTTGGTGCTTCGGGGAGGCGAAAGCGGTCCCAACTACGGCCCGGAACACGTGGCCGAGGCCGAGCGGAAGTTGGAGGCCGCCGGCCTGGACCGCTCCATTCTGATTGACTGCAGCCACGGAAACAGCCAGAAGGACTACCGCCGCCAGCCGGACATTTTCCGCTGCGTGGTCCAGCAGCGACTGGACGGCACGCGGTCGATTGTCGGAGCCATGCTCGAGAGCAACCTGAAGGCGGGCAACCAGCCCTTTCCCAGTCCGACCGGAACGCTCCAGTACGGCGTTTCCATTACCGACGCGTGCATTGACTGGCCGACGACGGAGCGACTGATTTTGGAAGCGGCCGACCGGCTGTAGGCCCCAGCGACGGAGCACACCAAGCCCTCGCCCGCTCACGGACAAACCAGTTGCAGAGCCTCCGGCGCCGCAACAATTTCGACCGGCGTGAAGCCGCACGGGTCGCCGTCCACCTGCACCGGCACCCGCCCGGCCGGGCAGTCGATTCGGCACGCTGTCAGTCGCAACTGCTGCACGTCCGGGCGCTGCACGTGCCGCCCGCGCCAGACGTCCCAGCCGTACGTCGCCGCCGCCCACCAACCCGCTCGGTCGAACAAACACGCGTCCAGCCGCCCGTCGTCGCCGCGGCAGTCCGGCGAGAATTTCAGTCCCAGTGCGTAAACCGGCAAGTTGGACAGCACGACGTGACGCGCACGCCAGACGCCCCGGGAACGTCCCGCGCTCGAGCCGCCGAACTCGGACGAAACCGCCGCCCCGCCGTGCGGGTCCGACGCTGAACCGCCTCCAGCCGAGCCGTCCAAAACGGTCAGCTCCAGTTCCGGGAATTCGTACTGCCGAGCCGCTCGCAGAATGGGTCCCACGTACGTCGCCTTCGACACCGGGCCGGTTCGCCGCCGGTGGACGCGGTGAACGACTTCGGCGTCGAAGCCCACACTGGCCATTAGAAGGAACCGGCGACCGTTGGCCTGCCAGACGTCCAACGTGGTTTTCCGTCCGGCGGCCACCACGCGAGCGGCCGAGCGACCGTCGAGCGGCAGGCGGAAGTGCCGAGCCAACAAGTTTTCGGTCCCCAAGGGAAGGACCGCCAAGGGCACACCGGGCAGCCGGTTCAGCAAGTCGTTGACCGTCCCGTCTCCGCCAGCCGCGACCACACAGCGCAGCCGCTCAGACGGCGTGCGCCGCACAAACCCCTGCAGCCGCTCACGCGACGAAAACAGCCGCACGCGCAGGCCCAGCCGCCGCAGCTCGCCCACCAGCTCCCGAACGGCCCACCGGTTCCGGGCTGAGCCGGACAGGGGGTTGCGGAGCACGACGACGAGTTTGCCGTCGGCCGTTTCGCTCACTGGCGCCACTCCTTTTCCGGCCCCGACGTCCAAGAACTCCCTTTGCCGCTCACGGGCTGGGCCGCCACGTGCGGCTTTGAACCAGGCAGCGTTGCAGCGAGCTCGAGTCGACGTCGACGCCCAGTCCGGGCCCCGGCAGGGCGGGCGCCCAACCGCCGTAGCCGAAGGTGACGTCCTGCCGCGTCAGCCGTTCTCGGACCAAGTGCCGGTCGTAGCTGCCCTCCACGTAGCTCAGCTCGGCCACAGACGTCGCAAAGTGCCGCCCGGCCGCCGACAGAAGACCCGTTTCGCCCACTTGGCAGCCCAACTGAAAACCCAGCCCGGCTCGGTGCGCGACGGCAGCCACTTTGAGCGACCGGACGAACCCGCCACACTTGCTGAGCCGAATGTTGAACAGGTCACACAGACCACGCTCGACGGCGCGGTGAGCGTCGTCCAGACTGCACAGCGACTCGTCCAGCATGACCCGCACCGGCAGCCGACGCCGCAGCTCCGCCAGTCGCTCGACCTGCTCGTGCGGCACGGGTTGCTCCACGCACGACAGCCCGAATTCGCACAACGGTTGCAGCTTCTGTTCCAGTTGCCGCCAGTCCCAGGCTTCGTTGACGTCGATTCGCAAGTCGACGGAGCGACCGAGAATTCGTCGAGCGCGACGCAAGGCGGCCTGGTTGGCTTCGTCGTCCGGCCCCACTTTCACTTTGCAGTAGCGAAAGCCGTACAGCCGAAACTTCCAGAGCTGGACGGTTTGCTTCCGCGGCGAGCTCAACGTCAGAACCGCGCTGTACTGCACCCGCTCGCGAGCGGCTCGCAACGGCAAGGCTTCCGGCACCAACTGCGTCACGGCCGACAGCGGTCGGCCCACGGCGCGACACGCCGCGTCCAGCACACTCAGTTCGACCGCGCACCGCAACGCGTTGCCGAAGCCCGACCGAGGACCCTCCCCCTGCCCCACGACGTCCAGCTGGTCCACCAGGCCGACGGCCCCGGCCAAGTCGTCGAACGGGTCGGCCAAAAGCGGCCCAAAAACCGCCCGGTCGAACAGCTCGACGCACACCTCCGCCGTCTCGCCCGTCACGTACGGCCGCGGCACACCCTCGCCCCAACCGACCGTTCCGTCGTCCAACCGGCAACGCACGACAATGTTGTCGGTGACGGAGCGGGAAGAGGAGGCGTGGCGGACGGGGCGTTTCAGCGGCACACGCACGTGGAACAGTTGCAGCTCAACCACT
Source organism: uncultured Planctomycetaceae bacterium (assembly GCA_964428935.1). Taxonomy (GTDB): domain Bacteria; phylum Planctomycetota; class Planctomycetia; order Planctomycetales; family Planctomycetaceae; genus JAADHY01. Next base: position 26,562 of record CAYSAG010000015.1, on the reverse strand, counting down.
CGCATGGGTGTCGAGCGTGTGTTGGGGAAAGCTGGCCGGGCCAAAGGCCGACCGAACGCCAAAGCAACGCCTCGGACAAGTGGACGCGGCGAGGCGGGTCCGTTCGGCCAGCGACTTCGTTCAACGCCAAGCGTCGGCCGGTCGGCTGGCGAGCCCGCTTCGGCCGCTACTCGACCACGGCCAAAATGTCCGACTCGTTCAGAATCAGCAGCTCTTCGCCGCCCACCTCGACTTCCATTCCGGCCCAGTCTGAAAACAAGACTCGGTCTCCTTCCTTGACCTGCAGGGGAGCCCGAGTGCCGTCGTCCAGCACGCGGCCGTCGCCGACGCTCAAGACGCGTCCCTCCACCGTGCGTTCGCGAGCCGACTCGGGCAGCACAATGCCGCCGGCCGTCGTCTCCTTCCGTTCCACGCGTTGAACAACGACCTTGTCGCCCAGTGGCACCAGTTTCATTCGAAGCTCTCCACAGAAGACCGCGTTCTCGGGGACAGAGCCTGGAGCGTCTGGCTCGGCCACGCCCAAGTCAGCGTCAACGGCCGCTCCCACCAAGAGCTCGCCCCAGCCAGGACGCCGGCCGGCGAAGACGGCCGACGCACGGCGTTCAAGCCAAAGCCCCCGCCGCCTCGTTCCCGTTAGCCGGTCATTATGAACCCTGGCCGAGCGGGAAGCCAGTGCCGAAGCCGGGTTCGTTCCGCGAAGACCGAGAGCGCTTCGTCGGCCGGACGGCGGTCGGTCGGCTTGTTCACTTCGTGGGTTTCCACGTTCTCCTGTGCTTCAACGTCCTCGTTGCCCGACTTGCCGGGCTTCGAGCGGCGTTCTAAGCTACGCGACCGTGTGAGGCTCGCTTGTGTCGAGCGTGTCGAGAGTGAGCGGCGCCCCGCTTCGGCCAGCCGCTTCCCGCGTCCCGCACCAAGCACCAAGCACCAAGAACCAAGCACCAAGAACTCCTGCCCCATGGGTGTTCCAACTTCACAAATGTGGGCGGTGGTCCGGCACATTCTGGCGTGTCGGCTGCGCGGACAGCGACGCTACGCGCTGGTACTCATGCTCGAGCCGCTCATGCGGTGCAACCTGGCCTGCGCGGGCTGCGGCAAAATCCAGTACCCGCCCGAGGTGTTGAGACGGCAGTTGACGCCGGAGCAATGTTTTCGGGCTGCCGAGGAATGCGGAGCTCCGATTGTTTCCATTCCCGGCGGCGAACCGCTCCTGCACCCCCAAATTGACGAAATTGTCCAAGGCCTGGTCGCTCGGAAAAAGTACGTCTACCTTTGCACGAACGCCTTGCTGCTGGAAAAACACCTGGACCGGTTCACGCCGAGCAAGTACTTGGCCTTTTCGGTTCACCTGGACGGGCCTCGGGAGGTCCACGACCGAGCGGTTTGCCGGGCGGGCGTGTTCGACACGGCCGTCCGAGCCATTCGAGCGGCGCTGGACCGCGGTTTCCGCGTCACAACCAACACCACGTTGTTCAACGACGCCGACCCCGAACAGTACCGCCGGTTCTTCGACTTCCTCATGGACTTGGGCGTCGAGGGCATGACCATTTCGCCGGCTTACCCTTACGAGAAGGCTCCCGACCAGGAGCACTTCCTGCACGCGGCGGAAACCGTTCGGCTTTTTCGACAGCTGCTGCGGCCGCCCAACCGGCGGTGGCGGTTCAACCAGTCGCCGCTGTTTCTGGAGTTCTTGCAAGGCCGTTGGCCGTTGCAGTGCACGCCTTGGGGAAACCCGACTTACAACATTTTCGGCTGGCAAAGGCCGTGTTACTTGCTGCAGGAGGGCTACGCGTCGAGCTTTCGCGAGCTGCTGGACGAGACGGACTGGGCGTCGTACGGGCCCGCCAGCGGCAACCCACGCTGCACGGACTGTCGAATGCACTGCGGGTTCGAGCCGACGGCAGTCGCTCAGACGTTCTCGCTCCGCGGCCTGTGGGCCACGGTGGCTTTGAGCCTTCGGCGGTGGGGCGTGCCGCTGCCGGTTTTCGCTCCACACGAACAAGTGGGGTCGCCACGGCCGGCCGGGCGCGCCGAGCCGCCTGAGGCGGTCGGAACGGACCAGCCGTCCGACTCGGTGACCGAGCCGGCGGCGTGACTCTCCGGGCGGACGACCTCGCGCCGCGCCGGTCCTGCGGAGTTCGTTGACCTCTGTGGTGTGACCGTCCCTCGGGACGACGCCGCTCTGTCCGCCGAGCTATGTGCCCGTCCCTCCCCACCCGTGCTCTTGAGTCTCTGCTCTCCAGTCTGCGCGGCTCCGCTCTTCCCTTGTCGGTGCAGCCGTGGCTGGCGTCCGCTGGCGTCCGGTTGTCGGAGCGGTAGAATGGAGTGCCAAGGCGGTCCAAGCTGGACCAGGGAACGGAGAGCAAGGGCGGAAGAAAAGGAAACGAGCAGAAGGAGGTGGACAATGCGAGCGTTGTCGGTTGCGGTGACTGTAGTGGCTGTCGGCGCGGTCGCTTTGTGCGTGAACAACTCGTCGGCGTCGGCAGACGACTGCTTGTGCGGCCCGCCGGTCGTCTACGTCGCTCCGTCGCCCGCTCCGGTCTACGTGTCGCCTGTGGTGGTCACGCCCCCAGTCGTCGTCTACCAGCCGCCGGTGTACGTGCCGCCGCCGGTTTACTACACGCCGGTGGTGCGGCCCGTTCCCGTCTACCACCCGGTTCCAGCGCCGCTGTACTACAAGCAGGAGTTCGAGGCTCGGCGCCACGGCTACGAGTACGAGTACAAGGTCTACTCGCCCTACCGCCGACACCGACCGATTTACAAGTACGAAGTCGAGGTGCGGCGGGGGCACGTCGAAATTGAAGAGAGGTTCCACTGAGCCGGACGACGTCCGGTTGCTCGAGAGGCACGCTGCCAACACGGGGCGAGCGGTCGCTCAAGCTTCGGCTAGCCTGCTGGACGAGGCGAAGCCGGCTGCGAGGCGCAGCGTCCCTGTACGTGTACGCCTCGTCGGTTCCCGCGGGCCTGCTCACTCAGTTCAGGAATTCGAACACCGGTTCTGAAGCCGAAGCGGGCGAAACTACTGCACCTCCTCGCTGAAGTACTTCGCCGTCAGCTCTTCGCCCGTCGCGCGCCGCACGAACTCGGGCCACTTCCACCGGGCGCCGGGCCCAAACACCTTTTCCTTGAAAAACGCGCCGAGTTGCTTTTGCCCGTCCGGCAGGCGTTGGACTGCCACGGCGTGGCGCAACTGCGCCGCAAACAGCTCGCCCAGCTGGTAGTTGTGGTAGTAGACCGGAGCAATGGTGAAGTGCGGCTTGGAGGCCCAGTCCGGTTCGTCCCGCTCAGGCGGACGCGGCACCCGCTGGTACCGTTCGACGTAGTCCCACCACAACCGGTTCAGGTTCTGTCGCGGGTTCTGGTAGAAGTCTTTTTCGAAGTGGAGCATGACCAGGGTCCAGCGGGCGAAAATGAGCTGCTCGCGGCGACGCTGCTCGCGAATGGCGTCGGCCAGCTCGGCCACCCGCTTGCTGTCCACGCCCGCGTAACGGACCAGCCAGTCGGGCTGTTGGACTTTCGCTCCAAAAAACATGGCGACGCCTTCGGTCGTGAAAATGTGAGCGGGTCGGCGGAGGTTGTACGGCAGCGACCGGTCCACGTACAGGTCGTAAACGGCGTGCCCGAGCTCGTGCAGTGTGGTGGTCATCCATTCGGCGGTCGGCTTGATGTTGCAAAGGATGCGGACGTCGCCCTCGCGGTCAATGTCGGTGCAGAAGGCGTGCTGGTCTTTGCCTTCGCGTTCGTAGAGGTCGCTGCGAGCCAGCACGCTGTCGACTTCCAGGCCGACGTCGGTGTAGTAGCGCCGAGCAATCTCGACAATGTCTTCCTTGCGGCGGTGCCGGAAAAACTCGTCCAGGTCGACTCGAGCCGACGGCGGCGGAGCCTGAAAGAACGGGTTGTCGTAGTCCCAAGGCATGACCTGGTCCGGCTGAATGCCCAGCCGCTGAGCGACCTCGGCGTCGAGCTGGGCCTTCATGCGAGCGAAGGAATCGCGTGTGAGCCGGTCCAGCTCGTCGAAAATCCGTAGCAACTGCTCCGGGTCGTGCTCCTGCAGCCGAATGCGCATGTGCCAGTAGTCGCGAAAGCCGAGCTGGCGAGCGGCTTGGTTGCGGACCTCGGCCAGCTTGACCAACTTCGGGGCCACGACGCCGCCGACCTGCTTGAGCGCCTCCCAAATGCGTTTGCGTCGGGCCGAGTCTTTTTCGTTGCGCAGCATTTCGAGCAGTTGGTTGTTCGAGTAGCGTTGGCCGTCCAGCCGGCCGCGGTAAGTGTTGAACAGCCGCTCGATTTCGGTCGACAGGTCGACCATTTGCTTCAGCAGCTCGGGCGGCAACTGGTTGCTCTGGTAGGCAATCTTGGCCAGCTCGAGAGCTCGGACTTGCAACGGGTCGAGCTGCTCGGCGTGCTGCAGGAGCCGGAGGACCTTGTGGTAGGCTTGAGCGTTGCTGTGGAACTTTCGTTCCGCCAGTTGTGCCTCGGCCGCCGCGTCGAAGTCTTCCTTCTTTCCGGTGTTCGCCGCTCGCCACGACGCCAAAGCTTCCTTCTTTTCCAGCTTGGAAAGTTCGGCGAAGTACTGCTGAAGAAATGCCTCGGCCTCTGCCTTCACGTTCGTTCCCTCCTGAGCCAGACCTGGACCGACGCCGACCAGCGTCAGAACGCCGAGCGAAAGCAGACCGCTGAAAGCGGCCGACCTCAAAAAGCCCACGGGACGGTTCCGGCGAGTTCGTGACATGGTTGTTCCCTCCGCTGCGGTTGAGCCAGACCACACAAGCCGACTGTGCAGGAAGACGGTCCCGCCGTGCCGCGTCAGCCGGCCCGCTTCGCTGCCGCGGCTCCGTCCGACCGCGTGGCGACGTCGGACGACGGCAAGGTGCGGACAGCGTAGCCGCTTCGCGTCGCCACAACAACGGTCCAGCCTCGGTCCGGCAGCCAAGGCTTGAAGACAAAAGCTGCACGGCGTCGCCGCACGCTTGCCGGCCACTCAACCGCCCGCGCTTTTTCTACCGGCGCGAAGGCGGCTCGCGACGGCGGAAGTCCGGGCGGCGGCTCGAGGTCGAGCGTGGCTCCGCAACCGGCACCGGCCCGGAGCGACAGGCCGTCGAGCTGGAAAATTTCGCGCGACGCGTTTGACCTACCCGGACTGTGACCTAGTGTTGTGTGGTCGAGAACCGCGGGCGCCGTGCCGTCGGAACTGGACGTACGCACGGACCTGCCCGGTCTTCACGGCCACACTGCCGGGCAGCTGTGACGCGGGCTCTGGAGGGCGGGCCGGACGTCTGCGCCGCTTGGTTTTCCTCGCCACCCGGTCTTGGCGAGCGAAACCAAGTTCGAACGCCAACGCGGGAACGTGGTCGGACAAACAGACGAGAGGGGACACAGCCATGAGAACTCAACAAGCAAAGCGCCGACGCGGTGTGGCCGCGGTCGAAATGGCCCTGGTCTTGCCGCTGTTCTTTACCATTGTGCTGGGCATCATTGAATTCGGCCGAGCGCTCATGGTCAGTCAGGTGGTGACAAACGCCGCGCGGGAAGCAACGCGACGAGCCGTCTTGAACGGGGCGACCAACCAGGAGATCGACCAGTGGGTCCGCAATTACGTCTCGACCACGCTCAACATCGACCCCGGCCTAATTAACGTGGCCATCAGTGTGACCGCCGCTCCGGGAAACCCCGACCCCGGCAACCAGCTGGCGAACGCTCAGACCGGCGACCTGTGCACGGTTCAGGTCTCGGTGCCGTTTGACGCGGTCAGCTTTCTTCCCGGCCAATTCTTGCTCGGCGACACGCTGTCCGCCCAAAGCTCAATGCGACACGAGTAGCTAGCCGAAGACAGGCCACTGCGGTGCGTGGCCCTTCCGACAGACGACCACCGGAGCGAGCGACCTTCCGCGGCGGCACCGCCGCGGGCCGTCCTTTTGCAGCTCTGTCGCCACTTCCGCGGCTCTCTCAGTCACTCCGCGCCGCTCACCACAGACCACTCACCACGCACATCCCACCAGCTGCCCAGCCCCCCAGCACCAAGAACCAAGCACCAAGCACCAAGCACCGTCTCACAACCGGCTGTAAACTCCCCAGACACCGGCCACGGTCATTCCCGCGCACGACAGCAGAAGGAACACGTCCCACAACGGGCTCGGACGCAGCTCTTCGTCGGTCCGGCGGTACCGGAAGTAGACCGCCGCGAAACTCAGAATGGGCAGCATGGCCGCCTGCATGGTGCCGGAGAGCAGCACGAGCGTGACCGGGTTGGCGCCGGTCGCGTTGATGACCAAGGCCACCAGTGGCAGAACCAGCGACAGCACGGCGACCACGCGTGTGTAACGGTCGGTGTCGTGCTGGGGCATCCAGTCGCACAGGCGAAAACTGTCGGCAATGATTCGAGCGTGGTAGGCGTTGGCGACCAGGAAGGTCGAGTACAGCACGGTAATGGCTCCGGCCAAGAACAACCACTTGGCCGCTGCGCCGAAAACCGGCACGTACGCTTCAGCCAGCGTGCTGACCATTCGCATGCCGTCCGGGTCGAGCCCCTCGCGGTAAAGCACGGCCGCTCCCATGATGTAAAACGCCACGGTTCCGATTGTGTAGACGACCATGCACAGGAAGGCGTCGAAGATCATGACGCGAATCCAACCCCGAGCCCGCTCGTACCAAGAGGGCTGACGCTCCTTCGGCCCCGTGAACCTGGCGTAGCCCTTCTCCAGACACCAGTACGGGTAGGCGATCAGCTCGGTCGCTCCCACGCCAATAATGCCGAACGTGGCCAAAGCGGTCGCCCAGGCGTTGGCGCCGCGCAGAGTGACGGGAGCGTGGAAGGTCAGGCCGTGCCAGTAGTCGGCCAGCGAAAGGCTCCAGCGGTCCGTCGTGTGCAACGCCACCACGTTGCCAATCGTAATGAAGGTGAACGTGGCGACGAGCACCGTCGATGTGTTCTCCAGCGCTCGGTAGCGTCCCCAGAACAGCAGCCACGCAGTGAGGAGGGCGACCAGCGAGCCCCAAATCTTGTCGTCCAGTGTCCACGGATCGGACAGCGTTTCGCCCGCTCGCACCCGTTCCAGCGCTTCCTGACCGCGGCGCCCCAGTCGCTCCAACCGCCGCTTCAGAAATTGGTAGCCGCGACGCACGCGCTGCTGCTTCTCCGGCGGGAGCGTCGTGAAAACCGGACCGCCTTGACGAAAGTCCTCGTCCCACCGAAGAAACCACTCCAGTTCTTTGTGCTGAGGCACGGCAATGGCCGAAACGTAATCGCCCGTCAATGGGAATGTGATCGCCATTGCTTGCCCCACGCCGCCCAAAATGCCGCCCAACTGAGCCACGGCCAGAACGGTCATGAGCGCCCAGAACCAAACCACCCAATTCACCTTCAGCCGCGGGCCGGGCAGACTGTCCAGCGCCCGGAGCGTGGTCTGACCGCTGGCAATGGTAAACCGCCCCAGCTCCACTTGAACGAAGACCTTGATGACGCAACCGACCAGAATGAGCCACAACAGGGCCATGCCGGCTTGAGCGCCGGTCTTCGTGGTGGCAATCAGCTCGCCCGAACCCACAATGCTGCCGGCAATGATCAGCCCGGGACCGAGTTGCCGGAGGATTCCGCCCAAAGTGCGAGGAGGCGCGAGCTGGTCGAGCGAATGGCCCGGGCCACGCGAAGGCTCGGGCGGTGAGGAAGCGTGTGGGGCCTGTTCAGTCACGAGGTCGCTCCGACTGCTGAACCGAACGCGGAAAGCGTTTCGACCGGGGCTCGGCCGCTCCAGTCAGGCCAGTGTCCGGTCGGCCTGTTTGCTCGCTCCGCCCACCGAACGACGCTCAGCGGCCGTTCGATGCCGTCAACTGCCGTTCGGCCACCTCGATGGCCTTGAGCATCCCCTTGGCCTTGTTCAGCGTCTCTTGGTACTCGCGCTCGGGCACGCTGTCGGCCACAATGCCCGCTCCGGCTTGTACGTACGCCTTGCCTCCGGCCAAGACAATTGTGCGCAAGGCAATGCACGTGTCCATGTTGCCCAGGAAGTCGAGGTGTCCGACGGCACCAGCGTACGGCCCTCGCTTGTGTGGTTCAATCTCGTCGATGATTTCCATGGCCCGCACTTTCGGTGCCCCCGAGACGGTGCCGGCCGGCAGGCCCGCGCGCAGAGCGTCCAGCGCCGTCAGATCGTCTTTCAGCTCGCCGCAAACGTTCGAGGTGATGTGCATGACGTGACTGTACCGCTCCACCACCATCACGTCGCTCAGCCGGACCGTGCCGAACTTCGCGACTCGGCCAATGTCGTTTCGAGCCAGGTCGACCAGCATGACGTGCTCGGCCCGCTCCTTCGGGTCCGCTAGCAGTTCCTCGGCCAGCCGCCTGTCTTCCTCCTCCGTCGCGCCGCGTCGCCGGGTCCCGGCCAGTGGACGGATCGTGGCGATTCGGTCCTCCACACGAACCATGATCTCGGGCGAGCTGCCAACCAGCTGCACCGCTGGCGTCTTCAGCAGAAACATGAACGGGCTCGGATTGACCACGCGTAACGCCCGGTAGATGTCCAACGCTCGGGCCCGTGTTTCCAGCTCCAGCCGCTGGCTGATGACAACCTGAAAGATGTCTCCGGCCCGAATGTACTGCTTGCACCGGCGGACCGCCGACTCGAATTCCGCTTGGGTCATGTTCGAGCGGAACGGCACGTTCGGCTCGCCTGTCACATCGATGTCGGCCAGGGCAATTTCCGACGGTCCCGTTTGCAGCTGTTCGCACAACTCGTCCACGCGACGGCACGCCGTCTCGTAGGCCGCTCGCAGGTCGCCGCGGTCGGTCCGAGCGTGCGCGACCACAATGACAGTCTTGTTGATGTGGTCGAACACGACCATTCGGTCGTAGAAAGCGAAGGACAGGTCGGGCAGGTGGCGGTCGTCTTCGGGGACATTCGGCAGCCGTTCGGTGTAGCGCACGACGTCGTAGCCGGCGTACCCGACGGCCGCTCCGCAGTAGGGCGGCACACCCGGCAGTCGCACCGACCGAAAACGCGACAACAGCTCGGCCAGATCGTCGAGCGGGTCCGGGCTGGTGCGGGTCTGAGTCTTGGCGCCATCGGTCACGACGACCTGTCGGCCGTACGCGTCCAATTGCAGAAACGGCCTGCTGCCAACAAAGCTGTAGCGTCCAACCTTCTCGCCCCCGACGACGCTTTCGAACAGGAACGAGCTGCGGCCGTCGTCGATGCGACAGTACGCCGTGACCGGCGTCAGCGTGTCGCTGACCAGTCGGCGGTAAACCGGCAAGACCGTGGTGCGGGCGGCCAGTCGGCGGAATTCCTCGAAGCCGGGGTGGTGTTTCATTGGCCGTGTCAGCCTCCTGATTTCGCAGCGTTGACAGCTCGAACCGTTCATAATACTCGTGCGTTTTTTCGCCGAAAAGGGCACGCCGCGCGTTCGCTTGACGGTCCCCCGACCACAGGTAGAATTGACCCTGGTCGCCCCAGAATGGTGTGGCAACCGGAGTTACGTTTCCAGTCGCAGCTTGGCGGCGGCCGGTTCGTGCGGGCAATGTTGGGACGACAGACGTGCGGATCGACGGCTTCGGTCCATGTCGTCCCACGGGCGAAATCGACAACCAACCACCTCGCTGGGAGTCACGTGGGTGTTCTTCATGAGAAAATGTCGTCGCTGCTCGAAGCCGGCAACACTGCACATTACCGAGATCCGCAAGGGGAAGGTGCTGGAACTGCACCTGTGCGAGGGGTGTGCTCAGGCTTACTTGAGCGGTGAGGGCGGTGAGACCGACGAGGAGGTCGACGAGTTCCCGTACAAGTCGACCAACGACGCTCAGTTGGAGCGGATGGACCAAATGGTCTGCCCCAACTGCGGCATTACCTTTGGCGAGTTCCGCAAGATCGGTCGGTTGGGCTGTCCGCACGACTACATCGCCTTCGAAGACGAGCTGATGCCGCTGATCGAGAACATCCACGGCGAAACGCAGCACGTCGGCAAGATTCCGAAGCGAGCTCCTCAGGCCAGCCAGCGGCACTTCCATCTGATCCGATTACGAAATCAGTTGCGAGCGGCCGTGGACGAAGAGAACTACGAAGAGGCGGCTCGATTGCGCGACCAGATCCAGGCGCTGGAAGCCGAACTGGAATCGGGGACCACTTCGGAGTGAACGTTGACGGGCTGATGAGCGTTCTGTCCGGTGAGGCGAGGAGATCACGATGGACTTGGACAGCCTGTGCCGAAGGAGCAGCGAGTGGCTTCGGGGAACAGGGCCCGAATCGGACATCGTGATCTCCAGCCGCGTTCGTTTGGCACGCAATTTGGCAAAGTACCCGTTCGCCGTCCGGGCGGACGAAACGCTACGTGGTGAAATCGAGCGGCTGCTCCGAGACACGCTGCTCAAGTTGCCGGTCGGTCGAAAGCTCTCATACGTGAAGGTCGACGAGCTGGAAGAGCTGGATCGGCAGTTGTTGGTTGAGCGGCAGTTGATCAGTCGCGAGCTGGCGGAGGGACGCGGGCCGCGGGGAGTGTGTGTTTCGCAGGAGGAAAGCCTGAGCGTCATGGTCAACGAGGAGGACCACCTGCGAATCCAGGTCCTCCACAGCGGCCTGTCGCTCGACGAGTGCTGGCAAGAAATCAGCGAAATCGACGACGCCATTGAAGCTCGCGTCACGTACGCCTTCAGTGAGCGACTGGGCTACCTGACCGCCTGCCCGACCAACGTCGGTACGGGCATTCGGGTCAGCGTTATGATGCATCTGCCCGCTCTAGCTCTGACCAATGAAATCCGCAAGGTGCTCGGCGCTCTGCAAAAAATCAACTTGACCGTCCGTGGCCTCTACGGCGAAGGCAGCCAGGCCATGGGCGACTTCTACCAGATTTCGAACCAGGTGACGCTGGGCAAGAGCGAAGAAGAACTGCTGGAAAGTCTGAAGGCCGTCGTACCGAATGTCATCAACTACGAACGGCGGGTCCGCGACGTCCTGCTGAAAGACCGAAAACGTGAGCTGCACGACCAGGTGTCACGGGCCTACGGCATCCTGCGAAACGCTCAGACGATCAGCTCCGAAGAGACCATGCAGTTGCTGTCGAGCTTGCGGCTGGGCGTCAACTTGGGGCTCATTGACGACGTTGAAATCCCGCTGCTGAACGAACTTTTCATTCACACGCAGCCAGCTCACCTGCAGAAGCTGCAAGGCCGACGTCTGGACTCCGCCGAACGTAACGTTGCTCGAGCTCGCTACTTGCGCCGACGCCTGTCCGGTCAACCGCTGGAGCCGTTCGAGGAGAATTGACGAGCCGTTCCGCTCGGCTCGGAGCGCACAAGACCAGGCCCACAGGGGCCGGCGTTCTGGGCCGCTGCCGACGGCCGCTTGCAGCCCGTCGGGACGTTCGCGGAGCTCCTTTCCAGTCCACGCCTGTCGCCTTGCGTTCGTTTTGGAAACACTGACCAGCTCGCGCAAAAGCATTCACTGGCCGGCAGTCGGCGCAAAAAACAAGGCTCTCGCTCCTCGCGAGAGCCTTCTTGCGTTGGCTTTCTTGCGTTGGCAGTGCCCCCTCGAGGACTCGAACCTCGAACCTACTGATTAAGAGTCAGTTGCTCTACCAGTTGAGCTAAGGGGGCAACCAGTTCTTGTGCTGTTCGGCGTAGAAGTATACCACTCCGTTCCAGCAAGACAAGTCATTCGGCGGCCCGAGACCAGCCGTTCGCGAAGGCTCTCGCGGCAGGAGGCTGCCCGCCGCCACCCGCAGTCGGCCACAACGTAGCAGTCCGGCAAGGACCGCTTGGTCGCACAGCGAGAACGCGTCGTCAGTCGGTGGGGCACTCCGGGGCATCCTCGGGACAAGTGCTCGCCAATTCCACGACCTCCTCCAGGTACGCCTCCGCCACACCAATGCACGTGTCGGCCGCTCCGTAGTAGATTCGCAGCATTCCGTCCGGCTCAATGACGTGACCGCACGGAAAGACCACGTTCGGCACGTCTCCCGTTCGCTCGTAGATTTCTTCCGGCCCGAAAATGAAGTGTGGCGTGAAGCCAATCACGCGGCTGGGGTCTTCCAAGTCGAGCAGCATGGCACCGATTCGGTAAAGACGACCGGCAGCCGTGACTCGAACGCCGTGGTACAGAACCAGCCAGCCGCGTTCGGTCTTGATGGGTGGTGTGCACGTTCCGAGTTTCGAATTGCCCCAACCGGCTCGAGGGGAGAGCAACACGCGAGCTCGCCCCCAGTGAATCAGGTCCGGCGAGTACGTAATCCAAATGCAACCGGCCTGGCCTCCCAAGCCGCCGGGCCGGTCGAGCATGACGTACTGGCCGTTGATTTTTTCCGGAAACAGCACGGCGTCCTTGTTGTCGGTTTCCGTGGCCAATGCAATTCGTTCGAACGAGCGAAAGTCCTTGGTGCGAGCAATGGCCACGCGTGGACCGAACGGCCCGAACGCCGTGTACACGACGTAGTACTCGTCACCGATTTGGGTAATGCGAGGGTCCTCGATTCCGTAACGCTCGTACGGCTCAAACTCCGGGTCCGTACTGGGCAGCACCCACGGCTGGCGCTCGACGGCGAAGCTGTAACCGTCGTCGGAGTGAGCCAAGGTGAAGTGGCTGTGGCCGTCCAACCCTTCGACTCGAAGCAGCAGCAGGTACTTTCCCCGAAAGCGGCACGCTGCTGCGTTGAACACCGTGTTGCAGTGGTACGGAATGTCCTCCGCCGTAAGAATCGGGTTCCGGTGGTAACGACGAAACGGCAAGTACAACTTCGTCACGGCTCTCGTTCCAACTCCGTTCTTTCAAACTGATTCGTGGCTACCCCGTTCTGAAACCGCGAGCACTTCGGAGACACAAAAGAGGTCAGAAACACGAAAGAAAAGAGAATGCAAATCCGTTTGGAGCGAAGCAAGAGCAGTTCGCTGGCACGGTGCGGTCGGCCAGAAAAGCGGGTGACCGGCGTGCCGAGCCCGTCGGCGTTCTCTACCCCAGCTCGCCCTTGCTCGTCCCGTCGCTTCGCAGGCCGCCCGGTTCACTCCAGTTGCACCACGTGCACCTTTTCTAGTTCCTCCAACTCGAAGTCGACCAGCGACCGGTACACCTCCAGCGTTCTCTTGGCAATGATTGGCCAAGCGATTTCGTCGCGCACGTAGGCTCGGGCGTTTTCCGAAAGCTGCGCGGCCAGCTTCGAGTCGGTCAAGACTCGGACAATGGCGTCCACGAAGTCGCCGGGCTCGCTGCACAGCACGCCGGCGTCGCAGCGGCCCATCAGCAGCTCGGTCGCCCGGTTTCGACTGGTCACAATCGGCTTTCCAAAAGCCAAGCAGTGAGCCATGATTCCGCTTTGCGAGACGATCTTGTACGGCAAGGCTACGACGTCGGCAGACGAGAGAATCAAGTCAAACACCGGCTGCGGAAGCTGTCCGCGAACCAGTCGAATGTGTTCGCGGGCCGGCGATTCGACCAGCCGCCGCATGAGCATGTCGCGGTACTCCAAGTGTTCGTTGCCGCGGACCTTTCCAGCAACCACCAGGTACGCGTCCGGACAGCGTTCCAGAATCCGTGGGAACAGGTCGATGATGAGCTCGAAGTTTTTCGAGGGTCGGAAGTAGCCAATCAGCAAAACTACTTTGGCGTCGGGTGGGAGGTCCAGTTTCTCCTTGGCGGCGGGCACCGGGTCGACCAAGCGAGCCCCGTGGGGAATGACGACCGTCTTGTCGGTCACGTACGAGCCAATCTGTGTCCTCAACGACTCCAACTGGTAAGGCTCGTGCACAATCAGCCGGTCGGAATGCGTCGTAATGGCCCTCAGCAGTTCCTTTTGGTAGTCGGGGATTTGCTGGTAGACGGTGTGCAGCGTGGTGACGACCGGAATGCCCACCTGACGGAACTGAATCAACAGCGGAACGACGGCCACTCCCGCGTGCTTGCCGTAAAGGCCAAACTCGTGCTGAATGTGCACCACGTCGGGCGTCAGCCGGACCATTGTCCGAAAAGCACGCTCGGCCAGGTCGGCGTCGTCGTAGTCGAAAGACGGAAAAACGTTCCGGCCCGCCGCGCCTTGGTGAGCGACAATGTAGACCTCCTGCTTCAGTTGTCGCATGGCGTCGGTCAGGTACTGCGTGTACGTAGCCACTCCGCACTCAATCGGCGGGTAACTGGAAATGTACCCAATGCGCATTGGTTCGCTCCTTCAAACTGGGGCCGGAGCCAGCAGTGGGTTGACCGGAGAGACGACCGCGAACGGGCGGACGCCACCGCCCACCGCTCCAGGCACTCTCGCCGCAACCGTTCTGCTCCGACCAAGCTACCCAAGACCACCCCAGACGGCGGCTCAAGAAGCCCTCCTAGAAAGTGACGTTCCCAGTTGGCCGCCTTTCCCAGCCGCCCGCGGCCAAAACCGACCCGTTGCAGAAAGAAGCCCGCAAGCGAGTCCGGGCCGCTGGCCCGAATGCCCGCTTGCTCGTCATCGCTCACCAGCCATTCGCAGCGTGTTCGACGCCGCGGGCACACGAGAGAAAAATTTGACGGGCCGAAATTGCAACGGCCGTTCCACCGACCGCGTTCTCAGCCCCAAGGCGATGTAACCCTTTTCCTTGGCAGCACTAGCGACGACTGCCCCGGGCGAAGCCGTCCGGCGACTTGCAGCCAACTGCCAGCTAGGCAGTCTGAGGACGCCTCCGGCCAGCAGGAACGTTGTCAAAGTGGCAGCCCCACCCAGCCACGCCGCTCCAGACCGACAGTCCGAACGGTCGGTCGCTCCGTCACCTCCCCCAGCCCAAATCGAAACCGCGATGAATCCGAGCCCTTGGCAACGTCCTGTCGCTCTTGTACGCCTCCTTTCGCTCTTTCATCCTTCGGCCTCCTGTCGAAAAGTACACACCACCGCAGCGGGTTGGATTCTTGAACGACAAAGAAGTTCTTGTTTTTTTCCAGCTCCCGCTCAAGACCTGATCGCCGTAAGTCCTTGTCTCACAAGTCCCGAAAAGCAGCACGGTCTCGGAGAAACGCGGTCCTCCGCGTGCGTCCCAACCCGCGCCCCCAGACGCCACGGCCCGGCAAGAGCCGGGTCCTCCGAACCGCAGTCAACCGGCGCAACGCACTTCCGTGTGTCCCTCTGTCTCGTTCCTCAACCGGTCGCCCAGCCCGGCTCACCTTAATGTGACCTTCAGAACCCGGAACGCGCCCGGCTCAATTCGCACCGTACACGACCCGCCACGGCAGGGCACCGTCTGCCCCGTCACCAGGTCGACCGCCTGCAAGGTCCGGCCGTCTTGCGCCCTCAGCGTTGCCGTCGCACCTTGCGGCGCCAGGTAGCCGGGGTCGAGCAGGTAGACCAGGTACTGGTGTCCGTCGTCCAACGGACCTCGGACGGCGACGCAAGCTCCGGTCGCTTGTAACGGCAAGTCCCCCGCTCCACGACGGAACACGTCTCGAATCTCCGACACAGCCTCGTCGGCCTGCCGCCACCGTCCACCGACTTTCACTCGGTCGCCGTCCGTCTCCACGGTCAGCTGCGTCTGGAGCGACCCGACACCGGCGGGAACGATTGGAACCCAGCCGTAGGGCGTGGTTGGAAAGCACGTCTGGCCGTTGAATTTCGAGCCGTAAGCAATTCGGGGGAACGCGTCGGGCCGGTAGGGTTCGAACAACTGAACGGCAGCCAAGAAGCCTTTGCGCAGCGACGGCTCGTTCCGCCACGGGTAGGGGTAAATGATTTTCCTGCCCTCGGCCTTCGCTTTGGCCAGCGCGGGGTGGAACGAACGGACCACCACGGCCTTGTTTCGGTTCGCCAGCGGCAGGTTCGGGTTGAGCAGCCCCTTGCGCATGAGCTCGTAAACCAGCTCGCGGTGCCGCGTGACCAGCGGCGAGAAGCCTTTCGTGAAGTCGTTTTCCAAGTAAGGCTGGCCCCCCTCAATGTGGAACCACGTGGCCCCCAACGCCGCTCCCAACAACTCCAGTCGCAACGTAATGTCCGACGGACACACGAAGGCGGCGTTCACCTCCCGGTTCCTCCACTCCCCCCAATTCCACCACTGAGTAGACATGCCGAATTCGCGGCACAGTCCGGCGGCCTTCAGACCCACCAGTCCGCTCCACTGCACCTCGGGTTCAAAAACTTGGTTCGTGGAGTACAGCGGGACAATGGTGTCGCGGTACTCGGGCTTGAACCACCGCGCCGCAATTTCGGGGTCGGAAGCGACGACGGCCCAGGTGTCGTGTTTTTCCTTGAACAGCAGCCTCAGCCCGTGCTGCTTGCACAGCTTGAGCATTCGGTCGCACCAAGCCATGAACGGTTTGAAGCGAGCGTCGTAAAAACCTTCGGTGTCCTCGGCCACGTACAGGAAGCGGAACATTGTGGGGGCGGCCTCAATGGTCCGCTCAATGGCCTCGTCCGAAATCCAGGCCTGTCCGCCGTGGACGGCAAAGTACCCGAAAGGCAACCGAAGCCGCTCAAACAGCTTGGCCCGTTCGACGATTTGGTCGGTCGTCATTTTGACGCCGCGGGGGTGAGCCTTCAGGTCGCTCGGGTCGTACATGAGCGTGTACTCCAGCCACGGCGTCTCCAGACGGTCCAACAGCCGACGCAAGGCACGCAGCGACTGTTCCGACTCCTTGGCCCAATTCCTCGTGTACACAATCTTGAACTTGGCGTGGCCGACCACCGGCAGGGCACGTCGGCTTCGAACCGCTTGGTAGAGTGCGTCCAGGTGCCGCTCGTGGTCCGGCACTTTGTAGTGGCTGAGTTGGTCACGGGCACCGAACCGCAGCCGGTAGTAGGCGGGGTCACGCAGGCCGGACGAGCCGAGGTACAGCTCCGCCGGACGTCCCGCACCGACAACCGCCGTCAGCGGACGAAGTTTCTGTGGCGTCCATTGCCGCAGAAAGGTGTCGGCCGAGCGGCGGGTCGCCGAGCTTTGGTAAACGACGGTGCCGTGAGCGTCGAGCAGGAAGACGTAGTGCGTTCCAATGACCGCCGTTTCCAGACCGTCCAGCGACGGAACGAAGTCGGCGACGCGGACCAAGCCGAGGTCGCCCAGAAGTCCGTTGGGCAGCTTGTTTTTCCAAACCAACTGGTCGCCGCGCAGGCAGAGCACCGAGTGGTCGTCGCGCAAGACAACGATTTCGGCCGCGTGGTCGCCGTCCACGTCGGCCACGCGAAACTCGCGCAGGAAAATGCGTCGGTCGTCCTTGTACTGGACGGTCTTCAGTCGCTTGCCGGACTGATTGAAGACCACGAACTGCGTTCGCGGGCCGCCGTACGCCACGACCAGCTCCAGCCCGGGACGCGGGTCAACGTCTGCAAAATGAAACTCCGACAACCGGTACTCCACCTGCCACAGCTTCTTGCCCCGGTGGTCCAGAACAGCCACTCCGCCGCTGACCGCCACGGCCACTTCCGGCTTGCCGTCGGCGTCCATGTCCGCCGCTTCGATCAGTCCGCGGCACGGAGTCTGCGAGAACGCCACTGGCCGCCCGGACAAATCAATGGCCTGCAAAGACGCCCGTGGGTCGGTTGTCGTCAGCAGAATTTCTTTCCGACCGTCCCCGTTCAGGTCGGCCGTGGCGAAGTGGTGGACCAAAGCGCCGGGCTGGTAACGGGCCGTCGGTGGTTGGCCGACTCCCCGAATTGTGACTTGACCGTCCACGTCGCAGGCGACGAGTTCCTCTTGCCCGTCGCCGTCCAAGTCGTCGACCAAGATTTCCCACAGCGGACGCTCCACTTCCAGCCGCTGGACCGAAAAACCTTGGTTCGGCAACAGGTGCATGCGAGGCCGACTGGGGGCCGGTTTGGGAACCCGCCGAACCGTCAAGTCTGCGAACGAACAGCTGCCGCAGAGGACAGACAGTTCCACGCGAACTCGCACGGTCGAAGCCGGCAGCGAGACCGTCTTGCGGTAGCTGTCCCAGCGTGTGCTTTCCCACGTTCCAATGTGGAAGGGAATGAGTGTCTGGAGCGGCCTGCCGGTACGGTCCAAGGCCACGACGGCCACCGACGCCCCCGTGTTCGCTCCGTGCTTGACCCGACAGGAAATCTCTAACCACGCCGGTCCTCGCACGCGAATGGTCTGAAACAAGGTGCCGTCCTGCGTGTGGTGGGAGTTTTCGACCCGGACCCCGTGCTCCTCCGGCAGAAGAACGACGCGTCCAAATCGACGCAGCGTGTCGTTCTGCTGCCACGAGTCGAGCGTAGTGAAGCGACCATTCTTGACCAGGTTTTCGTCACCGGACGGAGCAGCCGTCCCACGGTGGCACATTGCGAACAGCAGTCCCAGTGCGACGACGCAACGAGCCGTGTTCCTCATGGCGGTTTCCCTTTTTTCTGCAAGCGAGTTTCTGCAAGCGAGCTCGTTCTGTGCGTTTTCCGTCTTGGGCCCCAGCGTCCTTCCGGAAGCTTCTCGCTGCTGGAAGGACGCCGTTTCGTGGAGACACCGTCCTGTAGTGACACCATTCTGCGGGGACGCCGCGGGCGCACGCAGCGCTCGCGTCGTCCATTGGGTCAATGCTACCGACGCCTCGCCCTTTCCGCCACGCGACGGAGCGCCTCGGGCGTGAGCGAGCCCTTGGGCGAAGCACGCGGCCGTGGACCTCACACGCTCGGCCGACGCCCCGCGCCGTTTCGTCGTGTCGAAGGTTGGCCGTCGCGGCGTCCGGTGGCGAAACCGAGCGTGCCGGCGCCGGCACGTCGCACCGCGTCCGACCGTCGGCACGACGCGTCGTCTCTGACCGCCGGCTCCAGTGGCGGCAGCTCGGGCACCGGTGGGGACGGAGAACTCGCACGGCCGAACGCGGGGGCAATTGTTTTTTGCGGTCGAGCCGGTAGGATGGTTGGCTTCGTGGTGTGTCATTCGTTGTCAGCGTTTGGGCTGGCAGTCTGGTCCAGCCGGACAGACCGTTCTGCTTCTCCGGGCGAACGCCGCAAGAACCTTTTGGCCGTAATGAAATGACGAGCAATTTCAAGGGCAAGTCGACTTCGGAACGACCGGCTGAGTCCGTCGCGTACCGGGGCCCGCTGGACCGACTGCACGAAGAGGTCGTCTTGGTTTTGGACTTCGGTTCGCAGACGGCCCAACTGATTGCTCGGCGAATCCGCGAGCAGAACGTCTTCAGCCAGCTGGTGCGTTACGACCTGCCCGCCAGTCGAATTCGAGAAATTCGCCCGAAGGGGCTGGTGTTGTCCGGAGGGCCGGCCAGCGTCTACGGCCCGAACGCCCCGCTGCCCGACCCGGAAATCTTCGAGCTCGGCATTCCCGTTTTGGGCATTTGTTACGGAATGCAGGTGGCGTGTCGGGCCATGGGCGGCGAAGTGGGCTCGGCGCCGGCCCGGGAGTTCGGTCGGACGGTCTGTCGGCTTCGGGAAAAGAGCGAACTGTTCGAGGGACTGCCGGACGAGTTCGTCGTGTGGATGAGTCACGGCGACCAGGTCCAGCGGTTGGACGAGAATTTCGTCTCGCTCGCGGCCACCGAGACCTGTCCGTTCGCGGCCGTCCGGCACCGAACTCGCCCCATTTTCGGCCTGCAGTTCCACCCCGAGGTGACTCACACGGAGCACGGCACTCGCATTCTGGGCAACTTCGTCCGACGCATTTGTGGCTGTCGAGGCAGTTGGCAGATTGGCTCGCTGATTGAGCAGCAAGTGGAGTCGATTCGGCAGCGGGTTGGAAAGGCTCGCGTCATTTGCGGGCTTTCGGGCGGGGTGGACTCGTCGGTCGTGGCGGCTTTGCTCCACAAAGCCATTGGCTCGCAGCTTTCGTGCATCTTTGTGGACAACGGACTGCTGCGGAAGGGCGAGGCGGAGGAGGTCCGGGAGCGGTTTACGAAGCACTTCCAGACGGACCTGCACGTGGTCGACGCGTCACGCAAGTTCCTGGACGCGTTGGCCGGGGTCGCCGACCCGCAGGAAAAGCGGAAAATCATTGGCCGGATTTTCATTGATGTGTTCAAAGAGGAGGCCAAGTCGATTCCCAACGCCCGCTTTCTGGCTCAGGGGACCCTTTACCCGGACGTCATTGAATCGGGGGCCAACCCGGACGGCCAGGCGGCGACGATTAAGACCCACCACAACGTGGGCGGCTTGCCCGAGGATTTGGGCTTCGAGCTGATTGAGCCGCTGCGGGACTTGTTCAAGGACGAAGTGCGGCAAATGGGCTTGGCGTTGGGACTGCCCGAAGACTTGGTGTGGCGTCACCCGTTTCCAGGACCGGGCCTGGCGGTGCGGTGTGTCGGGCCGGTCAGTGAGGAGCGGTTGGAGAAGCTGCGCGAGGCCGACGCCATTCTCATCGACGAGCTGCGCAAGGCGGGCCTCTACCGTGAGGTGCAGCAGGCGTTCGCGGTCTTGTTGCCGGTCCGCTCCGTCGGCGTCATGGGCGACGCTCGGACGTACCAAGACGTTGTCGCCATTCGAGCGGTCCAGACCGACGACTTCATGACGGCCGACTGGTACCGAATGCCGTACGACGTGTTGGAGCGGATTTCGACGCGCATTACGAACACCGTGCGCGGCGTGAACCGAGTGGTGTACGACGTCAGTTCCAAACCGCCGAGCACAATCGAGTGGGAGTGAGTGACGTCGCGGAAGGACGGCCTACGGTGGCTAGCTCAAGTTCCCCGGTTGGGGCGAAATTGGGCTAGCGGTCTCGGGGCAGTTGGCTGTACACCGACACGTCCGGCAAAGCGTTGGTCTGTTTCGCAGGGCCCAACGCGGGGGCCCCGAGCCACTTGGTTGCGCCCTCAGCCGGTGCTAGGATTGGACGAGCGGGCCGAGACGGTAGGTTGCCGGCGGGGTCGGACTGATGCCGCAAGAAGGGTCACCGAAAGCAAAAGGGGCGTCGAAGAAAGCGGGGGCTGCGCGTGCTGGCTCGCCCAAGTCGCCGTTGCCACCGGACTGCAAACGGCTGGGCAAGTACGAAATCCTGCGGCAGATTGGGGCGGGCGGAATGGGCGCGGTCTACCTGGCTCGCGACAGCGAGCTCAAACGCACCGTCGCGCTGAAGGTCTTGCCGAAGGAACGGGCGACGAACCCGACGCTGGTCAAGCGGTTCCGCTCCGAAGCCCGCACCGCCGCTCAGCTCAAGCACGACCACATTGTCACGGTCTACGAAGCCGGCGAGGCGGACGGCTACTTGTACATTGCTCTGGAGTACGTCGAGGGGACCGACGTCCACGAACTGATTCGCAAACGCGGCGTCATTCCCGTGCGCCGGTCCATTGAAATTGTGCAGCAAGTGGCCCTCGCGCTGCAGCACATTTACGAGCGGGGGGTCGTCCACCGAGACATCAAGCCGTCGAACCTGCTGGTCACCCACGACGGCACCGTCAAGCTGACCGACCTGGGACTGGCCCGCTCGCTGGACGACTCGCAACGCAGCAACATTACTCGAGCGGGAACGACGGTCGGCACCGTCGACTACATGCCTCCCGAACAGGCTCGAGACAGCAAGGCGGCCGACATTCGCAGCGACATTTACTCGCTGGGCTGCACGTGGTTCCACATGCTCACTGGCCGACCGCCGTTTCCGCAAGGCGACCTGCTGGCCAAACTGAACGCTCACGCCAACCAGCCTCCACCCGACCCCCGCCGGTGGAACCGGTCGGTTCCGGAGTCGGTCGTCGCGGTGCTGCACCGAATGATGGCCAAAAAGCCGGAAGACCGGTACCAGACGCCGGCCGAGCTGCTGGAGGACTTGGAGACGGTTGCTGCGAGCCGACCGGAGGTGACCGAACAGTTGTTGGAGGCGTTGGCGGGCCAGGAGTCTTCGGGCGGCTACTCGCAGCCATTCCTGGGCACGCAGACCGGTCCGTTGCCTTTGCCTCCCCGTGTGGACAGTCTGACGCAGCCGACGGCCGAACGCCAAGCGGAGCCGGGCGGTCGGTGGTGGCTGCCGCCAAAGTGGGTTTGGGCGGCGGTGGCCGGAGCGCTGGCCGTGTTTCTGGTGGCGCTGCTCGTTTTCGGCTTTTCGCGAGCGCTGGAAGGGCCGGGCGCCGGGAACGTTCGAAAAGGACGGCCGGTCGCTGCGGACGAACCGCCGGCCGCCAAAGCAGAAGGCTCGCGCGGGCGGACTCCCGACCAAGACCGCTCGAAACCGCCGCCCGGGGCCGTTGCCTCCAGCCAGTCGCGGCCGACAGGCAGCTCGCGCCGGCGCGTCACGTTGCCCGTGGCGAAGCCCGAGCGGTCGGCCAGCCAGCGGCAGCACGTCCAGTTGCCCAGCGCGTCGGACCGGGCGGAGGCTGGCGAGCCGGAGCGGACGGCGTTGTTCTTGCCGTCGGTCGAGTCGTACGCTCGCCGAGGCGAAGCCGACTTCCTGCCTCGGTGGGTCCGCAGCCGAGTGGGGCCGACGCCGGACGAAGACTGGCCGACCGTTCGCGTCTCGGACCTCTGCCTGTTCGACTCAACGTTGCCCACCTTGCAGCAGGCTCTGGACCAGTTGCCGCCCGAAGGCGGCGTCGTCGAGCTGGACGGAGCGGGCCCGTTCTTTTTGCGTGAGGCGGAGCTGGTGGGCAAGACGGTGTGGGTGCGACCGGCCGGGCAGAGCGAGCCGGTGGTTGTGCTGCTGCCGAACGGTCGCTCGCGGAAGCCGCTGCTGAAGGTGGTCCGCGGCGGGCTGACGCTTCAAGGCGTGCACTTGGTCGTGCTGGCCGACCGAGCTGCCGCAGCCCGGACGGGCTGGCGAGCCGACGACGCAGCTCGGACAGCCGCACAAAGCGACGGCGCAGCTCGAGCAGCCGGACAAACCGACGGCGCACCCTCGTTAGACCGACCGGCCGGCGACGCGGGCCGAGCCGGTCCCTCACCCGGCGACGGGGCTCGGCGTGAGAAGGCTCCGCTCGTAGCCGTGTCGGTGGTGGACGCGGACTTCTGCGCCGTCGAGTGCTCGTGGACTGTCTTGGGGCCAGAGGGCCCACCGACGGTGGCGTTGGAGGTCGCTTCGGCCGGAGCCGGTTTGCAGGCTCGTTCAGCGGCCGAGTCGCGGCGCGTGCACGTGTTGTTGGCCGACTCGACTTTTCGCGGCAGTCGGTTGCTGCCGCTGGTGGTGCGAGCCCCGCTGGCCGACGTCTGCGTGGTTGGGTGCGCGTGGGCCACGCGGAGCGGGCCGGGGGTGACGGTCGTCCGACAGGCGGCTCCGGCCGTCTCGGCGCAGGACACCGCGGCCAGCCGGCCGAGCGTGCGTCGGCGGCCGGACCGTCGGCTGGTGCTTTTGTCGACGACCGCGCTGAGCGGCTCGGACCTGTGGCGGCTGGTGTCGGACTCAACGGCGCCCGACGTGGCGGGACCAGACGAGTCCAGCCGCGGCCTCGCCGGCCGCGACTCCGCCAGTCGCAACGCAGACGGCCGCGGCCAGTCGGGTCGGGACGACGCCAGCCGCGACGACGCGACGGAGCCGGCGGCTTCGACGGCTGCAAGCGCTTCGGCAGCGACCGACCGGACGGTGCCCGAGCTGCAGGTGACGGTGGTCAACTCGGTGCTGGCGGCCTTTCCTTCGGAAGGCTCGCTGGTGCACGCCGTCGGTTGGCCGTTGACCGACGCAGGCGGTTCAAACAAGCGGCCGGCTGGCGAAGAAGAACCGTCGCCGCAGACGACGGGCTGGCTGGACGGGGCCGCAACCACGCAGCCGACCGGCGGCGTTCGTTGGGTCCTGCGCAACTCGGTTCTGCTCGGCTGGCCCTGCTTGCTGAAGACCGAAACGGTTGAGGTGACCGACTGGGAGCAGTGGCTGAAGCGGGTGAGCGGTCAGGCGGTGTCGGTGGAGTGTTCTGCCGAGGGGTGGCCGCAGTTGCTGGACGAACCGTTGTGGGAGCTTCGGCCCGAGCAGCTCGACTCGGCCTCGCTGTCGTTGGGCGTGCCGGCCACGGACGGCGGACGTCCCGGGTGTCGGGTGGACCGCGTCGTCGTGCCGTCGGGCGTCAACTTGAAGCGGGCCGAACAGTACGTGGCCGCCGGTTGGCCGCTCGACCGGGTCAACAAGTGGACTCACACGGTCCGGCTGGAGGCGGCCGAGCAGGACTTGGGCCGGTTCGTCTCGTCGGACCAGTGCCTCGACGGAACGACCGTCGTGGTTTCCGGCAGCGGCGGACACTACTGCAGTCCGCTGTTGGTGACGGGCAAGTCGGTGCGAATTCGGTTCGAGCACGGCGAGCAGCCGCTGGTGTTGTGGCCGAAGGCGCCCGGACGCGGTCGGGAACTGGAGGCGTTCGTCTCGGTGCGGGACGGACACGTGGAGCTGGTCGACGCGGTTTTTGCGTTTGGTCCGCTGCCGAAGAACCGGCACCCGCGGTGGTTCCTCAAAGTGCGGTCGGGCTCGTTCACGCTGCGGAACGTTCACGTGCTCGGACCCCGCAGCAGCGACTCGCGCTGCAACGGGTTGATTCAGTGGCGGGGCCGTGCCGCGTCGGCCGGAACCGAGGGGCAGCCGCGGCTCACGGGCGTCCTTGTCAACTCCTACCTGGTCAGTCCGGGACCCGTGGTGGACGGCGTTCCGCGGGCGACGCTGTTCGTCGACAACTCGTTGCTGCTTTCGCTGACGCGAGTGGTGCGCGTGCCGCCGCTGCAAGTGAGGCCGGAGCTCCGCTCGCTGCTCGACTTCCGCTCGGCCACGCTGGTGGCTGGCGAGGTGTTCTTCGACGTGCCCTCGAAGGTGCCTTGGAGCGGTGGCGGGGGCCAGCGGCCGAGCGGCCAGAGCCGGTCGTCGGCGGCGGGGCAGGACTCGGCGTCGAGCGGGCGTGCGGCGGCGTCGAGCGGGCGTGCGGCGGCGTTGAGCGGCCGAGGCTCGTCGGGCGGCAACGAGGGCGCGTCAGCGAGCGGCTCGGCGAGCGAAAAGCAGCCGGCGCGGAAGGCCGAGGTGGCGGACGGCCGTCCGCTGACGTTCCTGGTCGACCGAACGGTGTTCCTGCCGCTGAAACCGGTCGGCGACGCGGGCTCGGCTCCGGCGCTGCTTCCCGACGAGTCGCTGGCGTCGGCTGGGTCTGTCGACTGGTGGGGAGAGTCGAACGCGTTCGGCGTTGGCGTGGCGGCTTTTCACCGAGCGGCGGAACCGGCTCGACGTTCGGTTTCCGGTGGGTGGCGGCAAGCGTGGGGACGAGGACGAGTTTCCCGCCCGCAGTGGAACGTGGCGGCTCCCCGGCTTCCGACGGCGTTGGCTGGGCCCGGCAGTTTGCGCCCGCAGAACTTTCAGGTGCGGGTCGGCGGTGCTGGCAGGTCGGGAGCGGCCAGTCTCGGCGGCCGGTCGGTTGGCGGAGCGGGTCGGCCGGTTGGGGCGGGTGGCTCGACGCGGGCCGTCGGCGGCGGACGACGCTCCACGCCGGTGAGCCAGCCGGTGGGTGTGGACGTGTCGAGACTGGGGCCGCCGGGCGCGGGCGAGAAGGTGTACGTGCCTCTTCAACCACCCGCTCCGCAACGCCGAGGCTCAACGGGCGGACGCCGCCGACGGGCACGGGCTCTGCCGCAGTTTTGAGGGCCGCGGCCTTTTTTGTCCACGGGCTCGGCTGCCGCGACGGGCGGCTCCTCGCTGGCCAGTCCCCGCACACTGGGACACGGCGTGCCGACGCGGCAGGCTGCGGACCGAGCCGGGGCCTTCGCCGCGTCAACGAGCTGACGTTGGTCGGCACGGACGACGCGGAGCCTGAACGGTTGCAGCGGCCGGTTGCCGGCGCAGCGTTGAGAAACGCAGGGCAAGAGCACAGAATGAGCTCTGAGACACCCGGGCGCCAGCGAGCGGCGTGAGCTGGAATGGACGGGCTGGCTTGCGCCGACGCGTCGCGGCAGCTTCGGGTGTCCGCCCGCCTCGCTCGGTGTGGACGCAAGAGCGGAACGGACCGCGGTCCGACGCGGTTTCGACGGCGGCGGTTGCGTGGGCGTCGGGGAACCGACAGGGGCCAGCTCGACGCCCGGCCACCCGCGCAAACCGTTGAGCTTGTCAACGGCCACACCGGCGCCGAGCCGACCAAGTCTCTCGCCCTCCTGCGTGACGGTTCGCGTGGGACGCGAGCTTTTTTCCGACAGACGAAGTCCACACAGAAAGGGAGAACGTGCCATGACGCGACGACAACCGAGCAACGGAACGACTCGTCGGACGTTCTTGAAGCAAGGGGCAGCGGCCGCCGCTGGCGTCGCGGCGCTGGGCGCCTTGTCCCGCAGCGTCTACGCGGCCGGCAGCGACGTGCTGCGCGTGGGGCTGATTGGCTGCGGCGGCCGGGGCACCGGAGCGGCTCAGCAGGCTCTGAACGCTGACTCCCAGGCCAAGCTGGTCGCCATGTGCGACATTTTCGCCGACCGGCTGGAGGCCAGTCTGGCTCGACTGAAGCAAAACAAGAAGCTGGCCGACCGGGTCGTGGTCGACGACGACCACAAGTTCACCGACTTCGACGGCTACAAGAAACTGATTGAGTGCGTGGACGTGGTCTTGCTGGCCACACCGCCGCATTTCCGACCCATGCAACTGCGAGCGGCCGTCGAGGCGGGCAAGCACTGCTTCGTCGAGAAGCCCGTGGCCGTCGACCCGCCCGGCGTCCGCTCGGTCATGGAAACCTGCGAGCTGGCCAAGCAGAAGGGCCTGTCCATTGTCTCTGGCTTGTGCTGGCGCTACCACTACACCGTTCGGGCCACGTTCGACCAAATTCACAA